>NZ_JBSIUR010000004.1:0-189078 GCF_053654655.1 Helicobacter sp. 23-1045
GTCTTGGGTAATCATTTGAATTATTTTTGCATAAAACCGCGCTCGATGGACGCACAAGTCCTATCTCGCTTGTTTCACGCAAAAATAATCCAAAGCACTACCGCCATTACTTCGATTGTTTTAAAAGACATAAAACGCAGATTCTGCGACTCGCACGAAAATTTTATAAAATCGCAGAATCTAATAATCCGTCATTGCGAGAAAATGCGTAGCATTTTCGTGGCAATCCATACATTAGATTCTGCGATTTTTGCGTGTGATTCTGTGAAGTTTTTGTGTAAGATTCTGTGTTTTTTAACTTTTTCCGCGCTAGATTCTACGATTCGCCAAATCCCACAAATTTCGCAGAATCTACATTATTTTCATTTTTTCCATCGCAAATATTTATTTTAAATCTAAGTTTTAATATAATCGCAGTTTTATTTTCAAAATAGGGTTTTGGAGTGGAGCAAAATACGCAAGGCAAAATTATTCGCAGTGGTGAGGATATCAAGCAGATTCTGCAACGATTTGCGTTTGAAAATAAGGTAAATCCGCTCACCCTTGATTACAATCTCATTTCGTATAAAACCTTCATTTTAAAGGATGGCGCGAGGGAAAATATCGCAAATGACGCCATCAAAAATTATATCGATAGCAATAATGCCCTTATGCAGGACTATGAGATTGAGATTTTCCGCCGTAATACTTCATTTTACCCGATTTTAATCCAAGTGCAAAGCAATGAAAGCGCAACCGCACTCACCGCAAATATCGCAACGCAAAGAATTCCGCAAAATGGCAATTTAAGTGAGATTATTTACCAAACGATTTTAAATATTTGTGCGTATCGCGGGATTATCATCAATATGGAGTGGGGCAATTTGAGTGAGAAAATCGCAAATATCGCGCTAAAACTTCGCAGTAGCGACACTCATCCGGAGTTTTACACGATTGATATTTGCAAGCTAAAAGAGCCAAATATCAACACTCCCGCCACGCGCCTGCTTTTATCCAAAAGTCAAAATGACGCCATTTTATCGTTAGAAAGTCCGCTTCTTAGCGGGGGATTTTTCAAAGTTGAGAGTGGCGAGATTCTGCTAAAATATCAAAAACCGCACTACGCCTTTCCGTGGCGCAATATTTATGGGAAACTCTACGGCGTTGCGATGAGTTATCCAATCGGCATTAGCGCGGGAGAAAATATCGCAGTTGCGCAAAAAGATGATTTTATCATCTACACCGCAGAATCTAGCGGTTATGTCTCCATTGTAAATGGCGTTATGATGATTTCAAAAAGCATAATCGTGGATAATATCAACGCAAAAAATATTCAAAATATCAAAGAGCAGTGCGTAAAATCGCTCATCGTAAAAAATGACACACTTCTAAAAGACGCCATTCCTAGCGGGGTGAATTTAGAAGTGGATGATTTGAAAATCATCGGCAATGTCGGCGCAGTGGAGATTAAATCGCAGAATCTTTTTCTAAACGGGCAAGTGCATTTAAAAAGCAACTTATTTGCAAAAAAGGCGCAGATTCTGCACTTAAAGGGGCGATTAAGTGCCGATGAGGCGCAAATCCGCCATTGTGAAAATGCCGAAATAAAATGCGATAATTTGCAAATAAATTATCTAAATGGTTCAAAACTCTACTTTGATTTCGCGCAAATATCGCATATTCAATCAAATAATATGCTTTTTATCCAAAAGTCGCTCACCGCAAAAAATATTCGCGGGGAAAATAATGAATTTATTTTGTATCCTTGCTCTTATGGCGCAAAAAAGGCGGAGTTTGATAATTTAAATGAAAAATTATTCGCCATAAAAAAGTTTAAAAATCTCGTTATGCAGGACAAAAATGGCATTATTTCGCTAAAAAATAATAGCGATTTATTATTAGAGCAAATGCTTGGCAAAAATCATCAAATCCCCGCTTGGGCGGAGCAAATAAACGCCCTAAAACTCAAAAATCGCAGAATCCACGAGATTTACAACAACTATTTTGCGCTAATTAGCGACATAGAGGCAAAAGAGGCAAATGCACTCGCGCAAATCCGCGCAAAGCAAGAGGAAATGTTTGAGATTGAAGTGCAGTTCGAGGAAAAGGCGAGTGTGGGATTTTTCGTGCGGTTTGTTGATTTTGAAGGCACAATGCGGCGATATTTCATAAACGCCTCGCAAAACAATCAACTAAAACGCATTTCTTTGGCAAAAGGCGATGATGGGAAAATAAAAATTATGTGTTACAGGGATTGATTTGTGAAAACTGCATTTTTCATAAAATTTTTATGCTATAATCGCAGGTTTGATTTCAAAAAGGATATTTGATGAAAAAAATACTTTATGGAGTGCTTGTTATGTGCTATTTAAATGCTGCGGGGGCAGATTCTGCGAATCACGCAATAGATTCTGCGATATTAGATTCTACGAATGGCGTGAAAAATGCCACAGATTCTGCGAAAAATGCCAAAAATACATTAGATTCTGCGAAAAGTTCGCTTTACAAATACGATGAGATGACTTTGCCAAATGGACTGCAAGTTGTGGCGATTCCTATGAAAAATAATAGCAAAGTTGTGGATATAAATATCTTTTACAAAGTCGGCTCACGCAACGAAGTGCTGGGCAAAAGTGGCATCGCGCACATTTTGGAGCATTTGAGTTTCAAAAGCACAAAAAAGCTCAAAGCTGGGGAGTTTGATGAGATTGTCAAAGGATTTGGCGGAAATAACAACGCTTCTACGAGTTTTGATTACACGCGCTATTTTATTAAGGCACACAAGGACAATTTAGACAAATCGCTATCCCTTTTTGCCGAGCTAATGCAAAATCTCTCACTTAAAAATAGCGAATTTCAAACCGAGCGCAATGTCGTGGCAGAAGAGCGACTTTGGCGCACGGACAACAGCCCTACTGGATATTTGTATTTTCGGCTTTTTAATACCGCATTTATCACGCATAGCTATCATTGGACGCCCATTGGCTTTATGGAGGACATAAAATCGTGGGATATTAAAGATATTCGCGAATTTTATAGGAATTTTTATCAACCCAAAAACGCGATAATATTGGTAGCTGGGGACATCGAATCAAATACGCTTTTTAAAATCGCTAAAAAACATTTTGGCAATATCAAAAATACACGCGAGATTCTCCCGCAAACTAGGGCAAAAGAAGCCCCGCAAGATGACAAGCGATTTGTTGAGATTCGGCGTGAAAATCAAGAAGTCGAGCTTTACACACTTGCCTTTAAAATCCCCAATTTTGAGCATAAAGACCAAATCGCGCTGTCTTTATTGAGCTATATTTTAAGCAATGGCAAAAGCGCGATTTTGGCGCAAAATATGATTACAAAAGAGCAAATCGCCCAAAGCGTGTATTGCTACAATATGGAGCTAAAAGATGATGGGCTTTTTATCTTTATGGCAGCAGGAAATGAGGGCGTGAAAGCCGAATCCTTGCAAGATTCGCTACTAAAACAGCTTGAATCCATCAAAAAAGGCGCAATTACCGCACAAGACATTGACAAAGCAAAAATCAATGTCAAAGCGGATTTTATCTATGGATTAGAAAATAGCTCATCAGTGGCGTCTTTGTATGGTAGCTACTTTGCGCGGGGCAATATCAAGCCACTTTTAGAATACGAGGAAAATTTCGATAAAATCACAGCAAAAGATTTGGTAGCAGTGGCGAATCGCTACTTTAAGATAGAAAATTCAACGACATTATTTTTAAGAAAAAAGTAGTGTTTTTAAGGAAAAAATGATGAGTTTGCCAATAAATCTCACAAGGATAGGGCGATGACAAAAGTAACGGGCGCGATGAGTGCGCTAATCACGCCATTTAAAAACGACAAAGTTGATTTTGTAAGCTATGAAAAAATCATAAAAAGGCAGATTGCTTACAAAATGGACGCTTGTGTGCCTATGGGGACGACAGGCGAATCTGCGACTTTAAGCCACGATGAGCATAAAGAGTGCATTGAAGCAGCGGTTAGCATTTGCAAAGGCAGTGGCGTGAAAATCCTAGCAGGTGCGGGGAGCAACTCTACAAAAGAAGCGATTGAGTTAGCAAAATTCGCACAGCGTGCGGGAGCAGACGCGATTTTGTGTGTGTCGCCATACTATAATAAACCCACGCAAGAGGGACTTTATCAGCATTTTCTAGGAATCGCAAATGCTGTGGAAATCCCCGTTTTGCTTTACAATATCCCAAGTCGCACAGGCGTTGGCATAGATATTGCTACGATGGAGCGACTTTTTAGCGCAAATCCAAACATTTATGGCGTAAAAGAAGCTAGTGGCGACATTGAGCGCGTTGTCGCGCTAAATGCAAAAATGCCAGATTTTGCGATTTTAAGTGGCGAGGATGCGATAAACTATCCCATTTTGGCGAGTGGAGGCGTTGGCGCAATAAGCGTAACGGGCAATTTACTGCCCGATAAAATCGTGGAGCTTGTAGATAGTGCGCGAAATGGGAACTTTGAAAAGTCGCGCAAAATAAACGCCGAGCTTTTTGCAATCAACAAAGCCCTATTTTGCGAGACGAATCCTATCCCAATCAAAACGGCAATGTGGCTTTGTGGGCTTATCGAATCTTTGGAGTTTAGATTGCCATTAAGCAAGGTGAGTGCGAAAAATTTAGCATATTTAGAAACTATAATCAAACAATACGAGGTGAAAAAATGCAAAATGTAAAAATGTGTGAGAATATGAAAGGCAAAGTGCTTGTAATTAGCGGTGCTACAAGGGGGATTGGCAAGGCGATTTTGTATCGATTCGCACAAGAGGGCGTAAATGTCGCCTTTACTTACAATCGCAACGAAGAGGAAGCGCAAAAAATCGCAAACGATGTGGAGAGTCGCTTTGGCATAAAGGCGCGATTTTATCCGCTAAATGTGTTAGAGCCTGAGCAATACACGGAGCTTTTTACAAAGATTGATAGCGATTTTTCGCGCGTGGATTTTTTCGTATCAAATGCGATTATTTATGGCAAAAGCGTGGCTGGGGGATTTGCGCCCTTTATGCGACTGCGTCCGCGCGGATTAAACAATATCTACACGGCGACCGTTTTAGCCTTTGTGGTAGGCGCACAAGAGGCTACAAAACGAATGCAAAAAAATTTAGAAAGAGGCGAATCAAGTGGTGGCGCAATCGTTTCACTAAGCTCCACAGGCAATTTAGTCTATATGCCAAACTACGCAGGGCACGGCAACTCCAAAAACGCCGTTGAGACAATGGTAAAATATGCCGCGCAAGAATTAGGTGAATTTAAGATTCGCGTAAATGCCGTAAGTGGCGGTCCCATTGACACAGACGCGCTTCGTGCATTCCCTGATTATGCGCAAGTCAAAGCAAAAGTCGAAGAACAATCCCCGCTAAATCGTATGGGGACGCCCGAAGATTTGGCTGGTGCGGTGTATTTTCTTTGTGATGAATCTCAAAGCGCGTGGGTTACGGGGCAGACTTTTGTAGTTGATGGCGGGACGACATTTAAGTAGGATTGTAAAGGATTTATGGCACAAATGCGCAACACTCTACATATCTTGCCAAATATCCTAACGGTCTTACGAATCTTACTAGCATTTTTGCTATTATGCGTGATTATTTATCGCCCGTTGCCTGATTTCGTGGATTTTTCGTGGGTGAATTACACTGCGTGTTTGATTTTTTGTATCGCTTCAATCACGGACTTTTTTGACGGCTATATCGCGCGAATCTACAATGTCAAATCCAAATTTGGCGAGGTTTTTGACCCATTGGCGGATAAAATGCTGATTTTAGGCGCGTTTATCGGGCTTTTGATATTAGAACGCGCAAATCCGTGGGCTGTGTTTCTTATTTTAAGCAGAGAATTTTTCATCACAGGACTGCGCGTAATTGCCGCAAGTGAGGGCAAAAATGTCGCTGCAAATAATTTAGGCAAATACAAAACGGGCTTTCAAATCACGGCTGTGGCGTTTTTACTAGCAGATTTGTTCCCCGGGGGCGAAGCGTTGCTATGGATTGCGGTAGTCGTTACGCTGTATTCGGGCTATGATTACACAAAGGCGTATTATAAAAGTGCGTGAAATGCGTAGATTTTGCGATTTATGTGTAAAAATGCGCGTAAAATACGCTAGATTCTGCGAATCGCAGAATCTAATAAATAAAATTTTTAAAGGCAAATAAATGTGGCTAATTATCTCAATTTTGGTGCTGTCGTTTCTTATATTTTTCCACGAGTTGGGGCATTTTTTGGTAGCGCGAATCTTTGGCGTAAAGGTTGAAGTTTTTAGCATTGGCTTTGGCAAAAAGATTCTCACAAAGCGCATAAATGGCACGCAATACGCGATTTCTGCCATTCCACTTGGTGGCTATGTGCAGATGAAAGGGCAGGACGATTTAGACCCGCTCAAACGAAGCACTGATAGCGATAGCTATAATGTAAAGCCACATTGGCAAAAGATTTGCATTCTATTTGCGGGTAGCGGGGCGAATCTGCTGCTTGCATTTTTGCTATACATTTACATTGGACTTGCTGGGATTAACGCGCTATTGCCTATTGTAGGGGATAGTATGAAGGATTCACCTGCTAAAATAGCAGGACTAAAAACGGGCGATAAAATAGTGCGAATTGATAACAAAGAGATAAAAATTTGGCGCGATATTGCGGATTATGTGGGCTATAAAAAAGAGGCGATAAATATAAGTTTTTTGCGCGATGGCGAAATATATGAAGTTTCGCTAATCCCGCAAGTCCAAGATTCTAAAAATATCTTTGGTGAGAGCGTGAAGCAAAGTTTTATCGGTATTAGCGCAAAAGGCGAGGTTGGAGTTGTCCGCTATGGATTAGGCGAAATTATCCCGTTTGCCTTTGGAGAGACGCTATATGCGGGGAAAATGATACTTTTAAGCGTCCAAAAGCTAATCAGTGGCATTGTCCCCACAAGTGAGCTGGGCGGTCCCATTGCAATCGTGCAGATTATCTCAAATGCCACAGACAGCGGACTTGTCGCGCTTTTTAGCATAACTGCGCTTATTTCGATAAATTTGGGGTTACTCAATCTTTTCCCTATCCCTGCGTTAGATGGCGGACATATCATTTTCACGCTCTATGAGTGGATAACGCGCAAACCTTTGAGTGAAAAAGTCCTATATCGCCTAATTGTCTTTGGGTGGGCGTTGCTTTTAAGCCTAATGGCACTAGGAATCTACAACGACATAGCGCGAATCGCCACAAAAACTTCGCCTTTTTAGGCGCAAAATATGGAGGTAAAAATGCAAGAAATTTTACAAGACAATTTGCAAGAAACTTTGCAAGAAAATTTGGCACAAATCATCGAAAATATCGAAGCAGAGCGACTAAAATACTCTGCCCACCACATTATAAAGCTAGTTGCCGTATCCAAATATGCGAGTTTGGAGCAGATAATCGCACTTTATAACGCGGGGCAAAGGGCATTTGGCGAAAACAAAGTCCAAGATTTAAAGCAAAAGGCGCAAAATAGCGCGAATCTCCCTATCGAGTGGCACTTTATCGGCACTTTGCAAGAAAATAAAATAAACGCGCTTTTGGCATTAAAACCTACGCTTTTTCAGGCATTAGATTCGTTAAAATTAGCGCAAAGCCTACAAAAACGGCTTGAATCAAACAATCAAACGCTAAATTGCCTAATGGAAATAAATACTGCACGCGAATCTACCAAATCTGGATTCACAATACAATCCGCAGTAGATTCATATCAAAAAATACAAGAAACTTGCAAAAATATTCGCCTAAAAGGCATTATGACAATCGCCACAAATACAAATGACATAAAAATACAAGATTTTTGCTTTAAAAGCGCGAAACATATTTTTGATTCGCTTCGCAAAAATGGAGCGGAGATTTTATCGATGGGAATGAGTAGCGATTACAAAATCGCAATCGCAAATGGCGCAAATATGGTGCGAATCGGCAGTGAGATTTTTAAATAGCGGGATTTTTGAGAAATGCAGAATCTGCATTAGATTCTGCGATTTATAGAATCTCGCACGAAAATCCAAATAAAAACGCAGAATCTGCCCTAGATTCTGCGCCAAAGCCAAAACAATTTCGCAGAATCTCACACGAAAATTCAAATAAATTCGCAGAATCCACACTAGATTCTGCGAATCGCACTAAAAAGAATTACGCCAAATCCGCAGATTCTGCGCTTATTTCTTAAATAATTTGCTGTGACTTCCCACGCGCAGGGCATTTAGTTGCAAAATATCATCAATTTTTTCATAGATTAAAAGCAAATCCGGTTTGATATGGCATTCCCTTGTGCCTTGCAAGTTCCCGCTTAACGCGTGGTCGTTGTGCTTTGGTGCGAGAAATTTCCCATTTGCTATTTTGTCAATTATTTCATCCGTCAAGTCTTTTTCTTTGGTTTGTAACTTTTTATAATCTTTTATGAAACTTTTTGCGTAGTTGATATTATATTTCGCCATTTTCAACCGCCATTCTAAACTCCCTAGCACTCTTAAAAGTTCGCAAAGTCCCATTTTCGCGCTCTTTTTCAATCTCCGCGCGCGCTTTTAAAATCTCTTTTTCAAATTTTGTCAATTTTGGTTTTTGCACCTTGCATTTTGCGTCCATCGCCTTACTTATCGCCCTAAATGCGGGGATAAACTCATCTTTTACATTTTCGATTATTAAAGTGCTCATTTTTACTTCCTTTAAATTTATTTGTGCGTTTTTCCGTCATTGCGAGATTTTGCATAGCAAAATCGTGGCAATCTATTATATTTTTGGATTGCCGCGTTCGCTAATGCTCACTCGTAATGACGAAATTAGCACAATTCGCAGAATCTCGCAGAATCCGCAGATTCCACGCCAAATCGCTATTTCGTATTTCCCTTTTTCCCTAGCAGTCTTTTGCACATTTCGCCCGTTTTTTTGTCATCTGTATCGCAAGTGATGGTGGGCGACTTTGTCGCTGTGTCCGTGCCTAGCGTGAGTTTTAGGGACTTTTTCTTATTTCCGCTACCGACATTCATCGTCACATTATCTTTGCTTTTCACCGCAAAGTCGCACCCCGCGCTTGTATTTGCCACTAGCGTATCATCAAGTATCTTTTTTAGGTCCGCATCACTCATCGCCTTGCCCTGCATAAAGTTTTTCGTGTATTGGCGCGTGATTTCACTTTGCGCCTCCGATAGATTTGAGCGCAACTTCACATAGCACGCATCCTCCCTGCTAACCATCAGTCTTGGGATTGCCACCGCCGCCAAAACGCCAATTATCACCACGATAAACATTATCTCAATCATCGTAAATCCTGCTCGTCTCATAATCCACTCCATTTATTTAAAATTCATTCAATTATAGCAAAAAATCGTAGAATCTATATCGAAAATAATGTAAAATTACGATATTATTTTTTCATTTTAAATAAAAGGGAGTCCAAAATGGAGCAACAAATGAATGTAAATCTAACACGACAAGCACCGCAAAGTCCGCACTCAGCGCAAGCAATCTCGCCAAATCCGCAGAATCCCGCGCAAAATCCACAGATTCTGCGCCAAAGCGCACAAAGCACGCCACAAAGGCAAAATCCCGCCTTGCAAAATCTCACCCCCGAGCAAATCGCACAGCACATAAAAGCGGCAAATAGAAATTTGATGGCGAAAAATAATGACATTATGCAAGACTTCGCAGGTAGCGTTCAGGGCGTAAATAGCGAGTATATCCCAAGCGAAAATGAGAAAAAGTTAAATGAATTCATAAATCCAAATATCGATAGTTTGAAGGTGGATGTCGAGCAGCTTGACTTCCGCGTGACGCGAAAAGTGCGCGTTTATCTTAAAAAACTACTTGAACTTGGCGGAAGCGACTTGCATTTGAAGGCAGGCTCGAAGATTCGCGCACGGATTAACGGCGATATTATTGTGTTTGCAAATGAAATTTTCAGCAAAGATGACGCCATCACTTTGGCAAAAGAGCTCACACGGACGCGCTATCCGGAGTTCGTGCAAAATAAAGAGATGGATATGACTTACATTTATGACGCTTCATCGCGCTTTCGTCTAAATATTTTCTTTCAAATGGATGGCGTGAGCTTCGCATTTAGGACAATCCCTACGATTCAAAATACTATCGATGGATTAGGATTGCCTGAGGCGATTCACAAAATCACTGATATGGAGCGCGGGTTAGTGCTTGTTACAGGCATCACAGGCTCGGGTAAATCTACGACTTTGGCAGCGATAATAAATGAGATAAATCACAAGCATTCAAAGCATATCATAACCATCGAAGACCCCATCGAGTTCGTGCATAAGGATGTAAAAAGCATTTTAAATCAGCGCAGTGTCGGTATGGATACAAACTCATTTGCCGCCGCGCTAAAAGCCGCTTTGCGCGAGGACCCTGATATCATTTTGGTAGGCGAAATGAGGGATATTGAGACGATTGAGATGGCGCTCCACGCCGCTGAAACGGGGCATTTGGTATTCTCCACGCTTCACACGCTAGATGCAAAAGAGACGATAAATCGTATCATCTCCGTTTTCCCCGCCACAGACCAGCAAAGGATTCGCGCGATGCTTGCTAGCACGCTAAATGCAATCATCTCACAGCGACTTTTGAAAAACAAAAAAGGCGGGCGAGTGGCGGCAGCGGAGTTGCTTTTCAAAACGCCACGCATTGAGTTAATCATCGATGAGGGGCGCGATGGCGAGATTATGGAGGCACTCGCAGAAGGCAAGGGGATTTACCAAACGCAGACTTTTGACCAGCATTTATTTGAGTTAATCATTAACGGCGTTGTAGATGAAGAGGCGGCGTTAGAAAAGGCGACATCGCCATCTGACTTGCGATTGAAATTGCAAAATATAAATTTTGCCGAAAATAAGGAAGATGATAATCATATAACCATTAAACAATAACGCAGAATCTATTGGTGCAATTCGTCTTTGGGTGCATCTTTCGCACTTTTAAAATTTTTTGGGCGTTCGCAGACCGCTAGTCTAGTCTCACACCCAAAAAATTTTAAAAATACAAAATCTCCACCGCAAAATACTAGAATTGTTTTAAATACAAACAATTCAAAGGATTCGTCATTGCGAGATTTGCGAAGCAAATCGTGGCAATCCAAGATTCTGCGAATTGCGCGAAAATCGTAGAATCTAATAAAAAAAATACAAAAAAACGCAGAATCTCAAAATTTTCCCCTTCCTTGCGGATGGCAAACTTCAATTTCTCCCCCTCCCTTGCGGAGGGGGATTAAGGGGGTGGGTTAAACTCAACCTTTCGTCGTTGCGAGGCGCACGAAGCGAAGCGAGTGCAACGAAGCAATCTATAATTTTTTGCGATAGCAAAAATGATAAAAATAATCCGTGCGACAGCACCAGAATCTCGCCCGCTTCGTGGTGCAAAAAATCGGTAGCAAGGGTGCAGTAGTGCCACCCGCCGATTTTTTGCTAGAAGCGGATTAAGCGAGGCTCTCCCCCATAAAAGCGAAAAAGCGGCTGCTTTTTGGCGCGTAGGGGGGAGCGGGGTAGGGGGGTGCAGCCCTTTTTGCGAGAAAAAACTAGCGAATCGAATGCTAAAAATGGCGAAAATCTCGCAGATTCTACGAATCGCAAAAAAATCGCAGAATCTAAAAATGGATTGCCACGACTTGACTGCGTCAAGTCTCGCAATGACGGGCAAAAACGCCTTACTTCGTCATTGCGAGGCAGTGTGAGCGTAGCGAACACAACGAAGCAATCCAAGATTCTGCGATTTTGTGTAAGATTCTGCGATTTTCGCACGAGAATGACAAAATAAAGACAGATTCTGCGATTTTCGCACGAGATTCTGCGAAATAAATGCAAAAACGCAGAATCTTTTATGTAAAATTACACTTTTTTTTCAAAGGAAACTTATGTCACGCAAACTAGACTTACGCACCGCGCCAATGCCAAAGCTATTCATTGCATACTCGCTCCCCGCGCTAATCTCAATGCTCGTGCTCTCAACCTATGTCGTGGTGGATGGGATTTTCGTGGGGCGGGGCATTGGCGAGCTTGGACTTGCGGCAATCGGGCTATCCGTGCCGATTTTTACATTTTTCACGGGCATTGAGTTGCTCTTTGGCATCGGCGGAGCGGCGTTAGTTAGCATCGCACTTGGGGCGAAAAAAGAGCGCAAGGCAAATATTATCTTTAACTCCGTGATTTACACAACGCTACTTTTTGGCGCAAGTGTGGGGATTTTGCTCTATATTTTTCGCGAAAATCTTGCCACCATTCTTGGGGCAAATGAGATTTTGCGCCCGTATTTGCTTGAATATCTAAATGTCATCGTGCTTGGCGGGGCGATTATTATGGCGCAGTCCGTGCTTTGTGCGTTTGCTAGAAATGATGGTGCGCCGAATCTTACGATGATTTCATTCACCGCTGGGGCGATTTGCAATATCATCTTAAATTACATTTTTATTTTTATCTTGCGCTGGGGGATGTTTGGCTCGGCGTTTGCGACAATTTTGGGGCATTTTGTGGGGCTAATCATCATTTTAAAGCACTTTTTACGCAAAGAAGGCAAGTTGCATTTTATGCTGATTTTAAGTCCATCTGCGTTTAAAAAGTCCATCATTAGCGGGATTGCGCCTTCGATGTCTGAATTTGCCTTTGGGGCGATTATTTTATTTATGAATATTTTGCTATCACGACTAGATTCTACGCAGGGCATTGCGATTTTAAGCATAATGCTTTATATTGGATTTGTATTTTTTGGGTGCGTTTTGGCACTATCGCACGGAATGCAGCCAATCGTAAGTTATAACTTTGGCGCAAGGGAGCGTTTTCGCACCATCTCCGCCTTTAAAATCGCCGCATTCACCGCGCTAATCTTTGGTTTGGTGGTTTATATCATAATGTTTTGCTTCACGCCACAAATTGCGCGAATCTTTCTTAAACAAAGCGAAATGGGGCTTTTAGATGAGCTAATCATCGCTGTGCGAATATATTTTTTGGGATATTTATTTTTGGGATTTAATATCATCTCATCGGCGTTTTTACAGGCGACACAGCGCATAAAAGGCTCGCTAATCATCTCACTTTGCCACAATCTCATCTTTATGGCGATTTTGCTACCGATAATGGCGCATTTTTTCGGTGTGCGGGGCATTTGGGCGAGCTATCCAATCGCGCTATTTTGCGCATTTTTGGTAAGCATAATGGTGCTAAAAAGTGAATTTCGGAGGTTGAAGTGATAATTTTATTTGATATGGATGGGACGCTGATTGATAGCACGGAGGCGATTTATGAGAGTTTTTGCGCGGTGTTTGAGAAGCATAAAATGCCGATTTTATCGCGCACAGAGGTTGAATCAAAAATCGGCTATCAATTAAGCGAAATGTTTGCATTTTTTGGCGCAGAATCTAGGCAGATTCTGCGGTGTTGCGAGGATTACAAGGCGCATTATGCGAAGATTCACAACGCAAAGACAAAGATGATTGATGGTGCGGTGAGTGCGATAGAGACGGCAAGTGCGGTTGCGAATCTTGGCATAGTGACTACAAAAAGTAGCGATTCGACTAAAAATCTTTTGGCGCATTTTGGCGTGGCGGGGCATTTTAGCGCGATTGTCGGGCGCGATGATGTGACGCACCCAAAACCGCATAAAGAGCCGATAGAGACGGCATTATCGCGCTTAAAGTCGCTAGGCATTAGCGCAGAATCTAGTGAAACTTTTATGATTGGCGATACGATTTTGGATTTGCAATCCGCCAAATGCGCCGGGATTGTGGGCGTTGGCGTGCTGTGCGGATATGGCAAAAAGGCGGAGTTAGAGCAATACAGCGAGTTTATTTTTGAAAGCACGAAAGAAGCGGTAGAGTGGATTTGCAAAATGCGCTAGATTCGGCGAAAATCTTGTCATTCTCGCGCGAATTTCGTTCGCGAAGAATCTCCGTCATTGCGAGAATTGGCAACGCCGAATCGTGGCAATCCAAAAATCAAATGCGATTCAACGAATCGCGCAAGGCAATCCAAAAAAAAAAATAAACTTGCATTTTTTATCAAATTTTCATTACAATTTCGCCCTTTATATATTCGCGGGGATTGTCGATTCGCGCGAGTTTATAGCAAATTTAATCAAAAAGGAGAAATCAAAATGAAACAAACACTCGACAACGCAAAATCGCACATAGGGGGGGGCAATAAGAGTTTAAAAATCTCGCATTCTACAACTTCTCACAAACTCCAAAAAATCGCATTAAGTTTATCACTAATTTTTTGTAGCGTAAATATCGCATTTGCCGAAGAAAGTGGCGTATTTGCAGGATTTGAAATCGGCGGCGGTGAGACGAAACTTGAATACAAAGTCATCGATATTGAAGGCAATAAAGATGGCGACAAAGAATATTATAGTGGCATAAACTACGGCTTTGTAGCGGGTTACAAGCAATTTTTCACGCCATATTTGGGGCTACGATATTATGCAAATTTAGGCATTCACCACAATCTTAAAAACTTTACAGGCACGAGCTATCGCCAAATTACGCTCATAAATTACGGCGCAAATGTGGATTTTTTGGGTAATTTTGTATCGAGTGAATCGCTTGATTTTGGCGGATTTGTGGGGCTTGGAGTCGGCGCAAATAGTTTGGTAGGCGAGTTTTTCAAAGGCTTCAAAGAAAATGGCTGGGATTTGACAGGCGTTGATTTATCGCTAAATGTGGGACTTCGCGCAAATATCGCCACAAATCACGGATTAGAAGTTTTGGCAAAAGTGCCGTTTTTGCCCGTGAAAATCATTGATGGCAAAATTGATGGTGTGAGCTCATACAAATACACATTCGGGCAGACTTACAGCGTTTTGGCACGATATACGATTAGCTTTTAGTGGGCGTGAATCTAAATTTAGATTCGCGCATTTTGGGTTGCAAAGATTCTGCGATTATTTTGTCATTCTCGCGCGAAGCACTTTGTGCGTAGCGAAGAATCTCTTTTGTTTTTTTTGAGTTATTTCGACTTTTTCAAAGTCTCAATATGACAATTTTAAGCATTCGCAGAATCTAAACTCTAATTCTCCCTTGCGACAAATACCCCACCCTAAACCCCTCCCGCAAGGGGAGGGGCTTTTTCTATCTCCCCCCCCCTTGCGGTGGTTTTGCATTTTCTCCCCCTCCCCCTTTTTTTTCAAATGCGCACGGGGGATTAATGGGGGGGGGTGGGTAAAATCTCAAAAAAAATTTCGTCATTGCGAGACTTGCTTGCAAACACTGCAAACGCGTAGCATTTTTGTGGCAATCCGCTAGATTCTGCGAATCGCATAAAACACAGAATCTAGCAATGACAGATTTGGTATGGATTACAAAGATTCTGCTAATCGCAGAATCTCATAACAACAAAAAACCGCACCAGATTCTGCGAATTTGGTATTTTCTGGTGTTAGATTCTGTGATTTGCGTGAAATGAATATAAATTTCGCAGAATCTAAGATTCTGCGTTTTGTAGCAATAAATACTCTGTGTGCGATTTGCGAAAATCACACACGGCGCAAAAGGGTAGGGCGTTACATCATTCCGCCCATTCCTCCCATACCGCCCATATCAGGCATTGCTGGGGCTGGTTTGTCCTCTTTGACTTCGTTTATCGTAGCCTCAGTGGTTAAAAGCAGACTTGAAACGCTAACTGCATTTTGCAACGCGATTCGCGCAACTTTTAGCGGGTCGATGATACCTTTTTCAAGCATATCCACATACTCGCCACTTGCCGCATCAAAGCCGTAGCTGTCTTTTTTGCTTTTTTCAATCTCATTTACCACGACACCGGCGTCAAATCCTGCGTTTTCTGCGATTTGTTTGAGTGGTGCGCTGATTGCGCGTTTGATAATGTCATAGCCGATTGCTTCATCGCCTTTTAGAGAAAGTTTTACGCTTAACCCAGCGCGAATCAAAGCCACGCCACCGCCTACGACTATGCCTTCCTCAACGGCTGCTTTTGTCGCTGAGAGCGCATCATCAACTCTATCTTTTTTCTCTTTCATCTCCACTTCACTTGCTGCGCCGACTTTGATAACTGCCACGCCACCACTTAATTTTGCTAGTCGCTCTTGGAGTTTTTCTTTGTCATAGTCGCTTGTGGTGGTTTCGATTTGGGCTTTGATTTGGGCGATTCGCGACTTTACCTCATCTTTTTTGCCTTTGCCATCGACAATGGTTGTGTTGTCTTTGTCGATTGAGATTCGTCCGCATTGTCCCAAATCTGCGATTTGTGTGCTTTCCAACGCCCTGCCTAGCTCTTCGCTAATAACTTGTCCGCCTGTAAGGATTGCGATGTCTTTTAGCATTTCTTTGCGTCTATCGCCAAAGCCCGGTGCTTTTACCGCTGCGACATTTAAAACGCCTCGCAATTTATTTACTACAAGCGTTGTGAGTGCCTCGCCTTCAATGTCCTCTGCGATGATTAGCAAAGGTTTGCCACTTTTCATAGTGGATTCCAAAAGGGGCAAAATGTCCTTCATTGTGGTGATTTTTTTGTCTGTCAAAAGAATGTATGGGCTCTCCAACTCAATCGTCATTTTATCGCCATTTGTAACAAAATATGGGCTTAGATAGCCTCTATCAAACTGCATTCCCTCGACTACATTTAACTCATCATCGATGCCTTTTGCTTCCTCAACGGTGATTACGCCATCTTTGCCGACTTTATCCATCGCCTCTGCGATTAGGTTGCCGATATTTTCATCAGAATTTGCCGAAATTGTGGCAACCTGCGCGATTTCTTTTTTGCCTTTGACAGGTTTGCTTAATTTTTTAAGCTCATCGATAACTGCGCTTACGGCTTTATCCATACCGCGTTTGACTTCTATGGGATTCGCGCCTGCTGTGATATTGCGTAAGCCCTCTTTAAAAATGCTATACGCAAGCACCGTTGCTGTTGTAGTCCCGTCCCCTGCGGCGTCTGCGGTTTTGCTCGCTACTTCTTTTACAAGCTGTGCGCCCATATTTTCGATAGGGCATTTTAGCTCGACTTCCTTTGCTACGCTAACGCCATCTTTTGTAATCGCAGGTGCGCCGTAGCTTTTTTGGATAAGCACATTGCGTCCGCGCGGTCCCATCGTTACTTTTACTGCGTTATTTAGCTGTTTGATTCCGTCAAATAGTTTATTTCTCGCATTATCTGAGAATGTGATTTCTTTACTTGCCATTTTTTACTCCTTAAAATATTTTAACCCAAGATTCCAAGCAAATCTTCGGCATCAAGCACGATATATTCTTTGCCTTCAATCTTAATCTCAGTGCCTTTGTATTTGTCAAATACAACGCTATCGCCGACTTTAAATTCGCAGTCATTTTGTATTTTTTTGCTAATCGCTTTGACTACGCCTACAAGTGGCTTTTCCTTTGCATTATCAGGGATAATAATGCCCGAAGAGGTTTTGTTTTCCTCCTCTACTCGCTCTAAAACAACTCTCTTATCAAGTGGTTTGAATTTCATTGTTCGCTCCTTATTACGAAATGTTTTAAAAAATTAAGAGTTTCGCAAGAATCTAAATTTAGATTTTTGCACTTAAATTTTAAAATTTAGCACTCTTAAAATTTAAGTGCCAAAATTGTAGTAGTTTTTTTTAGCAAAGTCAATATAAAAACGCAAATTTTTCAAAAGTTTATAGTGATAGACTAAATATTTATGATTCAAGCACAATAACTTTTCATTAGTGATTTAATATAAGAGTTTGAAAAATGGCGTTTTATTTTAAAGTTTTGCAACGATTTTGCAACGATTTTAAAAATCGATTCGCGATTTCGTTTAAAAATATAATATTTTTTTAAGCATTTTTGCATTAGAATCGCAAATTTTATTTAAAGAAAGGCTACAAATGCAAGAGATTCAGGACAACGAAACCCGCAACATTAGGAAAAATCGCATTTTGGTGAAATTTTCAGGCGAGGCTTTGGCTGGTAAAAATGGCTTTGGAATCGACATTGAGATTTTGCGCTATATTGCCAAAGAAATCAAACTTTTGGTGGATAATAATGTCGAGGTTTGCATAGTTATCGGCGGTGGAAATATCATTCGTGGCGTGAGCGCAAGTGAGGGCGGTATCATTCGGCGCACAAGTGGCGATTATATGGGAATGCTTGCCACCGTGATAAATGCGGTGGCTATGCAGGAAGCATTGGAGCATTTTGGTGTCGATGTGAGAGTGCAAAGTGCCATTGAGATTCAAGAGATTTGCGAAACTTACATATATCGCCGTGCGATTCGGCATATCCAAAAGGGGCGCGTGGTGATTTTTGCAGCTGGAACGGGGAATCCATTTTTTACCACTGATACAGCAGCGACTTTGCGTGCGGTTGAAATCAGCGCAGATGCGATTGTAAAGGCGACAAAAGTCGATGGAATCTACGACAAAGACCCAAATAAATTCGATGACGCGAATCTTTTGGAGACGCTGTCCTATGATATGGCGTTGCGCGATGATATTAAGGTGATGGACGATACGGCAATCGCGTTAGCAAAGGACAATAATCTGCCCATTATCGTTTGCAATATGTTTAAGCCGGGCAATCTTTTGAATATCATTGAGCATCAAAAGGGCATTTATAGCATTGTGAAAAATTAAATCGAAAGGATTAAAAATGGATAGAATTGAGGATATTTTAGAAAAAGCGTTGCAGAGATTGGATAATGACAGATACAAGCTATCGTGCTTTGTGTTTAGTCGCGTGAAAGAGCTAAGCGATGGCGCAGAACCACTTGTGGAAATGGAAGTTACGAAGCATAAACTTTCAGATATTGCGCTACGAGAGATTGCGGAGGGGAAGATTAGCATCGATAGAATTGATGACAGAAACTAGGTTTTTGGGGCAATTTGTTCTGGGGTATGCAATTCTTGCGTTAGTCGCACTTATCTGCGCTCAATGGACGCCCAAGTCCTATTTCGCTTGACAAGCGCGACTAACGCAAGAAGCCACACCGTCATTACTTCGATTGTAGATTCTGCGAATCGCAGAATCTAGTAAAATCAAGTGTGCGATAGCACAACCGAATCTCGCCCACTTCGTGGTGCAAAAAATCGGATTCAAACGAGCAGTAGTGCGAGTGCCGATTTTTTGCTAGAAGCGGAGAAAGCGAGGCACTCCCCCTAAAAGCGAAAAAGCGGCTGCTTTTTGGCGCGTAGGGGGAGCGGGGCGGGGGGTGCAGCCCTTTTTGCGAAAAAGAAATAAGCGAATTAAAGGGGCAAAATGGCGAAAATCTCGCAGATTCTGCGATTTCGCAGAATCTAATATCATTTTTTAAAAGGACAGCGTTTGAATATCTTTTCATCATTTGGCGACATTACCACCATTGACAAGGCGACTGAGCGATTAGAAAATATCCTTTTTTATTCGATGACGCCAAAGGTGCGAAACGCGCTAAATTCCTGCATTGCCGCACACGCTGGGCAGTTGCGAAAAAGCGGGATTCCTTATGCGATTCACCCCATTTTGGTGGCGTGTATTGTGGCGTATTATGGTGGCGAAGAGTCGATGATTTGCGCTGCTTTGCTCCACGATGTCGTGGAGGATACGGATTATGATATTGATTGGATTGAGAGTGAATTTGGCGAAGATGTCGCGGGGCTAGTAGATTCGCTTACCAAAATAATCGACATTAGAAAAGAAGAGTTCCCATCAAGCGAATCAAACGAAAAGCTAATCCAAGCCGCGCTGTCCTTTCGCAAAATGCTACTTGCTTCAATCAAAGACATTCGCGCATTAGTGATAAAAATCAGCGATAGAATGCACAATATGCTAACGCTAGATGTCCTCCCACCGCACAAACAGCGGCGAATCGCAGAAGAAACGCTTGTCGTTTATGCGCCTATCGCCCATAGGCTTGGCATTTCATCGATTAAAAATGAGTTAGAAGACAAAAGTTTTTATTATATTTTCCCCGATGATTATAATAAAATCAATGACTATTTAAGCCAAAAGCGACAAAGTTTAATCTTAAAGCTAAATAATTTCATCGCAAAAGTGTCAAATCTGCTTATGCAAGGCGGATTCTTAGAATCACAATTTAGGATTGAGAGCCGAATCAAACGCCCCTACTCTATTTTCCTAAAAATGCAAAAAAAAGGCGTGAGCATCGATGAAATATTGGATTTACTTGCGATTCGCATAATCGTGCAAGATGATTTGGACTGCTACAAGGCGTTAGGCATAATTCATTTGCGTTTAAAGCCCATCGTATCGCGATTCAAAGACTATATCGCACTCCCAAAAGAAAACGGCTATCAAACGATTCACACAAGCGTCTTTGATGAAAGCTCGATTTTTGAAATACAGATTCGCACCATAAAAATGCACAATAGCGCGGAGTTTGGCGTGGCAGCGCATTGGAAATACAAAAATTCTGGCATTACGCCTTCAACTGATTGGCTAAGCAACCTGCAATATCAAGACAATAATATTGAAGAATTTTATGAAATGGCAAAAAATGACTTGTATAGAGAGGATATAGTCGTTTTTTCTCCCGCTGGGGACACTTACACACTCCCTGTGGGTGCTGTGGCGTTAGATTTTGCCTACGCAGTGCATACGGAGTTAGGAAGCTACGCAAAAGAGGCATATATCAACAATCAAAAATCATCTTTGCTTACCACGCTAAAAAGTGGCGACATCGTGCGAATCATTACAAATGCGCATTTAGAGCCAAAATGCACTTGGATTGATGCGGTGAAAACTTCTCGCGCAAAGTCCGCACTAAAAGCACAATGCGCCCAAAAACTAAAAGAAATCGAGCAAAAATCCGCAATCAATATCATTTCAACGATATTTTTTGACCACAATATGAATGTAGTCGAATCGTTTGTCCGTGAGCATAATCTAATGCCGACAATCGCAAAAGCCATAAGGGATTTGGACTTTTTGATTGACATTAAAAATCGCCTAAAAAATAGCCTAAAAAATAATGTCAATTTTCTCTCTAAAATCCGCCTTGATAGGCTAAAACTCAAAGGGCAAGAGTTTGACAACTTAATCATTTACTCAAACCACACCATTAGCGAAACGCTTTTTGATTACTGCTGCCATCCAAAGCACGGCGATGGGATTTTGGCGATTAAAAACGGCTCAAAGGTTTTTATCCATCACAAACTTTGCGAGCGCGCATTTTTGGAGGTAAGCAATGGTGCGCGAATGGTTTTTGTTGATTGGAAGGAAAATAACAGCACGGGATATAAAGTCATTGTCGCGCTAGAGGACAAAAAGGGCGTTTTGGCGGAGTTTTTGGCGGGGATTGTGAAATTTGACTGCAATGTCATAGGAATCTCATACAATGGATATAAAAGTCAGTTTATGACAACTTGCGAAATTCTCTTTGAGACGCCGTTAAATGACATAAAACCACTGCGCGAAATGCTAAACAAAAAATATAAAATTATAGAATTTGTGGGACTAAAAGATGCGTATATACAGAAATAAGGTTGAATCTTTATCGTCATTGCGAGGCGAATCAATAGATTCGCCGAAGCAATCCATTTTTTGCTGTCATACTGAGCGAAGCGAAGAATCTCTTTTTAGATTCTGCGATTCTGCGATAAAATCGCCGTTTTTTGATTTAGATTCGCTTTCTTTTTCGCAAAAAGGGCTGCACCCCCGCTCCGCTCCCCCCGACTATTTAATTGTGTCCCCAAAAAGCAGCCGCTTTTTCGCTTTTAGGGGGAGAGCCTCGCTTAATCCGCTTCTAGCAAAAAATCGGCGGTTGCACTACTGCAACCTTGAATCCGATTTTTTGCACCACGAAGCGGGCGAGATTAAGGGTGCTTCGCACGAATCTTTATTAGATTCTGCATTCGCAGAATCTAAATCTACCACAAAGGACACATTATGAATCTCCAATCAAAACTCACCGAAGCAATAGCTGAAATCACTCGTGGCACAGGCGAAATCATCGGTATTGATTATATCGAATTTTTGGTAAAGCGATTTTTTGAAAAAGGTGTGCGATTCATCGTAAAAGCGGGATTTGACCCAACCGCGCCAGACTTGCATTTGGGGCATTCTGTGGTGCTTCAAAAAATGGCGTTGTTTCAAAAATATGGCGCAGACATAAAATTTCTAATCGGCGATTTTACGGGAATGGTGGGCGACCCAAGTGGCAAAAACAAAACGCGTCCGCCACTCTCCCGCGATGAAGTGCTAAAAAATGCGCAGACTTACAAAGAGCAGGTTTTTAAGATTTTAGATTCGGCACACACGGAGGTTTGTTTCAACTCCAAATGGCTAGAAAAGCTAGGTAGCGAGGGGGTTTTGAAGCTTACTTCGCATTTCAATGTGGCGCGAATGTTAGAGAGAGATGATTTTGCAAAGCGATATGCGACAAATAGCCAAATCACCATTATGGAGTTTATGTATCCGCTTCTGCAAGGCTATGATTCGGTTGCGCTAAATGCTGACATTGAATTTGGTGGCAATGACCAAAAGTTTAATTTACTTGTGGGGCGCACTATGCAACGCGCTTATGGGCTAAATAAAGAGCAATCCATTATCACAATGCCGCTTTTGGAGGGGTTAGATGGTGTGAATAAAATGAGCAAATCGCTTGGCAATTACATTGGCATTACGGAGTCCCCAAATGAAATGTTTGGCAAGATTATGAGTATTAGCGATTCGCTTATGTGGCGGTATTATGAGCTAATTAGCACTATTTCGCTAAAAGAGCTTGAAACTTTGAAGGCGAGTGTCGATAAAGGCGCATTTCACCCAAAAACCGCCAAAGAAAATTTAGCCATAGAAATCATCACGCGCTACCACAGCGCAAAAGCAGCGCAAGAAGCAAAGCAAAATTTCGCCCAAATCTTTACCCAAAACGCCGTCCCTAGCGACATAAAAGAAGTTTGCGTAGAATCGCAATCGTGGATTTGCAAGATTTTGTGTGAAAATGAAATGGTGAAATCAACCAGCGAAGCAAGGCGTGAAATCCGCGCTGGTGCGGTGCGAATCAATGGCGAAAAAATAAATGATGAGAATTTTAAGCTAAATTCTGGTATATATATCATTCAAATTGGCAAAAGGAAATTTTTGAAAGTCCAAGTCAGTTGAAATTTAAGGTAAATTAAGGCGAATCAAACAATGAAATTAAAACCACTAAAAATCGGCAAATACACGATAAAATACCCCATAATTCAGGGCGGAATGGGCGTTGGCATAAGCTGGGACGAACTAGCTGGAAATGTCTCCAAAAACGGCGCGTTAGGGACGATTAGTTGCGTTGGCACGGGATATTACAAAAAAATGCAGTTTGCAGAGAAAATCATTCGTAGCAAACCATTTGAAGCAATCAACTTTTACTCAAAAAACGCACTAAATGAAATCTTTAAAAACGCTAGAAAAATCTGTGGCGATTCGCCTTTGGCAGCAAATATTTTATACGCGATAAACGAATATGGACGCGTGGTAAAGGACGCTTGCGAAGCGGGGGCAAATATCATCATCACAGGCGCGGGATTGCCTACAAATATGCCCGAATTTACCAAAAATTTCCCCGATGTCGCGCTAATCCCTATCGTTTCATCGGCAAAAGCGTTAAAAATCATTTGCAAACGATGGAGAGAACGATACAACAAAATCCCTGACGCTGTAATCGTAGAGGGACCATTAAGCGGGGGACATCAAGGATTCAAATACGAAGATTGCTTTAAAGATGAATTTAAATTAGAAAATATCGTCCCAAAAGTCATCGCAGAGGCAAAGGCACAGGGCGAAATCCCTGTAATTGCCGCAGGTGGCATTTGGAATCGCGCTGATATTGATAGATTTATCGCGCTAGGCGCAAGTGGTGTGCAAATGGCAACGCGCTTTTTAGGCGTCAAAGAATGCGATGCAAAGGCGTATAGCGAGATTATGCCAAATGTAAAAGAAGGCGACATTGAGCTAATCAAATCGCCTGTGGGCTATCCCGCAAGGGCTATCAATGTAGGCATTTTAAAAGCGATAAAAAACGGCACTGCGCCAAAAATCGCGTGTGTTAGCAACTGCGTAAGCCCTTGCAATCGTGGCGAAGAAGCGCGAAAAGTGGGCTACTGCATTGCCGATAGATTAGGCGATGCAAGTAACGGCAACAAAGAGACGGGGCTTTATTTTACAGGCGCAAATGGATGGCGTATCGATAAGATTGTAAGCACAAAAGAACTCATTAACGAATTAGTCGCTGAATCTAATGAGAAAAACGCAGAATCTGTGAATTTGCATAATTTCGCAGAATCTGCGCCGATTTTATGTGATTCTGCGATTTCACATAAAAACGCAGAATCCACCGCAAATTAGGATTTATTTTGCGATTTTTGCTAATTTTTATTTTTGCGTGTGGTGCGTTATTCTCCGCGCCGTTAAAAATTTTGTCGATAAATTGGAGCGAAAATGAAGTGCAAATCAAATTTGATAGCAATATCGCAAAGCAAAATTTCACACGCCACACGCACAAAGATGGCATTTTTTACAGCGTCCGCGCCGAGCTGACAATCCCGCGCAAAAATATCGAATTAGAAAAAGCGCAAATCACAATCGCCCAAAACTCCAAAGACTTCGCGCGAATCGTAATTTCTACCGACAATATCGATGATTTAGATTTTAAGATTGATAAAAAAATACTAATTTTAAGTTTTGGCAAAAACGCAGAATCTAGCGCAATTAGCGATTTATTTGCGAGTTTGGACGCAAAAAAGGGTGGAGATTCTGCGAAAACAAACTCAAAAGATTCTGCGAAAAATCCGCCCAAAAACGCAGAATCTAAAAAAGATTCTGCGCCAAAATCCGCCGATTCAAAGGATTCAAAAGATTCAAAAAACCAAAAAGATTCAAAGCCAAAAACACTCCCAAAAGAAATCGCCAAAAATAAAATCGTAGTTTTGGACGCAGGGCACGGAGGCAAGGACTGCGGGGCAAAAGTCGGCAAAGTCTGCGAAAAGGCAATCGTCCTAAATATCAGCAAAAAAACCGCCGAGATTTTAAAAGCAAGGGGGTATAAAGTCTTTGTAACGCGAAGCGGGGATAAATATTTGAGTTTGACAGACCGCACAAAAATGGCAAATGACAAAAACGCCGATGTTTTCATCAGCATTCACGCAAACGCGCTTGACAAAAAGGCGAAAAACTACAAATCCGCAAACGGCATTGAGACTTATTTTCTCTCCACCGCGCGAAGTGAGCGCGCTAGAAAAGTCGCCGAGTTAGAGAACAAAGATGATATTGAGATTATGAACAAATTCTCCAAAATGTCCTTTCTAAACTCCATAAATTCGCAACGGCTTTTAGCTTCAAACAAACTTGCAATCGATGTGCAAAGCGGTATGCTAATAAATGCGCGAAAACTCTACAAAACTACGCTTGATGGCGGTGTGCGAGAGGGACCATTTTGGGTGCTTGCAGGTGCGCTAATGCCTTCGATTTTAATCGAAGTGGGCTATATGACAAATGCAAATGATTTAAAGAGATTGCAAAGCAAAGAGTATCAAAACGCCCTTGCCAAAGGCATCGCAGATGGTATCGATGGATATTTTTTGAAAAATTTTTGAGATTTGGCGAATGATTTTAGCGAACTAATTTGGCAAATTTAGATTCAACAAAAGGGGGGACAAACAAATGGATTTCACGCTCACACGCGAAAAAAATGAAATGATTTTCTCGCTAATCTTTTTCTTTTTTGCGAGTTTTTTATTTGCGGGCATTATCACTTCTACCGCAATCCCAAACTTTGATAACTTACTCCCAATTATGCTAAAACCAAATGGATTTTTTGTCACAATGTGTCGAATCTTGCTTGTAGTGGGCTTTTTACTTGCGCTGTATCACTTTTTCACACGAAAGAATTTTAGGGTGCGCTCCCGCCTTTATGGCGATTGGACGCTTGGGGCGAGTGTGGTTTTTACCGCGCTTTTTGCGCTTAGCATTCTCTCAAATTACAGCGCAGATGAGTTGGATAAAATGATGAATATTTACAGCTACGATGAGCCAAGCGAACTTATCCGCAATATCAAAAAGACAATCATCGATAGCGTGGTATTTATATTTTTTATCCTAATGCCAATCATTAGCTTTTTTTACAAGCAACGCGCCTATGATAGATACTTTAAGCGCGTGTATGATAGCTATTTTTATCAAACATATTTGCGCGAAGTCTCCCCATCGATGAATACAAGCATATTTTTTCTCTTTGGTTATAGTGTCGAATCTTACTCATTTACAATGCGCCCGATAATTGATTGCGCGCTCTCTGTGATTTGTATTTTGCTTTTTGTGCGAATCGCCATAAGTTTGCGAAAAAGCATTAGCTTTTATTCGGTGATGAATTTGGTGATTTTAATCATCGGCTTTGGGCTATTTCTCTACTCTGCCGAAGTGCTATCGCGTGGGAATTTCTACTATGTGGGCATATTTTTCTACACAATCGGGCTTTTGTATTGGTATATAAATATCGCCATAAGATTGCGTGGGTAGCGTGGAATCTAATATTGCAAAAGAAATTATTGACTTTTTAGTGCGTGAAAACAAAAGCATTGCCATTGCCGAATCTTGCACGGGCGGACTAATCAATTATGCTTTTAGTCAAATTAGTGGCGCAAGTAGCGCATTTCGTGGCGGAATCGTGTGCTATCAAAATGCAATAAAAACGCGCGTTTTGGGTGTAGATTCGGCGATTTTGGCGCAAAAAAGCGCGTATAGCGTGGAAGTGGTGGATTTAATGTTAGGGCAAATCAGCGAGATAATGCAAAGCGACTTTGCAATCGCCACAAGCGGGATTGCTGGACCAAATGGCGGAAGCGATGAAATGCCTGTGGGGACGATATTTGTGGGCGTAAAAAAACGCGATGAAAAATCCATTATTAAAAAAGTGCATTTTAGTGGCACTCGAATCGCAATCCAAACCCAAACCACGCAATTCGCGCTAGACTTATTCAAAAGCGCATTTATAAAGTAGATTTTCACACAGATTCTGCGATTTGCCTTGAAAACAATGCGAGATTCTGCGTTTATTTATTAAGATTCTGCGATTTTTTAGATTTTCGCAGAATCTCTATTCCACCTCAAACCCGCTATCCAAAATCGCCTCTTTGATTGCCTCCAAAGTCGTTTGCGATTCGTAATCCACGCGCACGACTTGTGCCTCCAAATCCACACACACTTCGCCCACGCCACTAATTTCACTCACAAATCGCGTGATTTTATCTACGCAGTGATTGCAGTGCATTCCGCTAACTTTTAATTCAACTCTCATTTCAAATCACCAAAAATCACTTGCCAAGCATTTCATCACTCAAAAGCAACTCGCTTGTATTCATAATGCCAATGCCCTTTTCTAGCGTGGATTGCGCAATCTTTTGCGCTTCATTTAGAGAGTGCATTTCAAAAGTTCCGCATTGATATTTGTTTGCCTCAGGGATTTTGTCCGTTTTCAAAATATCACGCATACTCGCTTCCCACGCCTCTTTTACGCTATCCTCGCTAGGCACGCCGAGGACGCTCATATAAAAGCCCGTGCGACAGCCCATAGGCGAAATGTCGATAATTTCGACATTTGGCGCATTTAGGTGCTCCCGCATAAATCCCGCAAAGAGATGTTCCATCGTGTGAATCCCTTTTTCGCTCAAAATCTCTTCATTTGGCTTACAAAAGCGCAAATCAAAAACGGAGATTTTATCGCCCTTTGGCGTCGCAAGCGTCTTTGCTAGGCGCACCGCAGGGGCTGGCATAATGGTGTGATTAACTTTAAAACTATCTAATAGTGGCATTTTTTGTCCTTTTTTTGAAATTTAAAAGCGGGATTTTAGTTTTTTAACATTTAAAGCAACATTAAATTTGCGATAATTTTGCCAAATTTTTCAAAAAACCCTTGACTTATACCTACTATCATCTTTTATAATTGCATTTTTATTTTACAAAATGGAGCGAAAAATGGCATACACAATCAAACAAGTCGAAAAAATCACAGGCGTATCCTGCTACACACTGCGCTTTTGGGCGAAAAAAGGCGTATTTCCAAGCATCGAGCGCGACAAAAATGGCGTCAAATATTTCAGCGACAGCGATGTGCGGTGGGTGAATTGGGTGGTTTGGCTACGCGATGCGGATATGAGTTTGGAGGATATAAAAAGCTACGCAGAAATGTTCGCACAGGGCTTCCGCACGGCAAAACAGCGCAAGACATTGCTAGAAAAAGCGTTTGAAAAATTACAAGCGCGAATGGCGCGAATGCAAGAAATTTCAGGGCATTTGCAGAAAAAAATTGCAATATATGATGAGAGTATAGCGCGTGGCGTGGATTTATTTAATGTGCAAAGTGCGGATTATAAGGATTGCAATGAGGCGGTAAAAAAGTAGAAGTTAAGTGTGGCAAATCGCGTGAGATTTAGGCGAAATGCGCCGAATCGTCATTGCGAGGCAGTTTGAGCGACAGCGAAAACAACGAAACAATCCAAATCACGCGAATTTAAAAGGCAAATAAAATCAATGACTTAAAATTGAATCAATAAATTATTACATTTAGATTCACATAAAATAAGCGATTCGCATTTGATTCACGATTCACTGAAATAGATTGCTTCGTTGCACTCATTTAATTCGTGCGCCTCGCAATGACGGCGTAATGATTTCACAAAATCTCGCAAAAAATTCCCCAATTTTCACCCCAAATGCGCTCTTAATTCTCCCAATAATCGCTTGCATTTTGCGCTATCAATCCCGTGCATTGCACACGCTTGGGCAATAGTTTCGCTATATGCTTTATTGCACGATAGACAATATAATCCATACCGACCAAAGATTTTTTCACCAATTTCGCCAAGTCTCTCCAAAACCCACGCCACATTGCTTTGTGCTGTAATATTCGCAGAATCTGCATTGTGTGGATTTTTCAAATAATATGGACACTGCATTATGCGCCAAAATTCCGTGTGATAAATGTCTGGATTGCGACTAAATTCACACCAATAACCGATTGTTGCCTCATCCCAGCTCTCATTATTTTTGCAAATCTGCATTAAAATTTCAGATGGGATTTTCATAGTGATATTTGGCGTTAGTGCGAGATTTTGCAATATTTTTAAAATCCCACCTTTTATTTCAAAAGAAAATGCTTCGCAAGATTCACCGATAGGATAAACATTCATTACCAAATCTTCGCAAAACACCATTTCAGGGATATTATTTAGATTTTCAAAATATTTTAAAACCACCGCCTTATCATAATTTTGTGCCTTTGGATATTGCGTTTCAAACTCCGCTTTATCAAAATCATTTTTTATGTGTGATTCAACCACGCTAAAATCATAAAGATTTTGCGTCATCTGCATTTTTTGCAATCCAGATTCTGCACTCCAAGTATCACCAAAGAGCAATGGCAAAACTTCTACCTTGCTATCCTTAAAGGCGTCAATCACATCAAAAATCGTATTTTTGCGCAAGAGTTTCATATATTTCAAATGCGCAGGGTGATTTAAAATAAAATGCGAAGCAAAGGGCAAAAAATATTTCGCATCATACATCTCACACGCCTTTTTTAGCATTTCAAGTGTGGCGGTGCGTGACTTTTCATAAATCTCTATTTTTTGTGCGTCATTTAAGTGCGTCCAAGTCGCAGGATACCCACTTGCCCCGGGCGAAAACGCAGAGCAGATTAAATCTACGAATTTAATCTTTTCGTGGATTTTGTGATTTATCCCAGCGTCATTGATATTTAAAATGCGAAAATCGCCCACTTCAAGCAAAATCTGCGCATCATTCCACAGCGAAGCAGGTTCATAAGTGGTGATAAAAACATCATTTGCGATTTTTACTCGCTCCCCAAATTTCGCACTAATGATTTTTTCAAATCCCATTTTTTGCAAACGCGCTTCCATTCGCCCATTTGCAAAGGCAGGGACAAAAATGGGCGTTTGTTTATCAAAATATTTTAAAGTCGCAGGGTGAAAATGGTCGCTGTGCTCGTGCGAAATCCAAATGGCATTTGTGCGTTTCGTAAGTGTGTGGATATTTTGCGCATTTAAAAGTGGCGTGGGATAATTGCGCCACGCACCAAAAAACGCACTGCCAATAATCCACGGGTCGCAAAGAAGCGAAAAATTATGGTAGCGAAATTCTAGGCAGGCGTGAGAATGGAGAGTTATGCGGAGATTTGGCGAATTTTTTGGATTTTGTGAAATTGTGGGATTCTGCGAAAATACGGGATTTTGCGAATTTTCGCTACGGGGGGGGGGGGATTTTTAGTGAAAGATTCTGCGAAATTTGCAGAATCTAAATAAATATCCCCCAAATCATCGATTCTAAATGCCACTTCGCTCAAACTCGCATTTTTCACATTTGTCGCTTCCCCACTTTTGGCGCAAAAACGCCAATTATGCACTTTGCAATAGATTTCATTATGAGGGGCAGAATCTAGCGCAGATTCTGCGATATTTTCATTAGATTCTGCGTTTTTTGTTTGAATCGCAGAATCTGCATTTTCTTTTGAATCAATTCTAGTATTTGCGGTAGTGCTTGTGGAGTTTTTGCGAAATTTTCGAGGAAACTTCGTTTTGGGGCGTGAGACTAGACTAGCGGTCTGCGAAGCCCCGAAATTTTGAAAATCTACGCAATGATTACCCAAAGACGAATTGTCAAAACATAAAATCGCCCCTTGATGCGGACACACCGCACTATACACTTTGATTTCCGCGCCATTTTTGTAAATAAAATATTTTTTGCCTCCGCAAAACACTTCATTTACGCCATCTTTTAACTCACTCACATTTGCTATTTTCATCTTTATCCTCCGTTTTTAAAATTTCATTTGCCCTCTGCAAATCGCTTGGTGTGTCAATATCAAGCGATTCGCCCATCTCATAAAAATGCGTCTTTGGTGGCAAAAGCGTGTTGTGCGCTAAAAACGCATCTTTTTTGATGATATAAATCGCACCATTGCTTTGATAAACCTTTGGCAGTTTTTGGCGTGGCATAAAGGGCATTTGATTATCGCAAATCCCGCGCAACTCGCCATTTTCATTTGCGATGAATGCTTTTAAAATCTTATTATCCGCGCACTCCACGCTAATTAGCGCGTTTGCATTGTTGCTTTTAAAGATTTTATACGCGCTCTCAATATCCGCAGAATCCCTAAAAGGCGAAGTGGGTTGCAAAATAATAATCTCATCAAAATCCCTAAAATGCCCCAAAGCGTGTGCCACAACTTCGCTAGTTTGCGTGAAATCTCCTGCTAACTCTTTTGGGCGATTTAGCGCAAAAACGCCCTGCGAAGTTGCGTAATCTAAAATCTCGCCACCATCGCTACTTACCACGATTTTATCCACGCAACGCGCCTTTTTCGCAGAATCTAGCGTGTAAAAAAGTAGCGGTTTATCGCCAAGAAGTGCCAAATTTTTATTTTTGATACTTTTGCTCCCCGCTCTTGCTGGAATCAACGCTAAAACCATCTTATACCTCCAAATCAAATAAATTATAAAGTTTCAAAATCACTTCATCGCTCAAATATTCGCGCGGGATTTTTCGCCCAAGCAAATGCGAATTTTTAGCGATAAATTCACTTAGCGGCATCAAGTCCAAATGCTTCACAAACTCGCGCCTGTGCGCCTTTACCGCTGGAAAATGCCACTGCATTAACGGCGCATAAACCCTCCGCAAATTGCGCGGGGTAAGCATAATTTCGCTAAATAGATTCTGCGAATTGTCATTTTTATCCATCCACTGCGAAGATTTTGAAGTGAGACGCGGGGCAAATGAAATATTTTCATTGCAAAGCAAAAGCTGGTCGCCACCTAAAATATAACCATTTTCGCCGTTATTTTGGATAAAAATTTGATTATTATCGATGATGAAATTCACTCGCGGATAAACCACGCAATCTTTCGCACTGCGCGCTAAATAGAAGGTTTTATAAAGCATTTTTGCGTCATAAATATGGTCGCAGTCAATCTTCATAAACCACTGCTTTTTTGGGATGAAAGATAGCGCAAAATTATAATAATTATGTAGCATATTTTGCGCGGTGGCGGGATTTTCTAGCGTGATTTTGTGTGGATATTTTTTTGGCAGAAATGATGGATTTTTGGCGCAAAAATCTAAAATGATTTTTTCGCTACCATCGGTGCAGTCGTTATATGCGATAATTCCGCGCTGAAATGCAGGTAAAATCGAGTGCAGACTTGCTTTTAGTGTTCGCGCTTCGTTTTTCACGCGGATAAATGCCCACGGATTTAGGGGAGAATGCGCGGATTTGGTGCGGGAGTCGAGTTTATAATAAGACATTTTGCATCCTAAAATAGTTTCTAAAAGGGAATTCCCCCCCCCCCCCCCGATATTAGATTCTGCGAAATTAGCAGATTCTGCGTTTTTTATTTGAGGTGCAGAATCTCGCAATGACAACGCGGGGGCAGAATCTAGTGTATTTAAAATATCTTTTGGGATGAAATTATTGAGATTGTTTAGCGTGATATCATCGCAGAAACTAAATAATTTTTGTAGCAACTTCATCGCAAATGCTCCAAATCCACAAATTGCTTTTGGAGTTTTTGATCCCAAAATACACCGCGTTTTAGTAAATCAAAAAATACTTCGGCGGATTTGTGGCGTGGCGCAGAATCTACCGCAGAATCTATCGCACAATTCGCAGAATCTACCTCCAAATTGTCATTCTCGCGCGAAGTCGAAGCACGAAGCGAAGAATCTCTGTTGTGTTTTTGAGATATTTCGCTGTGCTCAATATGACAATTTTTAACCTTTCTTATCGCATCTAAAATCGCTTCTTTTTGGCATTTGGTATTTATCACACTTGGCAGATTTAATCCCGCTCTATTGCTCTGACGAGTGCCGACATTTATGCTAGGAATCCCTAAATGCGGTGCTTCTTTTAAAGCGCAACTAGAATTGCCGATTAAAAAATCCGCCCCCTTTAAAAGCGCGATAAAATACTCAAAGCGAATACTTGGGAAAAATCTAAATTGCGCCAAATGCTCCAAAGATTTATACGCTTCCAAAATCTGCTCAAATCCCAAATCATTATTTGGATACACCACAATGTAATTTTGCCTACTCTCTTTTAATGCTTCGCATAGCACATTTGCTTGGATTTGCATAGAATCTATTTCGGTCGTTACGGGGTGAAACAGCAAAATCGCATACTTTTCAAAATCTATGTCATAATATTTTTTTGCCACCTCTAAACTAATATCGCTACTATCCAAAATATCCAAATCAGGCGAACCGATGATAAAAATGGACTTTTCGCTTTCGCCTAATTGCATTAGTCGCCTTTTTGCCACGCAATCATTTACCAAATGAATGTGAGAGAGTTTAGAAATCGCGTGGCGCAAAGAATCATCTATCGTACCTGAGACTTCGCCACCCTCAATGTGAGCGACTAAAATATTATTTAGCGCACCTGCGATTGAAGCTGCGAGTGGCTCGATTCTATCGCCGTGTGCTATGATTAAGTCTGGTTTATATTCGGCGATAAATTTTGCAAAGCCATCGATTGTGTGCGCTAATGCTAAGTCCATTTGATAATATCTATCGTGGTTTATAAATTTATGGATATGCTTAAATCCGCATTTTTCAATCTCGCGCACCGTTAGCCCAAAGTGATTGCTTAAATGCATACCTGTGGCAAAGATATAGACTTCAAAATCAGCCGAATGCTCGACTTTCAACGCCAAAGACTTGATTTTGCTAAAATCTGCGCGAGTGCCACTGACAAAGACGATTTTGCGTTTTTTGTGTGTCGAATCTAGCATATTTACTCGCCTATATCGCAAATCTTTATCTGTGTGTCATTTGGAATATCTTTTAACGCCACTTTTCCTAAAAGAGATTCGTAATGCTCTGCGCTTATGCCACCTTTGCTAGGTCGCTTTACCCAAATATTTTTTTCACTCAACACCTCGCCTTTTTTGATTTGAGCGATACTAACCACACTTGCAAAGGCAAAATCTATGGTTACTTGCTCTTCTTTGGTAGCAATTTTTGCTTCGTTTTCACTCCCACGCAAAATAAACATTTCTTTGCTTTGTGTTATTAGCTCACGCAAGGCAGACTCATCCATCGAGCAGATAATATCAGGTCCACTTCGCTCCATAGTGTCTGTGAAATGTCGCTCTAACACACACGCACCAAGTGCGACAGCTCCCAAACACGCAAGATTGCTCGTGCTATGGTCGCTCAATCCCACAAGGCAGTCAAACGCTTCTTTTAGTGCAATCATCGCATTTAATCGCACCAAATTTGGTGGCGTGGGATAGAGGTTTGTCGTGTGAAGTAGGACAAATGGGATTTGTGCATTTCGCAGAATCTCCACGCTTTTAGCGATAGATTCTATACTATTCATTCCTGTGCTTAAAATTATGGGCTTTTTAAATCCTGCGATATGTTTAAGAAGCGGGTAATTATTGCATTCGCCACTGCCGATTTTGAATGCCAAAACGCCCATATCGTTCAGGCGATTTGCCGCAGCGCGAGAAAATGGCGTGGAGAGATAGATTAGTCCCTTAGATTCGGCATATTCTTTGAGTGCAAGTTCATCTTTGTAGCTTAACGCACATTTTTTCATTATCTCATAAATGCTTATTTTTGCATTGCCCGGTATGACGGATTTTGCCTCGCTACTCATTTCATCTTCGATTATATGCGTTTGGTGCTTTATGATTTTCGCCCCCGCGTTAAACGCAGAATCTACCATTAGCTTCGCCACTTCCAAGCTCCCGCCGTGATTTATGCCAATCTCTGGCACAACAAGCGGTGGCGTTTCGTTTGAAATTCGTAAATTGCCTATGTTAAATGCTTTCATCATTTTTATCGCGCTCCTTTCTATGCTTTAAAAATAATTTTAAGTCGCCAAATAATCGCATAGCATCCCGTAATGCCCTAAAATAAATATTTGTCTTTATCCGCGCGGGACTTTTGATGTGCTTTATTTGCTCTTTAAAATGCGGTGAGAAAAACTGCAAATACGCTTCCTTTGGCGGGATTTGCACATCGTTTATAAAATCTTTTGGTTTATTTTGCGGAGTGAAAATATTATTTGTCTTTGGGGCAAGGGGGAGATTCTGCGAAATGGGACTTTGCGGACAAAGCGAGTAAAACTTCGCGGCATAGTGCTTTTCCAAAAACTCCAAGCACTGCAAATCAAATGCCTTGCTATGATAACCCTCCGTGTGCGGGGCATTGTGCTGTTCTCTTGCGGTTATGTAATCTCTCATATTTGTATCAAAGCGCAAAAAATTCTGCGCCAAAGTATCAAACGCATAGACTTTTTCCCCACGATAAAAGTCAATCCCAGCGATAAAAATCTCCCTAAATCCAAGTGCCACAGCAATCGCGCATAACCAAATGCCCGTTGTGGGGTGGGCGAAATTATAAAGTTGATTTAGCGTGGCAAACTCCAAAAATTCCGCGATTTTATATGAGTGCGCGCCATCAAAAATGCGATTTATAAAAATATTTTGCCTAAATGCGGAGGTGAAAATCTCCATATTTTGCGAGAACTCCGCCCCCTCCAATCCAAAAGCATAAAGATTATTTAAAAACGCAGAATCTACGCTGTATTCCCCGCGATTATTTAAAAGAAGCATTGTGTAGATTTGCTCAAATAATGCCTGATTTGCAAAGCAAACGGCACGGACTTTTTTGCCTAAATAATATTTTTTTTCAAAATAAAATTGATTGCAGCGAAACACTTCAAAGTCTAATGGCAAGCGTGAATAATCGATATTTGCCAAACTTGGCGCATTCCCTGCGATAATAGCGCATTTTGCAGAATCTGCCTCCAAATTGTCATTCTGAGCGAGTGAAACGAGCGAAGAATCTCGCTTGTCGCATTTATAACTCGCGCTAAAATCAACCATAATGCGCCACCAAAATGCGCTCTTTTGCCAAAATATCCAAAGTCGCAGAATCTGCGAAATATAAATTAGATTCTGCGAATGTGTGAGATTTTGCGAAAAAAGATTCTGCGAAAAATAAATTAGATTCTGCGAATTTCGCGCCAAACGCAGAATCTGCATAGATTCTGCGCCAAATTCGCCAAAATATGTGCCAAAACTCACATTTTGCAGAATCGCACTTGATTTTACGGATTGCGCGGACATTTACTTTTCTCCAAAGGGGATTTCCCCCCCCCCCCCCAGTTTTACGGCGCGTTTTTCTTGCAGATAATCAAATATGTGCTTTGGCAGTCGCCACAAGTCTTTTAAAAAGCAAAATGCGATGTTTTCACGCAGGACTTTTTTGCAGGGCAGTTCATTTTGCGATGGCGCATAAGGCGAGGTGTATCCCCACTGCGCGCATTCTCGCTCGTAAGATAACTTTTGGTAGGCGATTTCGCTTGGGATGATTATGTCTTTTGTATAATTTGTGGGTTTAGATTCTACGACAAAAGAAACTTTATTTTGCGCTTTTGGCAGTGAAATATACTTTGAAATAGGCGAATTTGGGCAAATGGAGTAAAACTTCACGCCATAATTTTTCGCTAAAAATTCTAATGCTTCTAAGTCGATTTCAAGTGAGTGCATATCGCCCACAGGTCCGAAATTTGGGTCTTTTTTAAGCACATTTGGCGTTTTGCACTCAAAGGCATAAGTCGCACTGCTTTGATATAAATCAATCCCAGCGATATAAATCTCTCTAAATCCAAGCGCCACTGCCACAGCGCACATATAAATTCCGCTCGTGGGACGGGCATTGTAATGCAACTCATTAAATTTCATAAAGTGGTAGAATGCCTCTAATTTCGCCAAATATGCCTCGCCACTTTTGATATATGGGAAAATATGCGAATGGTCGCAGTAAAATCTATCGGGCGATTTGAAACCGATGGTGGTGGCGATGGTGCGCCCTATCTCATACTCGCCCCTAAACTTTAATACGCTGTGTGTGAAGTGATTTTCTAACAAATAATTTGGCACGACAAAGGCGAAATCGACCCTTTTGCCTAAATAATATTTGCGTTCAAAATAAAACTGATTGCAACGAAAAATGGCGAAATTTGTTAGAAGATTCTGCGAATGGTGGGGCAGATTCTGCGAATGGTGGGGCAGATTCTGTGAATCGCTACGGGGGGGGGATTTGTAGTAAAAACTTCCCCCTCCCTTGCGGAGAATTCACACGAAGTTTCCCCCTCCCTTGCGGAGGGGGTTAGGGGGTGGGTAGATTCTGCGAAATTCATTTGATTCGCAGAATCTAACGCACCATTCGCAAAATCTTGTCCGCTTGGCAACAGCGAATAATCAATCTCCGCTAAACTTGGCGCATTTCCCGCTACTATGGCATATTTTTGCATTCGCAATCCTTAAAATAAATTCTCACATTTTAGCAAAATCTCGCAAAATCTACCCCAAAATTTTTAAAATTTCATCACCTTTTAGCCATTTATCATTCGTGTGGCTACTATATTCAAAGTCCGCTTTAACGCTCACTCCACGCTCACCAAGCGCGGTTTTAGTATAATCAATGGGCGTGTTGAAATTGATTGTGGGCTTCAACAAATAAAAATCCTCAAACTCCACGCACAGCCTTGCATCTTCAAGGGGAATCATCACTTCATTTAGCTTCTCCCCAGCGCGAATCCCGGTGATTTTGTGCGGGATATTTGGTGCTAACGCTTTTGCCAAATCCACGATTTTTATACTAGGAATCTTTGGGATAAAAATCTCCCCGCCCTGCATTCGCAGAAGCGATTTGATGACAAAATCCACGCCAGAATCTAGCGTAATAAAAAATCGCGACATTTTAGAGTCTGTTATGGGCAGTTCTTTTGCGCCCTTTGCGATTAGCCCCCTAAAAAACGGCACGACAGAGCCACGACTCCCCACCACATTGCCATAGCGCACCACGCTAAACTTTGAATCCAAACTGCCCTTGATATTATTCGCACTCACAAAGAGCTTGTCAGAGCAGAGTTTTGTCGCGCCGTAGAGATTGATAGGATTTGCGGCTTTGTCAGTAGATAGCGCGATGATTTTGGCGACTTTGTTCTCCAAACACGCCTCTATGACATTGCTTGCGCCGATAATGTTTGTCTTTATGCACTCTAGCGGGTTGTATTCGGCAATCGGCACTTGTTTTAGCGCGGCTGCGTGAATGCAAATATCCACGCCATTTAGCGCGGTTTTTAGGCGTGATAAATCCCGCACATCACCGATAAAAAAGCGCATTTTGGGACTATCAAAACTCTGCGCCATTTCAAATTGCTTCAACTCATCGCGACTATAAATGATGACTTTTTTGGGGTTAAAATCTTTTAAGATTTTTCCCACAAACGCCTTGCCAAAGCTCCCCGTGCCACCTGTGATTAGGATTGTTTTGTTGTTTAGATTTGCATTTTGCATTTTTGCCCTTTAAAAATTTTGCGATTTTAGCATAATTTTGCCCTTTGTCGCCTTTATATAGCGAATCTACGAAATTGCTTTTAGATTCGCACACTCATAGATTTCGCCAAACTCACTTCCAAGCAGACAATTCTCTAAACTCCGCTGTGAGAACAAAAATCGCCCATCGCACACAAACCCTAGCTCTTCCCAATCCACATTATTGAGCATTTCACAAATCTTTTGCAAACTCGCATTATCCACTTCAAAGCGCGGGAAAATCGCTAACACCGAGCCATCATAGGCGTTGCAAGGGTGCAAGAAAAAGGGCTTTTTATTGCGTGTCTTGCTATTTACATAGATTCGTGGCGATTCGCTTTTGTGGTAGTCGCGCCCCCATTCCCACCAATTATGCTCATCAAATTTTTTGATTTTGCGCGCTTTTAGTTGCGATTTAAATTCTGCCAAATACGCGCAATTTTTGCCAAAATCCCCATAAATCATTTTCTTTGTCTTGCCCGTCTTTGCGCTAAATGAGCAGACAAAATCCATATTGCCAAATTTTTCATTTGCAAAAATGCTATCCGCCCCGCTTACCGCACCCACTTTGACAAAAAATAGCGAACTAAAGGGGATTTCATAGCGTTTGCGCGTAAAAATTATTTGCCCACTAATGCAGTTAAAAATCTTTTTTTCGTGGCAATCTTGCAGATTTTGGTAATTACACTTGCGCGAAAAATCGCCCTTTTCAAACCGCCAAATAACGCAATTTGGCTGAGCCTTGCTAAAAATCCGCTTATCGCCAAGTTCCACAAAATCCGTGATACTGCCTTGCGCGTGGAGAGAGGCATTTAGCTTCACGCTTGCCGTGCTTTTTAGAAAATCGCGTGGCGTGATGAAAATTAACTCGCCCCTGTCGCGCAAATGCAACACGCATTTATAAATAAAAAAGAGATAGAGATTGCTCCGCAAATCAAATATGTCGCTAAAAGGCTTTAGAAGCGACTTTGTAGAATCTAGTATGTCTTGGTAGCGCACATACGGGGGATTGCCGATGATTGTGTCAAATTTTTCGCTCACAGGGTAGGCAAAAAAGTCTGTATTTAGGATTGTGCCGTCATTGCGAGATTTTGTGATTGTGTCAAAAATTGCAAAATCGTGGCAATCTATGGATTCCCCCTCCCTTGCGGAGGGGGCTAGGGGGTGGGTAAAATCTATTGCCAAATCATAAAACCCACCCCCTTTATCCCCCTCCGCAAGGGAGGGGGAAATTGTGCCATTGTGAGTGGCTTGCAAAAACGCATAGCAATGTATTTGTGCTTTATCAATCTCAATGCCGATTGTATTGCTTGGCAAATGTGTGAAAAACGCGCCATTGCCACAGCTTGGCTCTAAAAATCGCGGATTTTTTACACGCTCCACGCTTCGCACAAGTTTTAGCATATTAGCGACAATATTTTGCGGAGTAAAAACCTGCCCTAATTGTGCGACATTGAGACTAGATTTAGGATTCACAAAAATACCTTTTGTATGAGATATACGCATCAGCGCGAAGTTTTAGCGATTTTTCAAAAGTGCCTAGCAAAAAATCTTTTGCGCTATCAAAATCGCGTGTGATTATCTCGCGATTCGCGTCCCATTTCGCTTGAAACGGCAGGTTATTGCCATTTGGGATAATGTGTTTTAGGCTTTTTAGCGAAGCAGCAAAAATATCGTTGCAATCCTCTTTATTCACGATTAAAAAATAATAATCTTTGGGATTTGGCGTTAGATTTTCTCGCAATGTGCGAAAATAACTCTCCCAATCCACACCATTACTAAAAGGCGGAATCTGCCCTGTGAGCGCGTAATAAATGCCTAATTTGCAATTAAGATTATCCGTAGTGTGCGTGGTGCTTACTTTAATATTCACTGGATAAAACTGCCCATTTTCCTCAAAGCTAAAATCCACCCAATCACGCATATTTGGGCGATTTATATCAAAATTTGCCTCCAAAAGCTTAAAAATCTCATCTTCGTTAAACGCAGAGTTGATTCGCCCATCTCGGCTACTTTTGCTTAAATGCAGATTTTGGGCGCGTAAAAAATCTACCATTTCATTAAGCAAATGTGGCAAAGATTCCATTGTAATTTTCCTTAAAAAATTTGTGCGAAATTATAGCCAAAATTTGCATTTTTTAGATTCGCGCATTTTTATAACCACAATTCACGCCTATTTCACGCCCACTTCTTTAAAATATCCCAATTCTTTCATTTTGTTTGCAAGGGAGGCAAGTATCGGTCCTGCGCTACTTGAACCTCCGCCTCCGTGCTCTACTAGCACGGTAATCACATATTTTGGATTTTTATATGGCATAAACGCCGTTATCCACCCGTGTGAGCGATGATAGTATTCCAACTCGCGCTCTGGGATTCGCTGTAAAATATCCTTTGGGATTCCCACTACTTGCGCTGTCCCTGTTTTGCAGCCCATTGTGATTTGCGACAAAAAGCCCGTGTATCGCGCTGTGCCGTCATCTGCATTGCAGACTTGATACATTCCTAGTCGAAGTGCAGGGAGTTTGCTTTTTTGAAAATCATTTAGCACATCTTTACTCTCTACTAACGCGCTATTTTCGCCTAATTTTTGCGCAAAGCGTGGCACAGGCAGAGTCCCTGTGGCGATTAGTGCGGTGTAGCGCGCGATTTGAATGGGCGTTGCCAAAAATAGCCCCTGCCCTATTGAGGCATTTATCGTATCGCCGATTCGCCACGGCTCCCCGCGTGTGCCTAGTTTCCAATACGGCGTAGGCAAAATTCCGCGCGATTCGCCTATCAAATCAATGCCCGTTTTTTCGCCTAGTCCCATTGTTTTAAGCGTTTTTGCCATATTTTCAATGCCGATTTTGTAGCTCAAACGATAAAAATACACATCTACGCTTCGTCTCAACGCCTTTATCAAATCCGCGCTTCCGTGCTTTTCGCTCCAATCTCTAAAACGCACGCCACCAATTTCCACAAATGGCGGTGTTTCGATGATTGTCCGCTCATCAATGTCGCCGTATTCCAAAAAACTAAGCCCAAGCCCCATTTTTATAACGCTACCGGGCGGATACATTCCATTTATCATTTTATTTAGCAAGGGCGTAGCGGGTGAATCGCGAATCGCGCTCCATTGCTCTTCATTCATACCATTTACAAAGTCATTTAAGTTGTATTCAGGGTAGCTTCCCGCTGCCAAAATCTCGCCATTTGTGGCATCCATCACAATAGTCGCTCCCGCCTTGCCCTCAAACTGCGAATCCAAATGCCGTTGCAAGTCAATATCAAGTGCCAAATTCATATCAAATCGCCTATTTGCGCCCACTTCCTCCAAAATCTCCACATTGCGATTTAGCACATCGACTTTGGTTCTTATGTAGCCTAATTTGCCTTGCAAAAAGTCATTGTAATATCGCTCAATGCCAATTTTGCCAACAAGTCCCGTGTATTTTGCCATTTCATTATCATAAATCTCTTGCTGATTTGCAGAGCCAATGTAGCCGATGATATGAGATGCCATCGTATCATTTGGATAGTGGCGTTTGGTGGCGTTTGTAATGCGAATATTGTCGCTTTGGGAGAGTTGCGTGTAGCTCTTTAACATTTCGCTATATGGGATAAAATCGATGATTGTTATGGGATGATGATTGTAGGGGGAATATTTTGATAGATAGATTTCTTTTAGATTCTGCGCCTCAAAATGCGGAAAATGCGCAATAATTCGCAGAATCTCCCCCTCCAATTTCGCCTCATTTTTTTTTCGCCCCAAATATGGATTTAGCGCGATTGCATAGCCTAGCTCATTTACCGCCAAAGGTTTATTGTTTCTATCCAAAATCTGCCCACGCGCTGGGATTTGCATCTCAACTCTAATGATATTTTTCTGCGCGATACTTACAAAATGCTCGTGTTTGATGATGGCGATATAATAAAGTCTTGCGGCAATTATTAGCAAGATTGCGCCCATAAAGCTTAAAATTATTTTGTATTTAGTATCCATATCCCCACCATTAGTAAGATTTCTAATATCAAATACCACGCCAAAAACCAAAGCGGCGGCACACTCGCGCCAAAAAATGAGTTCAAAACAAGCAATGCAAAATAAACCGATGGAATGTAAATCAGCTCAAAAATATTGACATATTTAAAAATTTTAATAATTTTATTATGCAAAAACATATACGCCAAGCAATACACGCAAAAAAGTATCATCGGCGTAAGTCCCTTATTTGCCTCCATTACGCATAAAATTAGCGTGAAAAAAAACAGCGAATAATACCGCTCACTCTCATAATACCGCACAAAACTCAAAAACAAAATCCCAAAAAGCGGTGGCAAAAACAAATACGCCGAGCTAAAAGCATCATAAATCAACAGCACCGCAAAATACAGCGCAGAATCTACAAAGTTTTGAGTAGAGCTATTTCGTCGCATATAGGAAACTTTTTGCATTTGATACAATCCGCCCATATTTTTTGATTTGGCAGGGAATCTTTGGCGATTTCTACAAAGCCGATTTTAGCGAAAACTTCCTTTTGGTAAGTGAGTGCCAAAACTTCTTTTATGTTTAACGCCCTTGCTTCGTCTAAAATGTGATTTATTAAATGCGTGGCAAGTCCCATTCTGCGATAAGATTCGCCTACGATTAGAGAGCGAATCTCAGCAAGCGTGGGAGATAAGATTTGGAGCGCAGCAAAGGCGATAATGGGCGCGTTTGTCGCCTTTTGTCCCCCCTCCCTTGCGGAGGTTGAATCAACTTGTCCCCCCTCCCTTGCGGAGGGGGTTAGGGGGTGGGTAGATTCTGCGATTAGATTCTGCGAAATTGCGTTAGATTCTGCGTTTTTTGCGTGAATCGCAGAATCCGCGATATTTTCGTCATTGCGAGAAGTCGCACTTTGGGCGACTTCGTGGCAATCCAAAAATTGTGCGTCAGCACCCTTAATCTCGCCCGCTTCGTGCATTTTTATGTGAGATTCTGCGTTTTTTTTGTCATTCTGAGCGAGTGAAACGAGCGAAGAATCTCTATTTAGATTCTGCGATTCTGCGATATTTTCGCCGTTTTTTAGATTTGATTCGCTTATTTCTTTTCGCAAAAAGGGCTGCACCCCCCTCCCCGCTCCCCCTACTCGCCAAAAAGCAGCCGCTTTTTCGCTTTTAGGGGGAGAGCCTCGCTTATCCGCTTCTAGCAAAAAATCGGCGGTTGCACTACTGCAACCTTGCTCCCGATTTTTTGCACCACGAAGCGGGCGAGATTCGGTTGCTTCGCACAATTGATTTTTATCATTTTTGCTATCGCAAAAATTTGTGGATTGCTTCGGCGATTCTGTCGAATCGCCTCGCAATGACGGCGTGGGCGCAGAATCTGCGCTAAATTCTGCGTTTTTCGCGTGAATCGCAGAATCTGCCTCAACATTGTCATTCTGAGCCGTAGGCGAAGAATCTCTATTTTTTAGATTTTTCGCTTCACTCAAATTGACAATGTTGTTTGGATTGCCAAAATTTACCCGCACAACGCTATAAGAGCGAATCGCACTTGCCATTTCGTCCTCACTTCTATCCAAAATCACGCCCCTTTGCACTTCGGGCAAGATAAGGTTGCGCATCGCAGGAATGTCGCGCAAAGTGGGCTTTGAAATCACAAACTCCATTTTTACCCCCTAAAAATTTATATTATACATCGTCCGCAAAATCGCATAACGCAGAATCTGCGTGCTGTTTTTATCGCTAATTGCGTGATAAAGTTTATTTTGCTGTTTGAGTTTCGCTAAATCATTTTTGCTTAATTTATCCGCCTTTGTGAAAACCTGCAAAATCGCAGAATCTCCCCGCTTAAAGGCATTTAAAAACGCCAAAATCTCATCATCAATCGCCAAATTTTGATGGCGCGAGTCGATTAGATGGATGAAAAGTTTGATGGATTCGCGCCCCATTAAAAACGCGCTCAAATTTTTGTCCCACGAATCTTTTTCTATTTTGCTGACTTTGGCATAGCCAAAACCGGGAAAATCCAAAATATGGATTGCAAATTCTTGCGCGTTTGTCTCTTTGGCATTTTCGCGAGATTCTGAGAATTTTGTGTCATTGAGAGATTCTGCGATATTTTTCACGCCGTCATTGCGAGGCGATTTATCGCCGAAGCAATCCAAAAATCCCCCCTCCCTTGCGGAGGTTGAATCAATTTGTCCCCCCTCCCTTGCGGAGGGGGCTAGGGGGTGGGTAGAATCGCTATTTGAAAATTTCACGCTACTATTGTTTTGCGAATCTACCCACCCCCTTTGTCCCCCTCCGCAAGGGAGGGGGAGAGAATGAGATTTATCCCCTCTCATTTGGGATGGGGGATTTTTAGATTCTGTGATTATTTTGTCATTCTGAGCGAAGCACAAAGTGCGAAGCGAAGAATCTAAAACCCGCGAATCTAAATTATATGAATCGTTTTGTTGCAATCTTGAATCCGCATTAGATTCGCCACAATCCAAAGCGATTCGCCACTTTGATTCAAAAAAATTCACTAGCCTAGTTTTGCCCGGTGTGCTTGAACTTTTTGCCAAATTTTTGCGATTTAAAAGCGCGTTTATTAGCGAACTTTTGCCGACATTGCTTCGCCCCAAAATGGCGATTTCAGCGCATTGTATTTGCGGTGCTTGGGAGAGCTTCTCACAGGATTTTACAAACCGCGCGTCAATTACTCTTATCATCTTGCTCATCCATTTGAAAAATCACCTTTGCAGGGCGGTTTTTCGTGCCTGTGATATTGAGATACCCCGCCTCGTTGTTGATGATAATCTCTTCGCCCACCACTTCGTTAATCTTGTCGCTCTCTTTGACTTTCGCGTTGCCTTTTAGGTGGTATTGCCCATTTAGCGCGTTGTAGTGCGCCTCCCTAGCACTCCCGCTTAAAACGCGCTTATCCTTCGTGCGGACCTTAAACTTCACCCCGCCAAACGCCCAATAATGCTGTGGCTTGCGATTTTTATCTACCTTTACCACCACTTTTGGCGCGAACAGCTCATCTTTGCCCTTTTTAATCTCCACATTTTCATTTAGCTCAATAATCCCACTTGCCTCATCTGAGCGAAAATGCAAAGCGGTAATTTCAAGCACATCATCGGCAAACAGCGCAAAAATCGCCATTACATAAATCATCATCGCTCTCATTTCGCGCCCCTTAATTTGATTTTTGCGTGGATATTTTGTGCTTGAATCACGCCATTTTCGTAATTAAAATGCAGTCCTTTGATATCCTCAAACGCGCTTTTTATGTAAAAATTATCGCGCCCTTTTAGGACTTTGGAGCGCAAATCATACACCGCAATGTCGCTGTGCGCTTCATATCCATCGCGCAGATTTTTCACGCCATCATCAAAGTAAATCACATCGCCCACTTTTCTCGCACTTGGCGCATAAAGCGTGTCAAATGAAGTGCCGTTGCGTTTTAAAGTCATCTCAAAAATCTCTTCTTGCGTGCTTTTATCGGGCAGCTCAAATTGCTTTGCATTTTTGGCGATTAGCTCCGTTAGCAAGGCGGTTTTATCAATCTCATAAGCGGTGAAATTAAAAATCTCAATCTTTGGGAGCTTCTGCGGGGCGATTTGTTTAGCGTGTGGCGCGGTGTCAAAGGACAAAACAATGGCAATGCTAATCGCAAGAAGCGCGATGAAAAACGCCGTAACGCCACTGCCTGCGTTAAATTTGCTTTGCAAAAAAGTCAATAAAATCTTCATAAATTTGCTCTTTTTGTAAGATTAGCTCAATAGCCTCACGCACCGCGCCTTCGCCACCTTTGGCGTTTAAAATCGTGATTTTTGGTAGATTTTTCGCGCTAGTTTTAAAGGCGTTCGCGCAGTCATTTGGCGCGAAATTTAGGGACGATTCGGCAAACATAGAAATATCGTTTAAATCATCGCCCACACACGCAATTTGGGTTGAATCAAGTGTGAAATCTTTTTTTAATTTTCGCAGAATCTCGCCTTTGTTTTTGATATTCATAAAAAGCAAGTCGCTTGGGATTTGCAATTCACTTGCGCGAATGTGGAGAATTTCGCTTCCTTTGCCCGTAATAATGGCAACTTTGCGTTTTAAAACTTTGCACCAATAGGCAAGAGCAAGTCCGTCTTTGACATTGAATGTTTTTGATATTTCTGTGATAGGTGCGTCATCTTGTTTGCAATTTGTTCTGGGGTATTCATTCGAGTCGTTTTTATGCGAAACTTCGCTCAATGGACGCCCAAGTCCTATTTTCGCTCGTTCCGCATAAAAACGACTCGAAGCAACACCGCCATTACTTCGATTGTTTGATTGCGAATCGTGCGCTGTGTGAGATTCTGCGTTTATTTTGTCATTCTGAGCGAAACGAGAGTTGAGCGAAGAATCTCTATTTTGAGATATTTCGCTTCGCTCAATATGACAATTTATTTTGGATGGTTGCTTCGCTTCGCTCGCAAAACAAGGCGAAGCCGAAGTTTCTTTATCCAATTCTGCGAATTGCTTCGGCGAATCTTGCGATTCGCCTCGCAATGACGATTCGGACGCATTTAAAACAACGGAAGGATTTTCGGTATGGCTTTCGTAGTTTTTGGGATTTTTTGGGGTTGAGACTAGACTTTGTGTCTGCGAAACCCCAAAAAATCCCAAATCTACGCAATGATTACCCAAAGACAAATTGCCACACAGCGAATAACCATACACCAAACTCCCATCCGTTAGCGTCCCATCTACATCAATACAAAGCAACTCAATCACAGCGTCCCTTTTGTGCTAGGTATTTTCACGCGCTCATTGATTTTTACCGCATTTCTCAAAGCAACCGCAAAGCTTTTAAATGTCGCTTCGATTATGTGGTGGGCATTTTTACCGCGTTTAAAGACAATGTGCGCCGTAAGATTGGCGTTATTTACAAGTGCGCGAAAAAATTCCTCCACTAACTCACAATCAAACGCGCCCACTTTTTGCGGAGTGATTTTGCCTGATTTTAGCGCGTTAAATGGCATATCAAAGTGCAAAAACGCCCGATTTGCAATATCTAGCGAACACTCCACGCACGATTCGTCCATCACCAAACTTGCAAAGCCAAATCGCTCGATATTTTTCACAGGATAGAGCGATTCGCCTAAAAGTTTGCCGATGACAATCCCGCAATCCTCCACGCTATGGTGCGAATCTACTATCAAATCGCCCTTGCAATTTAGCTCCAAATCCACCAAACTATGTTTAGCAAAAGACTCTAACATATGATTAAAAAATCCTATGCCCGTCTCAATGCGCGATTCGCCACTGCCGTAGAGTTTTAGCTTTGCTGTTATGTCTGTTTCTTTTGTTTTTCGCTCTAATTTTTTCATTTTTACCTCCATTTTGGCAATTCGTCTCTTACGCAATTCGTAGCAAAGCGTAGAATTTGCGAGGGCGAAAGCCCGAAGCAACCATCTTTGCGGGAGTTTGAAAAATTCTCGCTCAATGGACTTTTATGTCCTATTTTCGCTCGAATTTTTCGGCACAACCCACAAATCTCGCGCAAGATACTAGAATTGCTGAATTGAAAATTTATAGATTCTACACTAGATTCTGCGTTTTGTTTCATAAACTAATCCCTAACAAAAAATCCCTCGACTTTTTGCGCTTTGATAAAGTCTCGCGCCTCTGCCTCGCTTTTAAATCCGCTGATAAATACGCGATAAATTGTCGCACCCTCAAATTCGCCCTCTTTTATAATCGTGCGATAATTGTCGTAATTGTGCGTATTTTGGTAGGTTTCAGCACCTGCGCGTTTTCTAAATGCGCCAATTTGCACAGAGAAAATCCCGCCTGTGATGACTTTTTCGCTTTCCCCTGTTTTAAACTCGTCCTTAAACTCACTAGAATTTACCATATCTTTGATAATCGTAGAGTTGCTTGCTGCGTCATTTGAGACGATTCCGCCAAAGCCAATCACTTCGATATTTACCCGCGCCGTGCCTGTTTTTATCATATCAATATCCTGCGCTGCCACCTTTGATAAATCGATGATTCGCCCCTCCACAAAGGGTCCGCGGTCGTTGATTCGCACAATCGTAGTGCGCCCACTATCCAAGCTATACACCTTTACAATCGTATTCATCGGCAAAGTTTTATGCGCTGCGGTGTGGAGATTCATATTGTAAATCTCGCCATTTGAAGTCTTTTTGTTGTGAAAATTTGGTCCATACCAAGATGCGATGCCATCCCAATTCTCGCCGATTTGGACGCGCTGTGGGTAATACCACTTGCCGTTGATTTGATATGGCTTCATCGTTGCGCGTTGAATCGCATCGCTATCTCTCGCCGAACCAAACTTTATATTTTCAGGCGGTGGGATTTCAGACTCCACTCTCGCCTTGCCTTCCGTGCTATTTGTGCGATTTTTATTGCCTTCTTTGTGGCGATTTATGTATTCATCAAATCCATCATAGCTTTGATACGCGCCAATTCCGCCACGATAAGTGCTAGTATTCGCGCACCCCGCGATAAAAATCGCCACCAAAATCACACCTAAAATTTTCATCGATACTTTCATTTTGCAATCCTTAAAAAAAGATGTGAGTTTAATATAAATTGCCTTAAATAAAGCATAAACGCAGAATCTGCGGTAGATTCTGCGAGATTCTGCGAAAATGCACGAATTTACGCGTGTGAGATTCTGCGAAAAATCCCACAAAACGCAGAATCTATCTCCACTTTGTCATTGCGAGTGAGCGAAGCGAACGCGGCAATCCATAGGATTTTCAAATATAATCCGCAAACATAATATAGATTGCCACGATTCTGCATTCGCAGAATCTCGCAATGACGGAAAATGCACGAATTTCTGCGTGTGAGATTCTGCGAAAAATGCGATTTCACGCGAGATTCTGCGATTCACACAAAATCGCAGAATCTACTTCCTAGCGAACTGCTTTTGATTATAAAGCGGAATCATCAACTTTTGATTTATCGCGATTTGGGATTTTTTGAGATTATTTGTATTTTTTATCGTGTCAATGCTGACATTGTAGCGGCGCGAAATGCTATACAAACTATCGCCCTTTTGCACCATATACACGATATAAAACTTCGATAAATCCGCCTTGCGTGGTTTAAAATTTTTCTTAAAATTTAAGAGTTTTTCATAGGGCAGATACACATCGTATTCATCGCCGTTTGGCGGGAGAAAGTTGTAGTTAAAGTGGCGATTATACTTGCGAAGCGTGTCAATATGCAGTCCCGCGCCTCTTGCAATAGAGATAAAGTCCGTGCCGGCGGGGACTTTGATTGAGGCGATGGTGATTGTCGCGCCACGATTTAAAAAGTGCTCTTTGTCTTGCGATTTTAGGCGATTCACATTGCTAAATGCCAAATTTATCGATAAAATCGAGCGGATATAATTGCGCGTTTCAGGCGGTATAAAGTCCATTAGCACATTTATATCATCGCTCCCCGCGCTATCAATCGCCCTTTTAAGTCGCCCAATCCCGCAGTTATACGCCATCGCGGCAAGATACCATTTGCCTGTTTGATTTTTGAGCTGTTTGAGATAGTTTATCGCGGCTTCTGTGGATTTTATCGGGTCTTTTCGCTCATCGATAAAATCATCAATGCGAAGTCCCAAACTTTTCGCCGTGCTAGGGATAATCTGCCAAAGTCCCACCGCCTTTTTTTTTGAATATGCGCGGGTTGAGAAGTGCGACTCCACCATCGCCAAAAATAAAAATTCTTGCGGGACGCCCGCATCGGTTAGCATTTGGCGCAAAATAGGGATGTAATCATATCCGTTATCATAAATCGCCACGAAATTCTCCCAATTTTGCCCGATGGTTTTCTCGTAATATTGCTCAAAAAACGCGCTGTCGATTTGATAAGCGGTGTCAATATCAAAGATGGATAGGATATTTTGCGCCTTTGCGCTGGTATCATAAAAGTCTGCTTTTAGCGCACACAGCGCAAATAAAGCATAAAAAAGAATTGCCTTCAAACTAAATCCCTTTATTTTGAAAATAAAATTTCGCTTCGCATTGTAGTGAAATAAACTTAAAATATCAGCAATTTTTGATTTTTGTTGAATCGTGCCTTTGCTTTTATGCGTTTTGATGAAGGCACAAATCGCAGAATCTAGCGTAGATTCTGCGAATTTTTGAAGATACTGCGATTTTGGCGTGAAACGCAAAATCTATGAGTTTTTTGCAGAATCTAAAAAAATATCGTGTGATTTTTGCAATTTATTTCTTATACTTCGAAAAGTGCGCCTTCCCCGCTTTCCACAAATATCTATCAAGTTCTTTTAAACCACAATCCAAATCATAAAATGCGCGAAAATCATTCAACGCCTTTTTAAATCGCCCATAATCACGCAAATCGTGCGATGAATCTTTTGCCAAATTTTGCTTTGAATCCTGCACTAAATCTTTACTTGTGCCAAAAATTTTATCAAAAAGTCCCATTTTAAAGTCCTTTTATTACAGGCACAGCTGCAAGTATCGCACCAATAGCGGAGAAAACAGCAACCGCAAGCATAAGATAATTAAATTTCTTTTGATTGCTTTCATTGACAATCTCGGCTACTTGCTTAATGGTTTCTTTTAACTCTTTATGTTTGGATTCTATGTTATATCTTTGGGATAGTTGATTCTAAAATTGCAATACCGACAAATCCGCACTTACGGGCATATTTTGATAATATTGCAAGTCAAATTCGCAAATCTCTTTGTGGCAATTTGTAAGTTTTGTTTGTTTGTCTCTTGCTTTTTTATTGAAATATTCCATTTTTGTCTCATAAGCTTTTGCCAATATCAAAGAACCGATAAGATTTAGGATTCGATAGCTGTTTGTTTGCGTTGTATCGCCATTATAGATTCGCATTATATGTTCTTTGTCCTCTAAAATGACTTCTATATCATCATTTTTATAGTCTTTTTTATGCGAATCAAAATCAAATCCATCAAATTCCTCATCATCTTTTCTTTGCTCTATGGCAAGGATTTGTTTTAGCTTACTATCTTGCGGTAGTTTAAAATCATCAGTTTCTACTACAAAGCAATATCCAAAAATTCTATAATATACAAATTCCCAATCCAAATCCGTAGCCGAAACAATCTCGCCACCATTGCCCTTTGCAAAAAATATTTCATATTTTGCTTTGATATTTTCAGGTATCCACCTATACAAACAATCTTTTTTCTTTGATTCGCTTAATTTATTTAAGCTATTTGGGATATTAGCAACTCTATAAATTCTAAATTCGCCCACATTTCTAGCAAATTTTTTGCTTTGTGTGGTGGTTAAATCTAACGCATTTTGGCTTGAATCTTGCAAAATTTCTTTTTGTTGCTCTTTACCATCATCGCTAATTTGCGTAATTTCAAGCTGTAATGGACTACCCTTTGTGATATTTGTAATGTCGCAATTTTCGTTGATTTTCCAAGCAAAAGTGCGATTTAGCGACTTCGTATCCGCAAACATTCTTTTCATATTTTGCGCTTTGCCAAGTCTTGTGCCCCACGCGCTTAAATCTTGATTGAAACTCTCTGCCTTATTAAACATACTTCCCAAAGCCACAGCATTTGACAAATCCCATTTATCCAAAGGCTGATTAAACGCCTTTGCACCCATAAACATTGTAAAACACTTCGTTACGCTAGACATAATCCAATGATTTATGGGCTGATTGAATCGCTCCGCATTCCAAAACATTTCCCAAGTCCAGCCAACTTTATCCATTTTCCATTTCTCGCCAAAGGGTTGTCCGCCGTTGTTGAAACTCTTTGCTTGAGAAAACATTCTTATCATATTTGTCGCACTGCTCGTATCCCAATGCGCCCCAATGGCTCTATCGAAACTCTCCGCACCCCAAAACATCGCTTCAAAAGTCCGCGCACTTTTTATCTTATCGCCCCATTTTTCTATGGGAGCATTAAAGGTTTTGCACTGCGCGAAGCATAGCTCAAATCCCACGACATTGCTGACATTCCAATCCTCAATGCCACTAAAATCGCTCCGCGCACTTTTATAAAACAACGCTTTCATATTTGTAACTTTGCTCGTGTCGATTTTTGCAAGGCTAATGAGTTCGCCTGTGCTGTCATCAACGCAATTTACTAGCATTTTAAGCTGTTTTTTATCGGGCATAAATTGTCCCTTGTCGTTTTGCGGGATAGATTCACGCGCTAAAAATTCACTTAAAAGCAAAGTTTTTGGAGTAGATTCAGTTGAATCTGCACTCGAATCACTATGAATCTCTGTGTTTTCTACATTTTCATTTGTCATTGTTTGTCCTTTGTGTTGAAATTAAAATGTGGTGAATCCTATCAAAGATTCGCCAAAAAATTTTACTCATCGTCCTCCCAATCCTCATCATCGCATTCATCGTCATCGTCCCATATCCCCTTGCTATCTACAAATTCAAAAGAATTGCCCTTATCTGCATTTGGCAATTTGGATTCATATTCATTAGCCTTTTCCTTATTGTAAAATCCTTTAATTATCTTTTTGATAATATTATCCTTATCTATTTCAACCCACCAACAACAATCAGCACCCCAAGTTAGCCACCTTAATCCTTGCAAAATATAGCGCATATCATTTACTTTTTTGCCGATAAAGGTTTCAACTTCAATGTGCGGTTGATAACCCAAAAACAGCGTTTCATTTTCGCCAACCTTGCCTGAATCTAACGCTTCTAATCTCGTATCATATATGCCAAGCAACTTATCCAAACAATAATCCTCATTCATATTAACAGCAACTGCCTTGCGGACGCCATTTCGTAGCAATAAATCTACTTCGCCAATGGCTAAATCATTATCAATTATAAGTTCCTCCAAATCCGCCAAACTTATATCAGGCTGATAGCCTATGGCACTGAGATATTCTGCGCCCATTTCTTTGTATCTACCATAAACAAGCAACCGCTTATTTTTTATCCATATAGTTGCTTTTAGGCGATTAGGATATTCGCTAATTGTTTGGACGATTATGTCGTCCTCATCGACTTTAACCAAATATGCTTTTTTAAATTTTTCACATATTATAGATGCTAAATCAACGCTCATACCCTCAAACATAGCACCTAAATTTTTTATTTTTGATAAATCCCATTTCTCAATCCCGCTAAAATCCGTGCGTTCGCTAAATTGAAAAAGCATATGCATATCAGTAATCGCACTCGTATCAATGTCGCCTAAATTTATATTTTCATCATCAACAAGCTCTTTTAGCTCGTTATAACTTTTTGGATTATATTTTGCCATTTTGCACCTCCATTTATTTGCTTCTCTTGCGTTTAATATACGCTTTATACGCCGCTGTGCCTTTTCTAATCGCTTTCATTTTGTTTGTAAGGCTTCGTTTCCTATCGCCCTGCGCTTGTGCATAAGTCCTAGCTCTGCCTTTTGTCCCTCTTGCTGCTGCCATTTTTTGTCCTTTCATATTAAAATTTATTCGCCTTTTGGGGCGAATCGTGTTTGCTAACCGCCGACTAAAAAACAAATGCGCTAATTTCGCGCTAAAAATTTCAAACTATCATTTTGATTCCTTTGTGTGTGGTGTGAGAATTGAAATGTGTCGTCATTGCGAGGCGAATCTTTGATTCGCCGAAGCAATCCATAGGATTTGCGAACGAAGTGAAGCAACCATCCAAAACACGCGAATCTAAAAGATTATGAATCGCAATGACCCAAAAGCGAATCAATAAATCTAACCGCAGATTCGCATAAAGTAAGAGATTTACACACAATTCAAAAGTCGTTGAAGTAGATTGCTTCGTTGCGTTCGTTTCACTCACGCGCCTCGCAATGACGGGATTTTTTGTGTTTTGCTCACGCTTATCGCGCCTCGCAATGATAGAGTGGAGTAGATTTTTAAAATTTAATGCGTGAGTTTTGGATAAGTGGCGTAAAAAATCAGTTAAATAAAGGACAAATCCCCCCCCCCCATTTCGTTTTTTGAAGTAAAGTTTAGCGGATTTGTTGAATTTGCTGAATGGATTCGTGCTGAAAATTTTCAAATTTTGCCCTTTTAAAAAAATAAAACTTGCGAATTGTAGTTTGAGTTAAATTAAAACTTTCTTAAAACATTTCAGATTCTGCACTTTACATAAATCTAATCGCAGAATCCAAATACCCGTTCTGCGTTTGCTGTGCTAATCTCTGAGATTTTTTCCACGCTTAAATGCAAGTGATTTGCCAAATGCTCCGCGATTAGCGGGATAAATGTCGGCGCGTTGCGCGTCCCACGATACGGCGTAGGCGCAAGATATGGCGCGTCTGTTTCAAGCACAATGCCTTCAAGTGGTAGTTTTGGGGCGGATTCGTGCAAGGATTTTGCATTTTTAAAGCTAATCACACCGCCGATTCCATAGTAGCAAGGGCATTTTAGCGCATTTACCAAATTCATATCGCCGCCAAAGCAGTGAAAAACCACGCATTTTAGGGCAGATTCGTAATCGCGCAAGATTCGCACAATGTCTGCATTGGATTGCCGTGTGTGAATGATTATGGGCATATTTAGGGCGATTGCAAGTTCAATTTGTGCGCGAAAGCCACGCTCTTGGGCGTTTTTTGTCGCTTCATCATTTTTGTAGTGATAATCTAGTCCGATTTCGCCCACCGCAAGGCATTTTTTGTGATTTGCCGATTTGTGCAAAGTCTGCAAAGTGTGCGAATTTAGCGTATGAATCTCATTTGGGTGAATCCCCACGCTAAAATAAATCTGTGCGTATTTTTCCGCCAAAGAAATCGCCTTTGGCAAATCCGCCAAATCCGCGCCCGGTATTAGCATTTTTTCCACGCCCAAATCCGCACAACTCTCCAAAATCTCGTCCAAATCGCCCACAAAATCCGCGCTATCCAAATGACAATGCGTATCAATAAATTTCACACTCAAAACTTCGCTCCCAAAAAATTTTGCTAAAATAATATCAAAATTTTTATAAGAATGGGCGTAAATGTTTAGCGGACTAGTGAAAAATATCGGCGTGGTGGAGAGTTTTAGCGATGAAGTGATTGCGATTCGTAGCTCTCTGCGTCCGCAAATTGGTGCAAGTATCGCAATAGACGGCGTTTGTACGACTGTGATTTCCCTGAATGGCGATATTTTTTGCGCACATTTAAGCAAAGAAACTAGGGATTGTATCGCGCTAGAAAATCTGCTAAAACCACGCGCACAAGTGCATTTGGAGGAAGCCTTGCGCGTTAGCGATAGGCTAGATGGGCATATCGTGCAGGGGCATATTGATAGCGTTGGTGAGATTTTGCGCGTGGAGCGCAGTGAAAACGGCTTTGATTTTATAATCGCGTATCCTAGTGAGATTCGTGCAATGCTCGTGCCAAAGGGCAGTGTAGCAATCGATGGCGTGAGTCTTACCATAAATGCGGTTACTTCGCGCGATTTTCGCCTTACTATTATCCCGCACACCTTTAATAACACGCTTTTTCACACCTACAGACCCGCAAGGCGCGTGAATATTGAGACAGATATTTTTGTGCGAAGTGTGTATCATATAGTTAAAAATATGGGTGATTTAGGCGCGAATCTAATCGATTTTGGGCGCGAATCTGCGCTAGATTCAGCTGAATCTAAATGGCAAAAAATCGATAATATTTTGATGAGCTACTAAAATGCAAAATTTTCAAAACGCCACCAAAGCCGTAGCACTCGCATATAATAAGCATTTGAGCGCACCAAAGGTTGTGGCAAAGGGCAAGGATAAATTTGCAGAGATTTTAATCCAAAAGGCGCGGGAGTTTGACATTCCCATTTTTCAAAACAAAGAGTTGGCGGATTTGCTAATGAGTATAAAAGTCGATGATTTTATCGATGAAGGGGCGTATTTGGCGGTGGCAAAGGTGTTTGTGTGGTTAAATGAAAATGAAAAAACCGCGCAATTAAGTTAAGGGGCGATTTTTTAATTAAGCGCAGAATCTAATGCAAAAATCGCAGAATCTATGAAAAATATGCCAGATTCTGCGAATTTTATATAAGATTCTGCGGGTGGCAAAAAATTCGCAGAATCTAAAAAATATAAAATTTCTAATAATTTTTGATGATTTTGATAAAAATTTTTGTTTGGGAGAATGCCTAAAATGCGTGTTTATAGCGCAGAATCTAGTAAAATAATAAAAATTATTAAATAGATTCTGCTATTTATTGACAAAAAATTAACATTTTTCTTCTAATATTCGCTTGTCGAAAGACGAATTTAGGGTGCAAACTCTAAATGTTATTACACTTGATGATGTTAGATGGGATGCTAAGAGATTGTCATAAGAAATTATGAAGTAGATTTGAGTCATAATGTCTTTTGTGTCTATATTTTGAAGAGATTGCAACAACCCCTCCAAAATAATTTGCAATCTTAAAAAGCCCTTTTTAGTAAGTATTCAACTTTTAGAATGGTAATTAACCTATCTTTTTGTTTTCCTATCCCATAAATCAAATTAGCATCTTCATTTAGCGTCTCGGGTGTAGGTTCGATGTCCTTCTCGCTGATTTTTACCGCCTCAGTTAGCTTGTCAATCACAAATCCCGCGATTTCATCATTATGCTTTATCACAATGTAGCGCATATCTTTGTTTTGCTTAATCGTGGGGAGATTGAACTTCGCGCGGAGGTTTATAAGCGGATAAATATTGCCACGCAAGTTAAACACACCAAGCACATACGGCGGAGTGCCGGGCACTCGCGTGTATTCGATGGGGCGGACGATTTCTTGCACATTTAAAATCGGCACGGCAAATTCCTCGCTCCCTACCAAAAATCCTACAATTTGCAATATATCCTCTGGCTCAGCTTCGATGTGCTTTTTACTTTGTGATTGAAAGATTTCTTTGATTTTTTCATCAGTCATTTTTTCGTCCTTTTATAGATTAAAATTTATATTTCGTTTTACGACATTTACCAAATATTCCGCAGAGTAGGGCTTTGTGATATATTCTGTCATCCCAGATTCTACGCCACGCATTCTATCGGTTTTGCTACTGCGACTTGTTACGGCGATTAGCGGGAGATTTTTGAACTTATTATACTTGCGAATTTCATTTGCCAAAGTGTAGCCGTCCATTCTAGGCATTTCAATATCCACTAGCACCGCGTCAATGACTTGCTCGCCATTTTTGATAATATCTAATGCCTCGACGCCATCTTGCGCTTCCATCACGGTTACACCAAGTGGGGATAGATATTTTTTCATAATCGCTCTATCGACTTGACTATCATCAACGGCAAGGATTATGTAATCACTCGCCTTTGTTTTCTCCACCGCTTCACCTGCCTCTTCTTGCAGGGTGCTAATCGTGCCTTTGGCGTATTTTGCTAAGTGCATCATCCCTGCGACATCGACAATTAGCGTGATTTTGCCATCGCCTCGAACTGTCGCCCCTGCGATGCCCTCCGTGCCTTTTAAATAATATCCTAGCGACTTTATGACGACTTCCTCTTGCCCTACCAAATAATCCACAATTATGCCTATTTTATTCTCCGCTAGTCCAATCACTACGACATACATTTCACTTGCATTTTTTATCACGCTATCAACTTTGAAAATATCGCTTAACCGCACAAGTGTGAGTATCTCATCCCGCAAACGAAGCACACTGCGCCCCTCCACGATATAAATCTCATCTTGATTTGCCCTAACGGTTTCAATTACCGAGCTAAGCGGGATTGCGTAGTATTCCTCTTGCACGCCGACAATTAACGCCTGAATGATTGCCAAAGTTAGCGGGATTTTTAGCTTCAAAGTCGTCCCTTGTCCTAGCGCAGATTCTACATCAATCATCCCATTTAGCTTTTCGATATTTGTTTTCACCACATCCATTCCAACGCCCCGCCCACTGACATTTGTGACGACTTTTGCGGTGGAAAATCCCGCCTTAAAAATTAGCGAATACGCCTCTTTATCATTCATCATATCCGCTTCGCGCTCGGTTATGATATTTTTCTCTAACGCCTTTTGTTTGAGTGCCTCCGCGTCTAATCCCTTGCCATCATCGGCGATTTCAATAACGATGTGATTGCCTTCGTTATACGCTTTTAGCTCGATTTTCCCGCTTTCGCTTTTCCCGGCATTTACGCGCTCATCCTTTGCCTCAATCCCGTGGTCGCAGGAATTGCGGATAATATGCACTAGCGGGTCGCCGATTTCTTCAATAATCGTCTTATCAAGCTCCGTTTCCTCTCCGCTGATGATTAACTCGATATTTTTCCCCATATCGCGCGATAAATCCCGCACCATTCGCGGAAATTTGTTGAATACCTTACTTACAGGCAGCATTCGAGTTTTCATAACCGCTAGTTGCAAGTCCGTAGTTACGATAGATACGGCACTTACAACTTGATTTAATTCCTCTAAAAACTGCTCCCCATCGTATCTTTCCTCGACTTCATCATAAATGCTAATTAGTCTATTTTTACCAAGCACAAGCTCGCCAATAAGGCGCATTAGGTGGTCTAATCGCTTCACATCCACGCGGACGGTTTGCTCGACTGCGGTGGTTACTGCGTTGTCATCTTTTTTGGGTGGGGTTTGCGGTTTTGGCGAGGTGGTTTGCGATTTTGGCGCAGAATCTGCTTGTTTTGTGGGTTTCGCAGAATCTAGCGCATTTTGTTTTTTCGCCATCCGCCTTGCTTTGTCCTCTTCTTGGCGGAGTTTTAAAAGTCGCTCGATTTCTTGCTCGACTTCCTGTGGCGATAATTTCGAGTAATCATCATCGTTTGCCAAAGCGTTTGGCGCAGAATCTAGCGCAGAATCCGTCGTTTTTGCGTTAGATTCTGCGATTTTAGGTGCAGAATCTGATGAGGTTTTAGAAGTCGCAGAATCTTTTAGCGCAGAATCTGCCTTTTCTCCGCTAGATTCTGCGAAATTTTGCCCTTGTGAGATATTTTGCAGTTTTGTTATAATATTTGTAATGTCAATGTCAGTTTTATCGCTCCCCGTGTCGCGAATCGCATTTAGCAGTCCTTTCATCATATCGATTGATTCAAGCACCACATCCATCACATCAGGCGTAATCTGCAATTCTCCGCGCCGTGCTTTGTTTAGCACATCTTCCATATTGTGCGTAAGGCTGGTTAGCACATCAAAATTCAAAAACGAACTTGAACCCTTAATCGTGTGCGCCACGCGAAAAATGCGATTTAGCAAGTCCAAATCGTTTGGATTGTGCTCCAACTCGATTAAATCTTGGTCCAACTGCTCTATCATCTCAAAGGCTTCGATTAGAAAATCTTCTAAAATCTCTTGCATTTCGTCCATTTCAATACCTCTGCATTTTAAAATTGCGGATTATATAATTTTTATTCTAAATTTCGCAAGAAAATCGCCTAGATTCTGCGTTTTATAATGTTATAAATTCACATTTATCGATTTTAAACGCGCTATTTTCCTGCAAAAAAGCGGGTAGGGCGATATATTTTATCGCAGAATCTGCTAGATTCTGCGAAGTTGCAAAATCTGCGTTATTCGCAGAATCTAGCGTAAAATCCACGATTTTCCCCAAGTGAAAATGCCCCTCGATGATTAAATCTATGCTTAGATTCTGCGATTTTGCGTAAGTTTGGTAGCATTTGATTCTGCGCCTAATTAGCTCGTAAATCGCAGAATCTCCGCGCAAAAAGCGAATTTTTTTATTTTGCACTTTTTTTTCGATAAATCTATAAAGCCACCCAAAAGTCGCAAAATCTGCTATTTGCAAGATTTTACCCGTGATTTTCGCACTCAAAATTTTTATGTAAATTTCATATTTTTTATCCAAAAAAATATCGCCGTGCGCGATTAAAACGCGCTTTTTGCCAAACTTTGCAAGTATCGGTTGATTTTTGCGCGGGATTTTTCGCGCATTTGGCAAAATGCCCTCCAAATTAAAATCGTGATTGCCCGCAAAATAAATCACTTGCGCCCTTTTGGATAGCGAATCTATCGCATTTAAGAGCGTTTCATTTGATTTCACGCTTGATTTTAGATTGCCTACCAAAATGTTTGAAATATCACCCAGCAAAAAAATCTGCGATGGCGTGTGGCGCAAATCGCACATTTTTTGCAATGCCAAAATAAGCGAATCGCGCGTATTTTGCGCACTGATTTGCGTATGCGAATCCGCGATAAAAATCGCGTCATTTTGAATTTCTAATGTATTTTGCAAGATTACTCCAAAATTTCACGGCATATAGGCGATTTTTGGCAAACCTTCAACCTCATCAATGCCAAGCGCGAGATTTGCACACGCTAATGCTTGCGAACTTGCCCCACGCAAAAGATTATCGATACTTGAACTCACAAACAAATCTCTGCCTTCCATAAGCGCGAAAATATCACAAAAGTGGCTTCCAGCAGTGTTTTTCACGCTCACAGGATTTTCGCTAATGCGGATAAAAGGCTCATTTTTGTAGCATTTGCGTAAAATTTCTAGTGGATTTAGTGGCTCTTTTAAACGCGCAAAGATTGAAACTAGCATTCCGCGAGTGAAGGGGCTTAAATGCGGGACGAAGTTGATTTTGATTTGTGGCGAATCTATGGCGCGTTTGTCTTTTGGCGATAAATCGTGGAGACTTGTTGTTCGCTTCGTCAATGAACCATCAGTTCTATTTCCTCGCTCACAACTGCGCAACCCCGATTTCTCGCTCAAAATACTTCCGCGCAAGTCTTTTTTCGTGCTAGATTCTGCGATTTTGCGCCCAAAAAACTCGCATTTTTCCTTAATCTCAATGCTGTGGCGGTGCGTAAATGGCGAATATGCGAACATATTTTCATTTATTTGCGGATAGTGCGTATTTTGAGTAAGTTTTTTCCCTGCGCCACTTACGCCACTTTTTGCGTCAATAAAAATGCTAAAATCGCCCAAATGCGCGATAAATGGGAGGATTCCAAGCAAAGACGCCGTAGGATAACAGCCCGGATTTGCCACCAGATTCGCGCCTTTAATTGATTTGCGATTCCACTCTATCAAGCCATAGACGGCGTTTTGGAGGTTTTTTAAATCGCTATGTTTGCAATAATGTGCTTCGTAATTTTTGGCGCATAAGCGATAATCCGCGCTTAAATCCACCACTTTTACGCCAAGCTCTAAAATGCGTGGCACAACGCTCATTGATTCCTTGTGTGGCAATGCCAAAAATACCAAATCTAGCCCTTTGATTGCGCTAAAATCAATTTTTTGCACGGGCAAGTTTGGCGCGACATTGATTAGGTTTGGATAAAGCGCGTAGAGCGAAGATTTGCCACTTGAATTTGCGACATAGCTCAAATCAAAAAATTTGTGATTTAGTAGCAATTTGACTAGTTCTAATCCAGTGTATCCGCTTATTCCCACAATGCCGATTTTAAAATTTTTTGCCATATTTTATCCGCCATTTTTAAGATTTTTTAAAAAATTTTATATTTTTATAGATAAAATTTCAAAATTTTTTTAAAAATGGAGAGCCAAAAATGCCACAAAAGCCACAAACAATCACAGAAAAAATCTTTTCAGCACACGCGAATCGCGCCGTTTTCGCCGATGAAATCATCGAATGCGACATTGATATGGTAATCGGCAATGACATTACCACGCCCCTATCTATCGAAGCTTTCAAAAAAGCAGGGGCAAAAAAACTCGCAAAGCCCGATAATTTCTTTTTAGTCTTAGACCATTTTATCCCAGCCAAAGACATCGCATCGGCAAATCAAGCGCGAAAAAACCGCGACTTTGCAAAAGAGCAAAATCTAAAATATTTCTTTGATGAGCGCGATATGGGCATCGAACACGCGCTTTTGCCAGAAAAGGGGCTTGTGCTACCCGGCGATGTGATTATCGGCGCGGATTCGCACACTTGCACTCACGGCGCGTTGGGTGCGTTTGCCACAGGTATGGGAAGCACGGATTTAGCTTTTGCGATGATGACGGGCAAAAATTGGTTTAAAATCCCCCAAAGCATAAAAGTCGAATTTATCGGCAAGAGCGCACCCTGCGTTTATGGCAAGGATTTGATTTTGGAGGTGATTCGCCGTCTTGGCGTTGATGGTGCGCTGTATAACGCGCTAGAATTTACAGGCGAAGGGCTAAAATATATCGCAATGGACGATAGATTTAGCATTTGCAATATGGCAATCGAAGCAGGGGCAAAAAGCGGAATCATCGCCGTAGATGAGATTACGGAGGCGTTTTTGGATTCGCGCCAATCGTTGCGTGGCAAACCTGTGATTCACAAAAGCGATAAAAACGCCCACTACAAGCAAAAAATCACCATTGACATAAGCGCGTTAGAACCGCTTGTAGCTTATCCGTTTTTGCCATCAAATGGGAAGCCCATTTCACAAGCTGTTAGCGATAAAATCAAAATCGACCAAGCCTTTATCGGCTCTTGCACCAATGGGCGCATTAGCGATTTGCGCGTGGCTGCGGAGATTTTGAAGGGCAAAAAGATTCACAAAGATGTCCGCCTAATAATCACGCCCGGCACTCAGGCGATTGCGCGTGAAGCGGAGAGAGAGGGCTTAATTGAGATTTTGCTAAATAGTGGTGCGCTTATCAGCAATCCTACTTGTGGCGCGTGTTTAGGCGGGTATATGGGGATTTTGGGCGATAATGAAAAGTGCATTTCAACTACGAATCGCAACTTCGTAGGGCGAATGGGCGCAAAAAGCTCGGAAGTATATTTGGCAAACTCCGCTGTGGTAGCAAAAAGCGCGTTACTAGGCTATATCGCCGACCCGCGAATCTAAAAATTAAAGGAAGCAAAAATGCAAATCGATGATAAATTGTTAGAAAAGCTAGAAAAATTAAGCGCGTTAAAAGTGCCGATAAACAAAAAAGAGGCGATTAAGGGGCAGATTAGCGAAATTTTGAATTTCGTAGAAAATCTAAATGCAGTGGATTTAAGCGCGGAGATTCCGCATAAAAGCGCGAAAACGCCGATGAGAGAGGACACTCCACGCAAAAGCGAAGTAGTCGAATCTATCCTAAAAAACGCGCCAAAGGCGGAGGGTGGATTTTTTATCGTGCCAAAAATTATTGAATAGATTCGTGCGCTCAATTTGTTCTGGGGTATGCAATTTCGCAGATTTGATAATTTTTGGGAGGCTCACAGACTCCAAGTCTAGCTTCGCTCCCAAAAATTATCAAAAACTACAAAAGCCACACCGCCATTACTTCGATTGTGATTCGCGTTGCGAATCAAATTAAAAAATTTTCGTCATTTTGAACGAAGCGAAAAATCTCAAAAAAATCGTCATTGCGAGGCGCACGAAGCGAAGCGAGTGCAACGAAGCAATCCACAATCAAATCAAATCCGTGCGAAGCACCCTTAATCTCGCCCGCTTCGTGGTGCAAAAAATCGGGCGCAAGGTTGCAGAAGTGCAACCGCCGATTTTTTGCTAGAAGCGGATTAAGCGAGGCTCTCCCCCTAAAAGCGAAAAAGCGGCTGCTTTTTGGCGCGTAGGGGGAGCGGGGAGGGGGGTGCAGCCCTTTTTGCGAAAAGAAACTAGCGAATTAAATCTAAAAAATGGCGAAAATCTCGCAGATTCTGCGAATGAAACTAAAATCGCAGAATCTAATTTAATTTCGCAGAATCTAAACTTGGATGGTTGTTTCGCTTCGCTCACAAATCCTATGGATTGCCACGATTCTGCTTTGCAGAATCTCGCAATGACGGCAAAAATCGCAGAATCTAATTTCAATGTTTGATTAAGACTTTGAAAAAGTCGAAATATCTTAAAAATTTTTAAGGTTATTTTATGGAAGTGAAAATCGAAGATTCGTGGAAAAATGTCTTGCAAGATGAGTTTGACAAGCCCTATTTTGCGGAGATTCGCGCCAAATATTATGACGCACTCAAAAAATCCACCATTTTGCCACCACCAAAATTGCTTTTCAATGCTTTCAATCTCGTGCCGTTTGAGAAAGTAAAGGTTGTGATTTTAGGACAAGACCCTTATCACGGCGTAGAGCGCGGGATAGCACAGGCTATGGGGCTATCTTTTAGCGTCCCGCAGGGCGTTACACCGCCACCATCGCTTAAAAATATCTTTAAAGAAATCAAACGCGATTTAAATATAGATTCGCCACAAAATGGCGATTTGAGCGCGTGGGCAAGGGAGGGTGTGCTTTTGTTAAACGCGCTTTTAAGTGTGGAGCTTGGCAAAGCACTCTCACACAAAGGCTTTGGGTGGGAGATTTTCACCGACAAAGTGATTGAAATTCTCTCACAAAGGCGCGAAAATATCGTTTTTATGCTTTGGGGCAACTACGCACGGGGCAAAAAATCTCTCATAGATTCGCGCCGACATTTAGTGCTAGAAGCACCGCACCCATCGCCACTAGCGCGTGGATTTGTGGGTTGCGGACATTTTAGCAAATGCAATGAATTTTTGTGCGCCAAAGGCATCGCAGGGGTAAATTGGAGTTTGGTTTAAATCGCAGAATCTGTAAAATCTCGCAGAATCTAGTGTGAATTTTGCAAAAATCGCAGAATCTAATTATGGATTGCTTCGTTGTTTTCGCTTCGCTCAAACTTCCTCGCAATGACGGAGAGCAACACAGATTCTGCGATTTAATCGCAGAATCTCGCCCATTTATGCCAAAAATTTGCTAAAATTACATTGTTTTGGAAAATTTAGGGGGTAAAAATGGAGACAAAAAACAACATTTTGTGCGATGAGCATTTGGGGGAAAACCGCTACACGCAGGACTTTTTGGACTATGATGAGATTTTGGCACTAAACTACAAAGGCACAAGCACGGGCAAAATCCAAATCAACGCATCGCGAAATATCATTATGTTTATCCTAAAAGGGCGCAAGATTTTGGCAAATGGCGAGTTTATGCAAAATGAAAATGAGATTTTATTCATCAAAAAGGGCAAGTTAGACGCCAAAAATGAAGCAAAGCAGGGCATTTATCAATCTTACTGCATATTTTTTTCAAATATCTTTTTGCTGAAATTTCTAAGCAAGCATCGCTTCGTTTTTGATTTGCTTCAAAATGGCGCGAAATGCGAGCATTACAAGATTTCAAGCGATGATTATATCAACGAGCAAATTATGGCGTTAAAAGTCTATTTTGCGCATAAAAATCAACTAAATAGCAATATTTTCAAAGAAATCATAAAGTTAAAGATGGAGACGCTATTTTTGCTACTGCTAAACCGCGAGGATATGGTGTTTGCGGGGTATATTCGCGAGATTATTGAGGACTGCCCTTTGTTTGCGACTTTGCTAAATAATAACGGCAGAGAGTTTGCCAATGTGCGCGAGATGGCGGACTTTTTTGAGATGAATTTGTCGATTTTTAGTCGTAATTTTAAGTTGAGTTTTGGCATTTCGCCCAAAGAGTGGATTGATAATGAGAAGTTTGAGCGGGCAAAACTACTGCTTGAATTTAGCAATAAAAATGTCACCGAGATTTGCAAAGAGCTGAAAATCAACTCGATGGCGTGGTTTATCAAGCGATTTGGCGAGAAATATGGGATTACGCCAAAGCAAATGCAGAAGGCAAATAATTTGCATTTTGGGAAGTGAGATTTTTGCCCCGCTTCGTCATTGCGAGACTTGCTTGCAAGTCGTGGCAATCTAGATTCTGCGAATTTCGTGGAGAGATTCTGCGACTCGTGCGAAAATTTTATAAAACGCAGAATCTCGCAAACCTTTGGCACTTTTTTTGCTTAAAAATTCAATATGAAATCATTTAACTTACTTGTCGAGCAACTCGAACAAATCCCTACCATCGGGCGCAAATCCGCACTCAAAATCGCCTACACACTCGCGATTGAAAACAAAATGTTGGCGTTAAATATCGCACACTGCATTGAAAGCGCGATTTCGCAAGTGCAGGTTTGTGAGATTTGTGGCGGGATGGCGGAGGGGAGGATTTGCGCGATTTGCGAGGATTCGGCGCGTTTGTATCATCAAAGTCTTTGCATTGTAAGTAGCGCGAAAGATATTTTGACGCTTGAAGAAATGGGCGTTTTTGGCGGGAGCTACTTTGTGATTAGTAGCGTGAAAGAGGTGGATTTCGCCGATATTCGCGCTAAAATCGCAGAGTATGAAAAGCACGAGATTATCTTTGCCTTTTCGCCGTCTTTAAGTAGTGAGGCGATGATGCTTTATATCGAGGACAAATTGCAAAATGCGAATCTCACATTTTCAAAAATCGCGCAAGGTATCCCAACAGGCGTAGGGCTAGATAATATCGACAAACTATCTTTGCAAAGGGCGATGGAGGGACGAGTGAAAATTTAGGATTTTTGCGAATTTGTGGATTTTGCGAAATTTTTGATTTTGGCGAATTTGTGGATTTTGTGAAAATCGCAGAATCTGCCGTAGAATCTGTGAAAATCGCAGAATCTAACGCAGAATCTTGCGTTGCTTAAATTTGCATTATCCGCCGGTTTCGTAAAATGCGCGAGTTGATGTTGCGTTTTCGCTCCATTTGTTTTTTTCAGGTTTATTTGCGATTGCTTTTAGCAAACCTGCTCTCATCGCGTCTTTGTCGCCGTTTTTGATTGCCTCCCCTAAATCCACCGCGTCTTCGAAATAAAGGCAGGGGCAGATTATGCCATCGCTTGTTATGCGAATGCGATTGCAAGAAGTGCAAAAATCATCGTTGTGCGGGGCGATAATGCCAAAAACGCCGTGTTGAGTCGCCGAATCTGTGGGATTTGGATTTAACCCACCCCCTAGCCCCCTCCGCAAGGGAGGGGGGATATTTGTGCAAATCCCCTCCGCAAGGGAGGGGGAGAGTTTGAGTTTCGCAAAATCTCCGCTAGATTCTGCGATTTTGGGGGTGAATTCATATAATTTCGCGGGACCAAAATTTTCTTTTTTTAGCATTTTCACGCTAAATCTTTCGCTTAATTTCGCCAAAATCTCATCGCTTCGCATACCGCAAATCGCCCCGTTGGCGAAAGAATTGCTCATATACTCAATATATCGTAGCAAAAATCCATTTTTTTGCGCGAACAAAAGCATTTCGGCAATTTCATCATCGTTTATCCCGCGCAGTGGGACCATATTTAGTTTGATTTTTAGTCCTGCGTTTTTGGCGGCAATTATGCCATCCATTATCTTTGAATGCGCGTCCCTTTGGGCGATTCGCGCTATTTTTGCTGAATCTAGACTATCAAGCGAAATATTTATGCGCTTCAATCCCGCCTCTTTTAATTTTAGCGCGTTTTGCGCCAAATAATAGGCGTTTGTGGTGAGTGCGACTTCTATATCGCCCTTGTGCGCGTAAATCCCGGCGATAAACTCGCTCAAATCCTTTCGCAAAAGCGGTTCGCCGCCTGTAATGCGGATTTTGCGGACGCCAAAGTCCATTGCGATTTTTAGAAATTCTAGCATTTGCGGGAGCGCAATCACGCCTTCATCGATAATCTCGGGCGTATTTGGCATACAATAAAGGCAGCGAAAATTGCAATTTTTCGTAACTGAAATGCGGATATAATCGATTGTGCGCCCAAAACCATCGATTAGCTGCATAGGAATCCTTTGTGAAAAATATGTGAGATTTTAGCAAAAAATATGATTTGAATGGCAAAGATTCTGTGATTTTCGCAGAATCTCGCACATTTCGCAGAATCTAAATAAAATCTAGCGTCCCATTTTCTCCCAAAATGCCTTCCTTTGCGTCTCATCAAGCATTTCATACACTTCTAATATAAATTTATATTCCGCATCGATGCGCTCGGCGGAGAGCTGCCTCCCGTGCGTGAATTCTATCGCGCTGTGCGGGAGATTTGAAGTGGTGAATTTTTGCAAAATCTGCTCATTATTTTTTTTCATATCAACATACCATTGGCGCAGGAAATTGTGATGATTTTTGATGATTTCATTAAGCGCGATTTGCTGAGATTTATTTAGATGCAGTTTTGACGCCTCATCATACACAAACTCCAAAAATCCGCCAAACTGCTCTGCTGCGGCACTCGCCATAAATATGCAAAAAAGTAGCACTTTTAATTTCACAAAATTACCTTAATTTTAAAAATAAATTGCATTTTAGGGCAAAAGTATTAAATTTTTGTGAATTTTTATTTGCAGATTCTGCGAAATTTGCGAGATTCTGCGAAAAAAAATGCGAATTTACGAGATTCTGCGAAAAATTACAAATTTGCGAGATTCTGCGAAAATTATATGATTCGCAGAATCTAATCGCAGAATCTATCGAAGCGTCTCCCTAAAAAATGCGTCCATATCGACATTTTCGCCATCTATCTCGCGGTAAATTATGTAATTTGCCATCACGCTAAACGCATAAAAGCGACTTTCTTCAAAGGGGATAAACTCCATACTTATCCACGGCTCAAAGGCATTTTTCGCGCTAAAATTTTTGGCGTCCTTTAAAAAATTGCGAATAAAAGTCGGTCCGCCATTATACGCATAGCTCACAAAAAGCGGGTGGGCGAACTCTTTTTTAAGGTGCGCTAAATAATAATCCCCAAATTTTAGCGCAATCTGCGGGTTAAACATACTTTCATAAGTGATATTCTCCGCGCCAAGCGCCTTTGCGAAGCTCTCCACATTAAAAGGCATAATCTGCATCATACCAAGCGCGTAAGAGCGAGAGATGACAGATGGCAAAAACGCGCTTTCTTGCCTTGCCACCGCGAATACGAGATTTTCATCATCAAACTTCGAATCGCCCTTGTAAGGTTTCACAAAAAAACTTTTCTTAAAGTCAAAGTAGCGATTTAGCGCGAACACCAAATGTGGCATATTGTCTTTGAAATACAGCGATTTGGCGAGTTTTATCAGCGCGTCTTTGTCCTTTGTGGCAATGATTTCGCTTCGCAATTTTTGCCACGCAAAGGGGTCGCTTATGTCAAAATTTTGCTTTGGTGGCGCGATATTTTTAAAAATCTCATTTGTTTCATCGATGATGTGAAATTTTGGTTTTGTGCCTAGCTTTTTCACCGCATAAAGCGAGTAGAGATTAAAATGCGAACTTTGCGCTAACTGCGCTAAAAAGTCGTCTTTTTTTGGAGAATTTTGTGTCGCTAAATCTTTTTTTGTAGAGTCTTTTTTTGCTGAATTTTGTTTTGCCGAATCTTTTTTCGCTGAATCTTCAAGCGATTCAGCGATTTTGTAGCACCAAAAGAGCGATTTATCTTTCATCAGTTTGAAACTCGCGCTATTTGCGGCATTTTCAAAATATGCAAGTGCCTTTTTCGCGCTGCCGCCGTTTGTGAGCTCATTTAACCCAAGCGCATAAAATGTCCAATCATTCACACCTTCGATTTTTGCGCTAAGAAGGGCATTTGTAAAGTTTGGATACTTTTTGCTAATGACAATATTGTAGATGGTTTGGGCGAAATTTTTATGTGATAGATTTTGCGGATTTTTTGGGGCGACATTAAAAATCGCATTTTTTTTGCTAGTCGCGCTAAAAATCGCGCTAAACTCCGCCCCATCTAATGCCAAAATCAAATCTAAAATCCCGCTTTTTTCTCGCAAAATCTCAATGCGATTTTTGACTTTTGGATTTGTGATTCGCGCTAAATCTTTTGTGCTTAACTGCGTGGCGTAGTCTAATTTCACTCCAAAGTTAAAGCACTCATCATCGCTTTTTTGCAAATCTTTTAGCGATTTTGCCTTGCATTGCGCATCTTTGGGGAGCGAATCTTTTGGGATTTTTAAAAACTGCATAATTTTTGGGATTTTATTGTCAATTAAATGATAAATTTTTAGCATAGATTCTGCGTCTAAATTGCTATTTTCTTGCAAATATAAATATAGATAAAAGTCCCGTGCTACGCCCTTTTCTTTGCTCTCAATCTCGCTAAGCGTGAGTGCATTTATAGCATTACAAAAAAGCAAAAAACTAATAAAAATTTTAGAGATTCTGCGCATAATTAAATAAAATCCTTACAAAAAATAAATCCACAAATTTCAAAACAATAATCACAATAAACGGAGCAAAATCAATGCCACCAAAAATAGTCGGCACAAATCGGCGAATCCACGCATACAGCGGCTCTGTGAGCGTGTAGAGAATCTGCACGATTTTATTATACGGATTTGCTTGGACGAGCGAACAAAGTGCCGCGATTATCACAATCCAAGTGTAGATAGTCAAAACAAAGTGCAAAATCTGCGCCACCGCGCTTAAAAATGTGCCTAAAACCATTTTTTAATCCTTTACAATGTGTGCCAAAAATGGGCGAATCATAGCTCAATCCTTTAAAATTTGCGCTAAAAATGGGCGCAAATGCGGATACAAAATATCCAAATGCGGTCCTTTGTGCGCACCTGTGAGCAAAAATCGAAGTGGCGCAAAAAACGCCTTGCCCTTAAAATCGCACTTTTGCAAAAGGGTGCTTTTTAGCGAATCAAAGTCGGCAAATGCGCTTGAAATGGCGATTTGATTTGACTTTGCGGGAGATTGGGCGAATGCTCCCCCCTCCCTTGCGGTGATTGAATCAACTTGTTCCCCCTCCCTTGCGGAGATTGAATCAACTTGTTCCCCCTCCCTTGCGGAGGGGGTTAGGGGGTGGGTAGATTCTGCGAATTTGCTAGATTCTGCATTTAGCTCCGCCAAAATTGCATTTTTTAAGATTTTTGCATTATCTGCAAACTCAAAATCGCTAAAATCTCGTGGGATAAAAATCCGCTCAACTTTCTCACGCAATTCATTTAGCGTGGAGGATTCTTCTAAAAAGATTTTGCCAAGATTGCCAAGAGATTTGATAAATTCGTTTGAATTGCCACTTATTTTGTCATTGCGAGATTCGGTGCTATCGCACGGATTATTTTTTTTGGATTGCTTCGGCGAATCTTGCGATTCGCCTCGCAATGACGATTCGGGTGCATTTGAATCAATTCTAGTATTTGCGGTAGTGCTTGTGGAGTTTTTGCGAAATTTTGGGGATGAGACTAGACTAGCGGTCTGCGAAGCCCCGAAATTTTGCAAATCTACGCAATGATTACCCAAAGACGAATTGCCCACCCGTGCCAAAATTTCGCTAGAACTCTCTAATAACAGCCCCATTTCATTTTCACCTAATCGCCTTAAATGTTCTCTGTTTATGTGGCGCAGTTGATTCATATCAAAGCGCACGGGGGATTTTGAGAGCTGCGATAAATCAAACCACTTTACCGCATCATCAAGCGTAAAAATCTCAGTTGGCGGATTATTGCCCATCAAAAGCAAATAATTCAAAATCGCGCGGGGCAAAAATCCCTGCTCCAAAAGCCATTTCACGCTTGATTCGCTCTCTCTTTTGCTCATCTTTTTGCCCGAATCATTCAAAATTATCGGCAGGTGCGCGTATTTGATTTCGCGCTCGTAGCCTAACTTTTTATGCACCAAAATCTGCTTTGGCGTGTTGCTCGTGTGGTCCTCGCCACGAATGATAAAGCTAATGTCATAAATCATATCATCAACCGCACACGCGAAATTGTAGGTTGGCACACCATCATCGCGGATAATCACAAAGCTATCGATTTCATTTTGGTTGAAAGTGCAAGTGCCTTTGATTTCATCAAAAAAGGCTATTTGCGCGTTGTCTTTTAGCGATAAATCGGGGAGTTTGCCACTCGCTTCGTCAATAGACAAATCAGTCTTATTTCCTCGCTCGTAGCTACACAACCCCGATTTCTCATCTAAAATACTTCCGCGCAGGGCGTTTTTAGATTGCGTAAGAGATGAATTGCCACAAGATAAATCGCCCCTTAGGCGAATCACAGGGTTTTTGTTTTCACCTTTGCAAACTTCTGCCCACGAATCATCATAGCGAAATGCCCTTTTTTGCGCTAACGCTTCATCACGCTTTTTGTCTAAAAAATCCTTTGTGGCGTAGCAATAAAATGCCTGTCCTTTTTTGACTAACTGCTCGGCAAGTTCGTTATGAATCTTAAAATTATCGCTTTGATAGACTAGCTTGTCCCAAAAAAGCCCAAATAGATTTAGGATTTGCAAAATCTCAATGTCCTTGCCATCGATATTGCGTGATTTATCCGTGTCTTCGATTCGTATCAAAAACTTTTCGCCACGCTGTTTTGCGATGATATAGTTTAAAATCGCAGCGCGTAGGTTGCCGATGTGCATATCGCCGGTAGGGCTGGGAGCAAAACGAAGCATTATGTTATCCTTTGAAGTTGTGCGTTTGTTTGTTTGGGCAATTTGCCTTTGGGTATGCAATTCACACGAAGTTTGCCCCATTGCGTCGTCAATGAACCATTAGTTCTATTGCCTAGCAACGGGACAAACTTCGTGCAAAGCCACACCGCAAATGCTTCGATTGTTTGTAACGGCGCATTAGATTCTGCGAATTTTGTGCGAATCGTAGAAAAAACTAAATATTTTTTTTGTGGATTGCCACGATTTGCCAAAGGCAAATCTCGCAATGACGGCAATTTTTTTGGGATTCTTACCCACCCCCTTAATCCCCCTCCGCAAGGGAGGGGGAGAATTTGGGATATTTCGCTTCGCTCAATCCGTAGGATTTGCGAGCGAAGCGAAGCAACCATATGACAAATTGAGACAAAATTTTGCAAATTCATATTCTAATGTCCCCCGCCCTCTAACTCGCAAAATGTATCCGCATACCTCTCTTTGATTTTTAAAAACTCATCGATATTTTCGAGCAACAAATCCACGATTTTCGCATCAAACTGCACGCCCTTATTTTTCACAAAATGCTCGACTACTTCGTTAATAGGCCACGCTTTTTTGTAGCATCTATCGTGGCTTAATGCGTCAAAGACATCTGCCACAGCTACGATTCGCCCACAAATTGGGATATTTTCGCCCTCTAATTTATTTGGGTAGCCATTTCCATTCCACCATTCGTGGTGTGTAAGCGCGATTTCAGCTGCCGTTCTTAAAATCGAGCGATTTGAAAAGCAAAGCATATCATAGCCCTTTTGTGCGTGGGTTTTCATCTCTACGAATTCTTCATCTGTGAGTTTGCCCGGCTTATGCAAGATATGGTCTGGGATTGCTAGCTTGCCTATGTCGTGCATAGGGGAGGCGATTTTGTAAAGCTCGGCGGTTTTTTTATCCAATCCATAGAGATTTGAAAGCAAATAGGTGAATTCCGCCACGCGCTTGATATGATTGCCCGTCTCGCGCGAACGCCCTTCGCTTATCGTCCCCATCGCATAAAGGACTTCTTTTTGGACATCTTCTAGCTCTTTTTGCATTTGGAAAAGCTCTGTGACATTATGCAAAATGCCATAGGCTTCATCATAAGTGCTACTTTTATGCGACTTTATCCCCATCAAATACACTTGGACAAAAATCGTTTTATTATTGCTATCCACGCAGTCCATATATAATTTTTCATAGCCTTTTTCTTGCAGAGTTTTGCGGATTTTGCCGATGATGGCTGACATATCTTTATTTGGTTTTAAAATCAGCGATACGTGCTTATTTATCATACTTTGCCTATCATAGCCAAACATCTCTTCGCAACTTTTATTCACCTCGATAAATCGCTCATTTTTTATTCGCACCATTGCTGTGCTTCTATCTAAAAGCGAGTTGTAGTTATCGATGATTATGTCTTTTTCTAGTGAAGTTTCCGTTAGCACCGATACGCTTCGCTCTAAATTTTGCTTATTTACCTCAAAGTTCGTCACATCATCCATCGAGCAGACAAATAGCATAATTTCATTTTGCTTGTTAAAGATGGGTTTTATGATGGTTTTTGTGTAAAAGTCGCTATTATCGCTTGCCTTGCTTTTTATAATGCCTGAAAAGATTTGCTTTTCTTTTATCGCATTCCAAATATCGCTAATATTATTCGCAGAATCTGCTGCAATAATACTGCCAAACTTCCGCCCGACAATCTCGCTTTTTGCGTATTTTGCGATATTTAAGAATAAATTATTCGCATCGATAATATTTCCATTTTTATCAAAATATATCACAATTAGCGACTTTTCTAGCAAATCTTTATATTGTTTAAAAATACTCATAATCTCCAAATAATCGCTATTTGAGACGCTACTAAGATTTCGCAATCCATAAATTATCGTATCGGCGGTATTTGGCTGTGCGTCTAACTCGTGGATTGTGTTTGACTTTGGCTCGTTTGTGCCCTCGCTTAGGGCGATGAAGGTGTTTGTATTATTTAGCAAGTAATTTTTATTGCCTTTGTGATAAAACTCCCCAAAGGTGAAAAATCCCGCCATCGGCGCGATATTATTAAACATTTTGACATTGTAATCCAAAATCGTATCTTTGAAATACAAATACCGCCCCACGCACGAATACACATAAAACGCATCGATATTTTGCGATGAGAGCGAGATTAGCTGCTTACTCATCTCAGTCATAATATCCAAACTACTTGCCACGCCAAATTTGACTTTTGTGCCTTTTTTTATATCGCCACCATAAATTAGTCCGCCTTCCTTTGTTTTCCCAAACACAGTTCGCCCCACGAGCAAATCGCCATCAAAAAATGTCAGCGGGAATTGATATCCATTCTCAGGCAAAGTATCGCTTATATATTTCCCCAAATAGCGTTTGTAAATATCCATTATGGGTTGATTGTTAATTTTATAAACTACGCCATTTTCTGCGTGAGTTACCACCATATCAAGTCCTATGCGATTGTATTCAAAAATATAATCTCTATAAATTTGAAGCACTTCACTATCCAAAATCGCCACGCTAACTGCGATATTTTCAATGCCTTTATCACTCCCTACAAAGCACTTGCCAAAGTGCAAATCATCGCTTACATTTCCCCCGGCAATCACAACTTGCGGGATTTGCTTTGTGAGCGATTCTAAAAGAATGGCGGAGTTTATTTGCAGTCCATTGCAAAATATAATTACCATTTTGGTTTGCTTTGTGGTGCTTATTGCGATTTTATCAGCGATATTTGTGGGGTTTTCATTGCCAAAACTCAAAGTTTTGATATTTGTTTTTTGAAAGATGGAAATAGAGATTGAAATAGAGTTGCTCTTATACTCTCCATCGCTCATCTCTGCAAAGGATGATGCTAATAAAACCTTCGCCTGTGGGAGATTCTGCGATATAAATGATAACAAAGGCAGTGCCTTTTTTCGCAACGATGCCCCGCAAAAGATTTGAATAAAAATATTTTTTTCGCTTTTAATCGCGCTTAATCTCTCCGCCAAACTCTCGTCATTTTCGTAAAAAAAGTTTATAACTCTCATTTATTTTCACCATTTGATATAAAAATTATGCTTTCCGCAATCGTAATGATAATTTATACTCATCTTATGCAGCAAAACGATTTCTTTCACAAGCGACAATCCCAAGCCATAGCCTTGTTTCGTGATATCGCCACGATAAAACGGCTCAAAATAGTATGAAATATCATTTCGCAGAATCTGTCCTTTATTTGTAAATAAAATGCCATTTTCATTTAGCTCCACGCTAACTTCGCCATTTTCGCCGTATTTTATCGCATTTTCGATTAGATTTTTGATTGCGATGGAAAATAAATGCAAATCGCCCTTAATTTTCACACTTTTAATCACATTTAGGCAAATCAGCCTATCATCCAAATCCTTCAACGCCTCAAACACCGCGCTTTCGCTCTCGAAATAATCGTTTCGCAATTTAAAGTTTTCGCTTTGAATGCGCTCAAATTCTAGCATACTTTGGCTAATGCGATTTAGCGAATTTATGTATTTTTGCAAATCTTTTTTTAGCTCATCGCCACTTTTTAGCTCTAATGCAAGTTTGATTTTGGCAAGCGGAGTGCGTAGCTCGTGGGCGATATTGCGAGTTATCAACTCTCTTGCCTTTATCATTTTTGTGATTTTTTCATTCATCTCATTAAATGCCCTAAAAAGCGCACCAATTTCATCATTTGAATTTGGGTGCAACTTTTTAGCAAAAACCCCGCTTTTTAGCTCGTCAATGGAATTTTTCAGCACTTGAAGCGGACGCAGAATCTGACAAAACAAAAAGAATAAAATTAGCGCAATTAGCGCGGATTGAAAAAGCAACATAAATCTTTTATACCTATCCCACGCGCCTAAATCCTTATCCCTCGCTAAGTAAAGCGCATCATCCATAAAATTCACGCTAAATCCAATCATTTTGCCAAATTCATAAATTTTAAACTCCAAAATGCCATTAGATTCTGCGAATAAAATCTTTGCGTCCTTTGGGGCGCTTTGCAGTTTTTTATAACCAAAATTTTCCCTAAATTTTTCCACCACGCTCAAATTGCCATTTAAATAATACGGAATGATACTTTGGGCAAAAACCACGATTTCATTTTGCAGTCGTTTGCTCTCACTCTCGTAAATCAGCGCACTTGTGCGATACGCAAAGGCAAGAGACGCCACAAATAAAATCACCGCCAAAAGTAAAAATTTATGTTTTAACTGCAAATAAATCCTTTTTTTGTTTTTTGCTTTGAATTTGCTGAGATTTATTTTACTAAATTTTGCTTTGATTAAAATTGATTAAAATTTGGGATTGTGAGATTGCGCGAGAAAATGCGAGATTCGTGCGAGATTCTGCGAAATTTGTTAGATTCTGCGATTTTCGTGCAAGATTCTGCGTTTTTCGTGCGAATCGCAGAATCTGTGATATTTGCGTAAATCGCAGAATCTGTGATATTTCCGTCATTGCGAGATTTTGCGTAGCAAAATCGTGGCAATCCATAGGATTTGTGAGCGAAGTGAAGCAACCATCCAAAAAAAATTGTCATACTGAACCAAGCGAAGTATCTCTTTTTAGATTCTGCGATTTTTGTGCAAGATTCTGTGTTTTTCGTGCGAATCGCAGAATCTAGTGCGCTGTTTCCGTCATTGCGAGATTCTGCGAATGCAGAATCGTGGCAATCCACAAAATTGTCATTCTGAGCCGTAGGCGAAGAATCTCTTGTCAGATTCGCAGAATCTGCGATAGTTTCGCCGTTTTTTGGATTAGATTCGCTAGTTTTTTTTCGCAAAAAGGGCTGCACCCCCCGCCCCGCTCCCCCTACGCGCCAAAAAGCAGCCGCTTTTTCGCTTTTAGGGGGAGAGCCTCGCTTTTCCGCTTCTAGCAAAAAATCGGCACTCGCACTACTGCTCGTTTGCTCCCGATTTTTTGCACCACGAAGCGGGCGAGATTCGGTGCTGTCGCACGATTGATTTTCATTAGATTCTGCGATTCGCAGAATCTACAACGGAAGGAATCGCAGTAGTGCTTTCGTAGTTTTTGCTAATTTTTGGGAGCGAAGCTAGACTTTGGGGTCTGTGAGCCTCCCAAAAATTAGCAAATCTGCGGAATGATTACCCGAGAACGAATTGCACGACTCCAAAGACAAATTGCCCCCACACCAAAATCTACACACAAAACTTATACCCAATCCCCCACACGGATTGTATAAACCTCGCATCCTTCGCGTTATCATTGATTTTACTGCGAATATTGCGAATATGCGTATCAATGCTCCGCAGCGTCGAATCCTCGCCCATCGATGAAATGCTATTTGCGATTTGCTCCCTGCTCATCGGCTTTTGGCGATTTTCAATTAGGAAAAATAAAATTTCAAACTCCGTAGGCGTCAAATCCACATTCATCCCATCGACAATCACCGCGCGAGATTCTGCGTTTATCTCGATACTGCCGACTTTAATGCTCTTTGGTTTTAGTCGCCGAAGCAGGGCATTTATCCGCGCCAAAAGCTCCACAGGCTCATAGGGCTTCGCCAAATAGTCATCCGCACCTAAATCAAATCCCTCGACTTTGTTGTAAATATCGCCCCGCGCGGATGAAATGATGATAGGCACTTGCGTTAATTTACGAATGCGCTTGCATAATTTTAGTCCGTCCATTTCAGGCAAAGTCAAATCCAAAATGATTAAATCAATATTTGTGCGCCCCTCCAAAATCTCTAACGCCTTTGAAGGCAGGTGCGTGGGGATAACCTCGTATTTGCTCTGCGTCAAATACGCCACAATCAATCCCTGCATTTCCAAATCATCCTCAATTAGCAAAATTTTGCTCATAATTTATCCTTTTTTGTAAAAATAATTTCTTTGCGAAAAGGGGAATTATAGCATTAAAAGTTATTAAGATTCTGCGAATTTTTTGGCAATTTGTTCTTGGGTAATCATTCCGCAGATTTGCTAAATTTCGGGCGTTCGCAGACCGCTAGTCTAGTCTCACGCCCAAAATTTAGCAAAAACTACGAAAGCACTACCGCAATTACTTCGATTGTGCTTCGCAAGGCAAATCAAAGTGCAAAAAATCCGTCATTGCGAGATTCTGCGTTTTTTACAGAATCTAATTTCCCCCTCCCTTGCGGAGGGGGTTAGGGGGTGGGTTTTTTCGCATTAGATTCTGCGAATTTTTTTGGGCGAGATTCTGCGATTTTTTGCATTTTTTCCGTCATTGCGAGATTTGACGAAGTCAAATCGTGGCAATCCATTTTATTTTTTGTGGATTGCTTCGTTGCACTCGCTTCGCTTCGTGCGCCTCGCAATGACGAAGTGAGGACAGATTCTGCGAATTTTCGCATTAGATTCTGCGATTTTCGCAGAATCTAGCGAGATTTTAAGTATAATTTCTATAAAATCCGCCCCTTAAATTTGCGCCAAAACGCCAAATTACGCCAAAAACGCAATTTGCGCCAAAACGCAGAATCTTAAAATAAAGAGTTTCTATGCTAAAACCAAAACCTTGCTCTTGCTGTGATTTTCGCGTGGAGTGCGAAGATTCTGCGAATTTCAGCACAAAAAGAGAATTAGCGTTTCTTTTGACTTTGATTGCGATATTTTTGGGCGCGGTGGCAACATTGCACTTTACGCAGATAGAAGCCCTAAAATACGGCGCAATCATCATTCTTGTGGCAATCTATCTCATCTCAGGCAAAGAGATTTTCATAAACGCCTTTGCAAACTTCAAAAAAGGCGATTTTTTTGATGAAAACGCGCTAATGTTTATCGCCACAATCGCGGCATTTGCGATAGAAGCCTATGAAGAGGCGGTTGCGGTTATGCTATTTTTTCGCACGGGCGAATTTTTTCAAGAAATGGCACTAAATAACTCCAAAAAATCCATAAAATCACTGCTCCAAATCGCCCCAAATATCGCGCATTTGAAGCGCGAATCTAAAATCATCGACATTGCGCCAAAAGATTTGCAAAAGGACGACATTTTTATTGTGTATCCGGGCGAAAAAATCCCGCTTGATGGCATTGTGATAGATGGAGAAAGCACCATCGACACGAAGGCTCTCACAGGCGAACCTATCCCCGTTTTGGCAAAAAAGGATAGCAAAATTTTAGGCGGGACGCTAAATCTAAATGGCGTTTTAGAAGTCCGCGCGTTGAGGTTATATGTGGATTCGAGTGTCGCAAAAATCATTGATTTAGTCCAAAATGCCACGCAAAACAAAGCAAAGGCAGAGAGTTTCATCACAAAATTCGCAAGAACATACACGCCTATCGTGTTTTTCTTTGCGCTTTGCGTGGCTATTGTCCCGCCACTGCTTGGATTTGGCACATTTAATGATTGGATTTACCGCGCACTTGTGGTGCTAATGGTTAGCTGTCCGTGTGCGCTTGTGATTTCCGTGCCACTCGCATATTTTGGGGGAATCGGAGCGGCATCCAAAAATGCGATTTTAATCAAAGGCGCAAATTATTTAGAAGCATTAAGTGAAGTTAGCCATATCGCTTTTGACAAGACAGGGACGCTCACAAAGGGCGTCTTTAAGATTATAAAAATCGAAGCGCAAAATGGTTTTAGCGAAGATGAAGTGTTGCAATATGCCTTTTGTGCGGAAAATTTCTCAAATCACCCAATCGCCCTAGCGATAAAGGCAGAGTATGAAAAGCGCGTAAATAGCCACACTATTTCACATTCTTGCACTCACACAACACACGAAAACATAAGCGGTATGGGCATAAAGGCGACTTGCAATTATCAAAATATTTTGGCGGGAAATGATAAGATTTTACATAAATTCAATGTGGCGCACGATAACTGCGAGATTCAAGGCACGGTGGCGCATATTGCGGTAAATGACAAATATGCGGGTTATATAATGATAGCCGATGAGTTAAAGGACGATAGTGTCCGTGCGGTGCGTGAATTGCGCGATTTGGGCGTGGAGAAAATGGCAATGCTTACAGGCGACAATGAGTTTGCAACAAAAGAAATCAGCGCGAGTTTGGGGCTAGATGAAGTGCATTATAATCTCTTGCCCGAAGAAAAGGCGCGAATCTTTGGCGAATTTTCACGCGATACACACGATTCAAAGGGCAAAAGCGTATTTGTAGGCGATGGCATAAATGACGCCCCAAGTATCGCTTGTGCGGACATAGGCATAAGTATGGGAGGCGTGGGAAGCGATGTCAGCAAAGAGAGCGCGGATATTTTGATAGTCGATGATAGCCTATCAAAAATCGCCACCGCCATAAAAATCGCACGAAAAACAAAGCGCATAATCTGGCAAAATATCGGCTTTGCGTTAGGCGTGAAAGTGGTTTTTATTGTGCTAGGGCTTTTTGGCGTGGCAAACATTTGGGAAGCGGTGTTTGGCGATGTGGGAGTGGCGCTAATCGCGCTATCAAATGCAATGCGGATATTGAAAGTGTAGTGCGGGCAATTTGTATTTGGGTGCATCTTTCGCGGATTTGGCAAATTTCGGGCGTTCGCAGACCGCTAGTCTAGTCTCACGCCCAAAATTTGCCAAAAACCACAAAATCTCCACCGCAACTACTTCGATTGTTTTTAATGTGAATTGTGGAATTGAATGCGAATCTAAATAAAAACGATTCGTCATTGCGAGGCGAATCGCAAGATTCGCCGAAGCAATCCACAAACAGATTCTGCGAATGCAGAATCTAATAAAAAACACGAAAATCGCAGAATCTGCCGTGTTTTGTCGTCATTGCGAGATTCTGTAAATTTCTGCGATTTTTAATTTTTGCGTGTGAGATTCTGCGAATCTACAAAACTTCGCCTGTTATCGAGTCTAACATTACCGAACCTTTAAAATTTATAGCAATATCACCCTTTGAAAACTCGCGCCCATCGTTAAAATAGCGATTTGGCATAATCACGATTTTTTGCGGATTTTCCATCAAAAATCCCGCCCACCAGCTAAAAGTCGAATTCGCCGTAATCGCGTGCTTGCAGGCGCGCATTAGCTCCATTTCCTGCGCTGCGTTGCCCTCGCCATTATTTGCGACAAACTCAAACTCCACGCCCGCCTTTGTTTCATCGCTCAAAGTCGCCAAAAAGTGCGCTCTGCACCACAAAATATCATTGCTGAAAATAAAAATATGCGGATTTTTCACGCGCTTTTTCAAAAACGAAATCGCCCCCTCATAATACCGCCCCACGCACAAATTCGCGCAGTTTTCAATCGCCAAATAATCGCCCCGCCGAATGTGTAAAAACGCAGAATCTTGCGTGTTTAAAATGCGATTTTTTAGCGTTTGATTTGCCTTTGAAAGTGGCGATTTTAGCGTGAATTCCGCCAAAATCGCAGAATCTTTCAAATATTCCGTGCTAAACCAATATCCATCAAAATAGCTAAATGGCGCGATTTCTAGCGTATCAAGCGGGATTGAGATATACACTTCGCCTGTTAGCGTGCGCGCATAACGCTTTTGTGGCACATAATTTTTATCGACTAATTTGAAAAATAATTCCTTGTCAAAGTGCGTATCAAGTGGTTTTGTAATGTTAAAATGTAGAAGTTCTAAGTTGCGAATATTTGGGCGATTGGGGGATTTTTTGGATTTAGATTCTGCGATTTTTGCGGATTTTACGATAGATTCTGCGTTTTTAGATTTTTGTAAATCCCCCCCCCGTTTGCAAAATCTAGCGCAGAATCTAAATTCGCAGAATCTACCAAAACGCCCAAAGGCAAGCTATTTTTATACTCACTCGCATCAAAAATCACGCTATACCCCATTTTTTCTAACGCCCTCCCAAATGCATATAAATACATTTGATTGCCTAACCCGCCCACAATCCACACCACCACAAGGCGGGGATTTGGCAGGTAATTATGCGCGTAAAAGTAGAGTTTTTCAACGCTTTGATTTTGCCTAAAAATCTGCTGATAAAAATATTCATCATTTAGCAGTTTGTGAATAAAATCGCGCTTTTTGGTGTCTTTGATTTGGTTTAAGAAAATGCGTGAAGCGAGCCTCTTTGCGTATTTTTTAATCATTTTTATCCTTTCAAAAAGGGCATATTTTAGCAAAAAATGCGTTAGATTTTGCGGATTTTTGTTTTTGCGTGTGAGATTCTGCAAAATCGCAGAATCTAAAAATAGATTCTTCGCTCGTTTCACTCGCGCGAGAATGACAATTTGATTTGGATTGCCACGATTTGCCTTTGGCAAATCTCGCAATGACAGAGAGTAATGCAGATTCTGCGATTCACTAAATCCACAAAATCTTTGCCAAGATTTTTTTAAAAAGCGGGATTTTTTGCGTGCTATGCGCAAGTAGCAAGGATAAAATCTCTTTTCTGCGAAACATTATCGCCGTATTTATGGGACTTAATGCCCCGCCCTTGCCATTTGGACTTGCCCCCGCGCCTAAAAGTACCTTTGCCACTTCAAAATATCCCTTAAAGCAAACCCCAGCAAGTGGCGTGTGCCCTTTGTCATTTGCCTTATCGACACTCGCGCCAAAATCTAGCAAAAGGCGCACACACGAAAGCGCGTTGTGATAGCTTGCTAGCATTAGCAAAGTGTCGCCCTTGTGGTTTGCCAAATTTGGATTTAGCCCGTTTGTAAGCATAATTTCTAGCGATTTTGCGTCATTATTTCGCGCAAAATCAAAGGACATTTTCACAAATTCTTCTAATTTGGCGTATTCATCCGCGCTAAGATTCTGCGAAGTTTTCTGCGGATTCTGCGATTTTTGCGCTAGATTCTGCGAAGTCGCCACATTTAGCGTAGAATCTTGTGGGTTCTGCACTAGATTCTGCGTTTTTAAATTTGGCGTAGAATCTAAAATGATATTTTTCATTTCGCTAATAGCTCCGCGATTCGCGCTCCATAATTCTCATCTGCCTTTTTAAAGTGCGCTAACTGCGCTTTTATAATCCCTTCATTTATGCCTTTCATCGTGCCTGCGATAGTTTGGCAAAGTCGCTCTTTTTCATCGCTACTCATCAAGCGATACAAGTCCCCTGCCTGTGTGAAATAGTCATCATCATCTGCGCGATAGTCCCACTGCGCGAGTCTTGCGTCACTCTCAAAGCAAAGCGGGTCTAAAATCGGCTCTTTCAAATCCCAATTATCCTTGTATCCGTCCAAATTGCTTGGCTCATAATTGCGAGTTGCGCCGTATGCGCCATTTGTCATATATCCATCGCGAATCGTAGAATGCACGGGCGACTTTGGCGCATTTATCGGGAGCTGATTATGATTTGCGCCAAGTCGATATCGCTGCGTGTCGCCATAGGCAAAGAGTCGCCCTTGCAATAATCTATCGGGGCTAAATCCAATGCCCGGCACGATATTTGCGGGGTTGAACGCCGCTTGCTCCACTTCGGCGAAGTAATTTTGCGGATTTTTATTTAGCGTCATTATGCCTACTTCAATAAGCGGATAGTCCTTATGACTCCACACTTTTGTCACATCAAATGGGTGAAATTTATAATTTTTGGCGTCAGATTCCGGCATTACTTGGATTGAAAATCGCCACTGCGGATATTCGCCGCGCTCGATTGCTTCAAACAAATCCCTTTGGTGTGAATCCATATCTTTCGCGCGAAGTGCCTCCGCTTGCTCGTTTGTAAGATTTTTTATCCCTTGCATTGTGTGAAAGTGAAATTTCACCCAAAATCGCTCATTTTTGGCGTTTATGAGACTAAAAGTGTGACTGCCATAGCCATTCATATTGCGATAACTAGCAGGAATCCCCCTATCGCCCATAAGATAAGTCACCATATGAAGCGATTCAGGTGTCAGCGACCAAAAGTCCCACCACCGCTCGGAGTTTTGGATATGCGTTTTAGAATCGCGCTTTTGGCTGTGGATAAAGTCAGGGAATTTATACGGGTCGCGGATAAAGAAAATAGGCGTATTATTGCCCACCAAATCCCAATTACCCTGCGTTGTGTAGAACTTTATCGCAAATCCGCGCGGGTCTCGCACCGCATCTGCCGAACCGCTCTCAGGCGCAACCGTTGAAAAGCGAATAAATAACGGCGTTTTCGTGCCTTTTTTGAAAACCTCCGCTTTGGAATACTCGCTAATGTCATTTGTGATTTCTAGCACGCCGTGCGCCCCGCTACCACGCGCGTGCACCACTCGCTCAGGGATTCGCTCTCTATCAAATGCCGCGAGTTTCTCTAAAAACCACGCATCTTGCAAGAGAAGCGGACCCCTTGCGCCCACGCTCATCACATTTTGATTATCGCCCACAGGGCGTCCGCTTGAAGTTGTTAGATTGTTAAAATCTGCCATTTTTTCTCCTTTGAATGTAAAATTTGAAGTGATATTGTAGATAAAAATTATCATTTAGAATAGTTAAATGATAAAAATTATCGTTTAATACAAAAAAACATTACGAAAATACTCATTTAGATTCTGCTAAAATGCGAATTTTTAAAATTATCGAGGTGTGCGAATGAAATTTGTAAAAACGATTTTTAGGCATTGTGCGATTTTTATCGCAACTCTTGCGTGTGTGGGGATTTTGGCGTTTGTTTTTAGGGACTTTTTGGCGCAAAAATATGCAGATTTCTTTTATTTTGAGAAAATGCCAAGCGATTTTAGGAAGGATGATTTTATGCGCTTTTCGCACAATTTAGCGCAAAATTTCACCAAAATCGCAGAATCTAAAAATCCAAAATTCGCAGAATCTCGCCAAAAAAATCCCACAGATTCTGCGAATCGCACCAAAATCGCAGAATCTATCGCAAGATTCGCCCCAAAATCCGCAGAATCCACCGCAGATTCTGCGCCAAAACGCGCCATTTTGCTTTTGGGCGGCGCCGTTCAATCTCGCCTTTTTTACGCAGTCGCACTTTATATTTATGGCGTTAGCGATATGATTTTCATCACAAATCCCGCGAGTTATATTGAGTATGACTTTGGTGGTGCGATACAAAGCGAGGTGGCGCAGATGAAGGGTGCGCTAGATTTTGCAAAGGTAAATTACAAAATTATTCCACCGCTAAATCCGCTTGGCGCGCAAAGCACGAGAGATGAGGCACTTGATATCGCTAACTTTTTGTCACAAAATGCGCTTGATGAGCTCATCATCATCACAAGCGAATTTCACTCAAAACGCGCGCACGCAACTTTTAGCAAGATTTTCGCAGAATCTAGCGTGGAGACGAAACTATACATTTTCCCCGCGCCAAATCGCATTTTTAACCGCCAAAATTGGCATAGAAGCGAACTAGGGATTATGAACTACGCACTAGAAGCACCAAAACTGCTATTATTTTATGCAAATGATAGCGAGATGGCGGGAGTAAAGGCGCATTAGATTCTGCGCTAGATTTTAAATAAAATCGCAGAATCTCGCCAAAAAAAATCAAGAAATTCGCAGAATCTACCGCAGATTCTGTAAATCACGAAATCCGCAGAATCTCGCAAAAAAAATCACAGATTCTGCACTAGATTCTGCGATTAAAAAAAGTCTTAATCTCTCCCGCGTGCTTCATTTACACGAAGTTTGCGCCCTAAAAAGTCCTTTTCATTTAGCGCGCTAATCGCCTTTGTCGCGCCCTCATCATCCATCTCAACAAAGCAAAACCCCTTTGGACGCTTAGTTTCCCTATCTAAAATAATCCTTACCGCACTCACTTCACCAAACTCCGCAAACAACTCTTCAATCTGCTCTTTTGTCGCGCTGTAAGGCATATTTCCAACATAAATACTTTTCACAAAAACTCTCCAAAATTTAAATTTTTAGGATAAAATCCTAATTCCTTTTTAAAAAAGGGATTGCATTTTAGGCAAAATAAACTTAAAGCAATCTTTATTTTGCCCTATTTTTTGGGATTTTTAGGTAAAAAATAATGAAAAAAATATCAGATTCTGCGATTTTTAGCAAAAAAATTTTTATAAGTGGTCTCGTGCAGGGCGTTGGATTCCGCCCTTTTGTGTATAATTTGGCGCGAAAATTTCGCCTAAAAGGCTTCGTAAAAAATACAAATGCTAATATAAGTATTTTGATACAAGCAAAAGATTCGCAAAAAATGGTGGATTTTGTGGCAAAATTAAGGGCGAATCCCCCGCAAAATGCGATAATTTCTCGCATAAAAATATCAACGATTCGCACCAAAAAAATTTTTAGCGATTTTCAAATAATAGGGAGCGACAAAACTAACGAATCGTATTTTTATTCGGCGATTCCGCGCGATTTGGCGATTTGTAAATCTTGTCAAAAAGAGCTACAAAACCCGCAAAATAGGCGTTTTGGCTACGCTTTTATAAACTGCATAAATTGCGGTCCAAGATGGACAATCATTCAAAATCTGCCCTACGACAGGGAGCGAACGGCGATGAGCGGCTTTAAAATGTGCGAATCTTGTGAGCGTGAATATGGCGACATAAAAAATCGGCGATTTCACGCACAGCCCAATAGTTGCGCAGATTGCGGGATAAAACTTGCGGTTTTTGATAAAAATGGCGTTGAGGTTTTGTGCGAATCTAGTGGCGATTTAGGCGCGAATCAGTGCGAATCTAGCAAAAAAATCATAGATTCACGCGAATCAAACGCAGATTTTGCGAATCAACGCGCGATTTTTGCCTTTGTGTGCGAAAAAATCAAACAAAACAAAATTATTTGCCTTAAAGGAATCGGCGGATTTAACCTAATTTGCGCGGTTAAAACAAAAGCGATTGCAGAGTTGAGAGCGCAAAAATCCCGTCCGCGTAAGCCTTTTGCGATAATGTTTGGCGATATAAAAAGCGCGAAAAAATATTTTCACATTTCAGCGCACGAGGAAACCGCGCTTTTATCGCCATCTGCGCCCATTGTTTTGCTAAATCGCCCCAAAGTCGCTTTGCCACAAAATTTGAGCTTTCATCTAAACACTTATGGCGTTATAATCGCCTATTCTGCGCTTCATAAGCTACTTTTCAAAGGCTATAAAAAACCGCTGATTTTTACTTCGGCAAATTTGAGTGGCGAGCCTATCATCACGCAAAAAGCCACAGCACAGGCAAAAATCGCGCATATTTATGATTATTTGGTGGATTACAATCGCGCGATTATAAATCCTATCGATGATAGTTTGAAGCGAATCTTGCGCAATGGCAAGGCGATGAATCTTCGCGCAGGACGGGGCGATTACCCGCTTTTAAGGCGCACAAAATTTAAAAGCGATGAAGTGATTTTGGCACTCGGGGCGCATCAAAAAAGCCAAATTGCGATATTTTTTAGCGGATATATGCTAATTTCACGCTATATAGGGGATTTGGATAATGTGGATAGCATAAATGCCCTAAAATACGAAATAAATTTTTTATTAGAGCTGTATAATCTCGCCCCTAGCGTGATTTTATGCGATTGTCATAGTGGCTATGAGAGTAGCAAAATCGCGGCGGATTTGGCGCGAAAATTTGGTGCAAAAATCGCACGAATCTACCACCACCGCGCACATTTTTATAGCTCTTTGTTTGATAATAATTTGGCGCACAAAAATGATGAAAATATTTTGGGCGTGGTGTTTGACGGCACGGGATTAGGCGAAGATGGCACAATTTGGGGCGGCGAGTTTTTTATTTTGGGCAATTCGCTCTCGGGTAATCATTCCGCAGATTTGGTGAATCGCCTTAAAGCGCACAGGACGCAAAGTCCGCTATCCTTGTGTCGATTCACCAAAAACTACGAAAGCACTACTGCGATTCCTTCCGTTGTAGATTCTGCGAATGCAGAATCTAATAAAAAAAACACGAAAATTGCAGAACCTCAAAATCTCCCCCTCCCTTGCGGAGGGGGATTAAGGGGGTGGGTTGATTCGCAAAAAAATAGTGGCGCGAAATTTTCAAATAGCGACTTTACCCACCCCCTAGCCCACTCCGCAAGGGAGGGGGAACAAAGTGCAAATCTCTCCGCAGTAAAAATTCAAAGCGCAAAACTTCGCCATATCGCCCATTTTAGCCATTTCGCGCTTTTAGGGGGCGAATCTGCTATAAAAGACATTCGTAAAATCGCGCTTGGCATTCTTTTTAGCGTGTATGGCAGGGCGATTCCGCTTGAATTGCGCTTTGAAAATGTCGCACTTTTTTACCAAATGTTTCAAAAAAATCTAAATACACTTCAAACCAGCTCCGTTGGGCGAATCTTTGACTTTGTGGCGTTTATGTGCGGGTTAGATTCGCAGAGTTTTGAGGGTGAGAGTGGCGGATTTATTGAAGCGCATTATAACCCCAAAATTCGCGCACATTACGGCGTTGAGATTTGCAATGGTGAGATTCGCATTGATAAAATCATTCGCGGAATCGTCCGTGATTACGGCAATCCCACGCTTATCGCTACAAAATTTATCAATACTTTGGCGCAGATTATCGCCCAAATCGCGCTAGATTCGCGCCAAAATGCGCCGAATCTAAAAGTGATTTTTAGCGGTGGCGTGTTTGCAAATAAGATTCTTTGTGATAAAATTTCGGCTTTATTAAAAGCGCGTTTTGTTCGCCACTATTTTAGCTACGAAATCCCCACAAATGACGGCGGAATCGCAGTTGGACAAATCGTGGCGTATTTGCGCGGAGACTATGAAATATAAAGGCGACAAATGCAAAAAATCGAAGTAGCACAAAAAATTTTAAGCAAAAATGACTTAAAAGCGCGTGAATTGCGCGAATCTTTTGCAAAGGACAATCTTTTTGTGATAAATATTATGAGCGCACCGGGCAGTGGCAAAACCACGCTTTTGGAGGCATTTAGCGAGAATTCGGCATTTAGATTTGCCGTAATTGAGGGCGATTTGGAGACAAATAGAGACGCCGAGCGTTTGCAAAAGCGCGGGATTCACGCCTACCAAATCACCACAGGCGAGGCTTGTCATTTGGAAGCGAGTATGGTAGAAAAAGCGTATTTGAGCCTAAAAAGCGCGGGTGCGATGGAAAATATCGACTATCTTATCATCGAAAATGTCGGCAATTTAGTATGCCCTGCGAGTTATGACTTGGGCGAGGCTCTAAAAATCGTGCTTTTATCCACGCCAGAGGGCGATGACAAGGTGCTAAAATATCCTAGTATGTTTTTGTGCGCGGATATTGTGGTGGTTAGCAAAAGCGATATTGGCGATATTTTTGGCTTTAAAATCGCGCAGGTGCAAAGCGATTTGGCAAAGCTAAATCCCAAAGCCACGCTTTTTACGCTAAATAGCAAGGACAAAGATAGCGTATCCGCGCTATTAGCGCATATCAAATCAATAAGGGAGGCGTGAAATGTGCCTAGCAATCCCATCAAAAGTCATCTCCATCGACAAAGACAAAAACACCGCAATGCTTGATACTATGGGCGTTCGGCGCGAGGCGAGTTTGGATTTGATGAGCGAGGAAGTGCGTGAGGGCGAATTTGTGCTACTTCATATCGGCTTTGTCATTAGCAAGATTGATGAGCAAAGCGCGATAGAATCGCTAAAAATCTATGATGAAATCGTGCGCGAAATGGAAAATGAGGAAGTTTAGATTCGTTGGATTTTGGGACTTTAAGCGACTTTAAAAATGCAAAATATAGAAATTTTTATCATAAATTTGGCGCGTTCAGTTGATAGACGCGAATCTATGAAGCAAAAAATCGCAAAGATTAGAGGATTTGGGGAGATTTATATTGATGGCGAGAAAATTACCCACCCCCTAACCCCCTCTGCAAGGGAGGGGGAACAAAATGCAGAATCTGCCACTACTTCGTCATTGCGAGAAAATGAGCGAAGCGAATTTTCGTGGCAATCCAAAACACGCGAATCTAGTAAAAATAGCGCAGATTCTGCGAATGAAACGAAAAACGCAGAATCTTGCACAAAATCGCAGAATCTAAATTTGGATGATTGTTTCGCTTCGCTCACAAATCCTATGGATTGCCACGATTCTGCTTCGCAGAATCTCGCAATGACGGAGAGCAATACAGATTCTGCGAATCAAACAAATATCGCAGAATCTAACGCAAATTGTCATTTTGAGCGTAGCGAAAAAACTCAAAAAAATAGAGATTCTTCGCTTCGCACTTCGCGCTTCGCTCAGAATGACAAAAATAATCTCCCCCTCCCAAATGTGCGCGGGGGATTAAGGGGGTGGGTAGATTCGCAAAATAATAGTGGCGCGAAATTTTCAAATAGCGATTTTACCCACCCCCTAGCCCCCTCCGCAAGTGAGGGGGAATCTTTGGATTTGCATTTTCACTTTTTCTCCGCCACCGATGCAAACGACTTTAAGGACAATCCCGCAAAAATCCCTCCGCATTATCACCCCAAACTCACGCGTTTTGTGAAAGGCAAGGATTTGAGTTTTGGCGAAATTGCGTGTTTTAGCTCACATTATCGCTTGTGGGAAAAGTGCGTTGCGTTAGATTCGCCTATCGTAGTTTTGGAGGATGACATAGATTTTATGCAAGATTTTTGCCAAATCGCTGATATTTTTAAATCGCCATTTGAATATGTGCGATTATATTATTTATTTGATAGAAAAATATCGCAGATTTATGATAATTTTTACATTTCTTTTGGCAAGATTGCGGGAACACAGGGCTACTATCTCACACCAACAGCTGCGCAAAAATTTATCAAAAATGCAAGATTTTGGCTATTTTGTGTTGATGATTATATGGATATGTTTTTTATTCACAATGTCAAAAATATCATTTTTTTGCCATTTGTCATAGCCGAAGATAGCATAAATGCCACGCAAAGCACGATTTTAGGGCGCACAAAGCCAAAGATGAGTTTTTGGCGAAAACTCACCCGCGAACTCTCACGAATCTACTTTTATGTCATTCGCAAATGGCTTTATTTTGCCCTAAATTGCGTAGAGATTCGCGCATTTTTTAGTGCGAAGCAAAATCGCAAATGATTTTTGAAGCCTCAAACGCAAAATTAAAGCAAAATCTAAATCCGCGCAGATTTGGGATTCACGCGCAAAGGACGCATATTTTTGGTGCGCCACAAAGTGGCAAAACTAGCATTGCGCTAAATTATGCGAGAAATTTTAAAAATCCGCTGTATATCGACTTTGCGGATTTGCGCAATTCGCGGGATTTGATAGGGCAGACGCTACTAAAAATCGCCTTTGAAAAAACGCGCGATTTGTTAATCTTGGATAATATCCCGCGCGATTTTGCAAATCATTTTACAAACCTGCCAAAGGGCGCAAATATCATCACTATAAGCGAATCAAATGCGGATTTGAGCGGATTTGAGCGATTAGAGATTTTGCCCCTAAATTTTGAAGAATTTATCAGTTTTGATACGCAGGGGCTAAATCTAAAAGAGCTTTTTGAGCGGTTTATAAAGTTTGGGAATCTCCCTATTATGCTTAATTCACAGCATTTATCAATGCGTGATTTTGCCAAATTGGAGGCAAAGCAAAAAATGCTAGTTTTTATAATGGGTGAGAATATGGATATTTTTTCGGTACTCACGCGCTTTCAAGCTAACGCGCTAAGCATTTTTCAGCTTTATAATATTCTAAAAAAAGATAGCAAAATGTCAAAAAATAGGATTTATGGCGTGATAGATGAGTTTGAAAAGCGCGGGATTGTGCGCTTTGTGGCGCATTGTGATAAGCCAAAAGCCCCAAAAAAGGCGTTTTTGTTTGATTTTAGTTTGCGAAATGCGATAAGTTATGAGCGCAATTTTATGGCGAGTTTTGAAAATATGGTGTTTTTGGAGCTTTTAGGGCGTGAATCTAGCGCGAATCAGCGCGAATCTAGTGGCAAATCTTTGGAGCGCGAATCTAATCCACAAAAAAATTGTGCAGAGATTTTTTATAGCGATAAAATCCCGCTGATTTGTGGCAAAAACGGCTATATTGTAATGCCTTTTAAGAGCAAGGGAATGATAGTTGATGCGCTAAAAGGCGTGGATTTTATGGGGCTTGAAATCGCGGTGCTTACGATTGATTTAAACGATGAGATTGTGATTTGTGGCAAAAAAATCCCACTAATTAGCTTTATAAACTTCGCACTAGACTAGATTCTGCGAAAATCTAAAAATTCGCAGAATCTGACGAAAATCCCATTAGATTCTGCGAAAATTTATTAGATTCTGCGTTTTTGTTGCCTTTCGCAGAATCTAAAAATCCGCGCAAGCAACTTTTAAAAGATTTTTGTATAAAATTGCAAAAATTTTTAGCGGAGGCAAAAATGGCAACAATACAAACGACAAAAACGCAAACCACAACAACACAAACGGCAAAAATCCAAACGACAAAAATAAAGGTAGCCATAAACGGCACAGGGCGAATCGGGCTTTGCGTGGCGCGAATCATCGCTGAACGAGATGACATAGAAATCGTAGCAATCAACAGCACGGCGGACATTGCGACATTAGCGCATTTGCTGAAATTTGATTCGGTGCATAGGCATAGCGTTGAAATCGAAGTGCTAGGCGATGATAAGATTCGCATAGGCAAAAGCAAAAATATCCGCGTTTTAAGCGATAGAGACCCAAACAAATTGGACTTTGGCGAAGCGCAGTGCGTGATTGAATGCACGGGCAAATTTAACTCAGCCGAAAAATCTGCGCAACATTTACACGGCAATGTCAAAAAAGTCGTCATCTCCGCCCCTGCGGACAATGCGCCGATGTTTGTCTATGGCGTGAATCATAGCGCATACAAGGGCGAATCCGTGATTTCAAATGCGAGTTGCACGACAAACTGCCTTGCGCCCATTGTGGCGGTGCTTCATAGCAATTTTGGCGTGGAGTGCGGACTTATGACTACGATTCATAGCTACACAAACGACCAAAATGTCCTAGATGTCAAGCACAAGGATTTGCGCCGTGCGCGTGCCGCTGCGCTAAATATGATACCCACAAGCACGGGCGCGGCAAAGGCGATTGGTAAGATTTTGCCTGAACTTGATGGCAAACTAAATGGCGTTGCGATTCGCGTCCCCACGCCAAATGTGAGCCTCATAGATTTGTCCGTGCGCCTTAAAAAGCGCGTGAGCGTGGATATAATCAACGAGGCATTTTTGGAGGCAGAGCGACAAAATCCGCAAATTATCCACAATGACACGCAAAAGCTAGTTTCAAGCGACTTCGTGGATTCGCGGTATAGTAGCATTTTTGTGCCAGATAAGACGCTTGTGGTAGATGATTTTAACGCAAAAGTCCTTGCGTGGTATGATAATGAAGTGGGTTATAGTGCGCGACTTGTGGATTTGGTGGCGTTTGTAAATGCGTAAATGTGGCAAATCTATCGTAAATCAGGCGCGAATCTAGCGTAAAATAGGCACAAATCTTTATAGGGGCGAATCAATGATAAAATTCAAAGACTATTTTCCAAAATCTAGCAATCTCTCAAAAGACGCGATGGAGGCACTTTTTTGCGCCATTGTGGCTGAAAAAAAAGAGGGCGTTAGCGGATATTATGATTTGCCATACCAAAAAAGCGCGATTTTGGATTCGCATAAGTTTATCGAATCGCGAAAAATGCTTTTAGATGGAATCGAAAATCTAATCATTATCGGCATTGGTGGCAGTTCGCTTGGGCTTAAAGCAATCGATTCGATGCTATCGCATTTGCCCTATCGCAAGGCGATAAATTTGAAATTTTTGGAGCACACCGACCCCATAAAGATTGAAAAAACGCTCAAAAAAATTAAATTCAAAAATTCGCTTTTTATCGTCATCTCAAAGTCTGGCAAAACGATTGAAACGCTCTCGCTTATGAAATATGTCCTGCGCCGTTATCAGCTATTAAAAGGCGCGACAAACAAGCGACATTTGGCAATCATCACGGATTTTGGCTCACCGCTTGAATCCTTTGGGCGCAAACACAAAATCGCCACGCTTTGCATTGACAAAAATATCGGGGGGCGATTTTCGGCACTTAGCACGATAGGCATTTTGCCTTTAAGCATTTTGGGCTATCGCGTGGAGAAAATCTTGCGTGGGGCGCGTGAAATTTCAAATGACTTTTTTAAGCGCAAGGCAGACCATATTTTAAAAAAGGCGATTTTTTTTGGCAATCACAGGGACAAATTTCACATAAATATTCTCTTTTCGTATTCAAGCGTATTTAAGGACTTTAATGCGTGGTATGTGCAACTTTGGGGCGAGAGTTTGGGTAAGCTAAATAGCTTTCATCGTAAAACCGCGCTAACGCCGATTGCGCTTATTGGCAGTATCGACCAGCATTCGTTTTTGCAGCTAATCGTGCAAGGCGTGATGGATAAAACCGTAACTTTTTTGAGTTTAAATCAGATGAGCTATGAAAATCCAAAAATCCCAAAGATGAAATTAGAATTTTTGGATTCGTGTGATTTTGCTAATGGCGCGAGTTTTGCTTCGCTTTTGCAAAAACAGCAACTCTCCACAATGGAGGCGATTCAAAAAGAGGGCGTGCCGACTGATAGCATTGAAATTAAACGGCTTGATGAGGAAAGCGCGGGGAGTTTGATAATGTATTATGAGCTTTTGACTTCGTGTGCAGGGAAAGTGCTAGACATTGACACCTACAATCAGCCCGGCGTGGAGCTTGGCAAGAAAATTTTGATTACGAAATTTAAGAAAAAGTGCGAAAAATAGGGGAGATTCTGCGAAATTCTGTATTTTTTCGTCATTGCGAGACTTGCGAAAGCAAGTCGTGGCAATCCACAAAAAAATCATAGATTCTGCGATTTTCTGTTTTTCCGTCATTGCGAGACTTGCGAAGCAAATCGTGGCAATCCACAGGATTTGTGAGCGAAGTGAAGCAACCATCCATTATTTTGTCATTCTGAGATTGCGAAGCAATCGAAGAATCTCTATTTTTTTGAGATTTTTCGCTGTCGCTCAAAATGACAACAAACTCCGTCATTGCGAGAGAATGAGCGTAAGCGAATTCTCGTGGCAATCCACAAAAAAATTATAGATTCTGCGATTTTGTGGTAGATTCTGCGATTCGCAGAATCTAGCGTGAATTCGTGCGAATCCCCCTCCCTTGCGGAGGGGGACAAAGGGGGTGGGTAATTTTTAGATTGCCACGACTTGCTTTCGCAAGTCTCGCAATGACGGATTTCCACGCTAGATTCTGCGATTCGCAGACTAGCGCGAATTTTCGCAGAATCTAACATAAATTTTCGCAGAATCTCCCGCGCATTTGTGTTAAAATTCCACTTTTATAAGGCACATTTTACAAAGCATAATGAATTCACAAAAGGACGGATTTTGATATTTTTCATCGCATTTTTGGGGGCGATAACTCCCGGACCGGATATTTTGCTAGTGTTACGCCAAACACTGAAAAGTGGCGTCCTCGCGGGATTGCAGACGCTATGTGGCATCGCTACGGGGTGGATTTTTTACATTTCGATTTTGTATTTTGGGTTCGCGCACTTGCTTGGCGGGGAAGTTGCGCAGATTGCAATTGCTTTTTTTGGCGGGATTTACTTGCTTTATTTGGCGTTTTTGCTGTTTGCTTCAAAAGAAAATATCGATTTATCCGCCGTAGATTCTGCGTCCAAAAGTCCCTATTTCACGGGATTACTCATCAATCTCTCAAACCCAAAGGCAATGCTTTTTTTTAGCGCAATCATCGCGCCATTTAGCACCAAAAGTCCCGCATTGCACTTCGCACTGCTATTTTTGGGACTAAATGTGGCGTTTTTATGCGTGATTTTCACCGCACACTTCGCGCGACATTTAATCACGGGGCGATTATTTTTTATCATCGATAAAGTTTGCGCGGTGGTGTTTTGCGCCTTTGGCGTGGGACTTTTGGCAATGGGGGTGGAAAAATGTCTCTAAAACGCGTGGCAATCACAGGCGGAGGCACGGGCGGGCATTTAAGTATCGCAAAGGCACTCGCGGTGCAGTGCCAAAAGAGGGGATTTAAATGCGTGTATATCGGTTCGCAAAGCGGACAGGATAGAGTTTGGTTCGAAAACAGCGAGATTTTTGAGGCAAAATACTTCTTAAAATCAAGCGGTGTGGTGAATAAAAGGGGATTTGGACTGCTAAAATCGCTGTGGATGCAGTTTTGCGCGGTGCTAAAATCAATGCAGATTCTGCGAAGGCATAAAATCGACTTTGTGATTAGCGTGGGTGGATTTAGCGCGGGTGGCGGGAGCATTGCGGCACTTTTATGCCAAATCCCGCTTTTTATCCACGAGCAAAATAGCGTCTTTGGGACGCTAAATCGCATTCTTGCCCCCTTTGCAAGGGCGGTTTTTGGTAGTTTTGAGATGGGCGGGAAAAATTTCATTTGCACCGCTTATCCCATAAATGAGATTTATCGCAAACTCGCGCGGGTGCGGGGTAGGGTAGAGTGCATTTTGTTTTTAGGCGGTTCGCAGGGGGCGATGGCAATCAATGATTTCGCGCTAAATCTCGCGCCAGAACTTTTAAAACGGGGCATAAAAATCATCCATCAATGCGGGAAAGCCGACTTTGAGCGCGTAAAAAGCGCATACAGCGCGATAAATGCGGATAAGCAAGTCACCCTTTTTGATTTTAGCGATAATTTGGCGGAGTTTATCACAAAAGCGGATTTTTGCGTAAGTCGCGCAGGGGCGAGCAGTCTTTGGGAGATGGTGGCAAACTATCTGCCTTGCTATTTTGTGCCATATCCCTTTGCGGCGAAAAATCATCAGTTTTTAAATGCGGATTTTTTAGCAAAAAGGGGACTTTGCGAGGTTGTGAGGCAAAAAGATTTGGATAAAGATGCGTTTTTGAAATATTTAGATTCTGCGAAAATGCGCCATTTTGAAAATATCGCAGATTCTGCGACAATTGCAAATATCTCGCAAAACTTAGCAAAACTGCCTTATAAAAACGGAAGCGAGGAAATTATCGATTTGATTTTGGAGAGAGCGTAGATTGCGCGAAAATTTGTCATTGCGAGATTCTGCGAGATTTGTCATTACGAGAAGTCACGCGTTTAAGGGCGACTTCGTGGCAATCCAAACGCAGAATCTACGCTATTTTTGTCATTCTTGGCATTTGTTTTTTGTCATTCTGAGGGAGCGAAGCGACCGAAGAATCTTTATTTTTTTAAGATTTTTCGTATTCGCTCAAAATGACAAAAAAGTCTCCCCTCTCGTGCGGAGGGGGATTAAGGGGGTGGGTTAGATTTCTGCGAATTCGCACGAAAATTTTATAAAATCGCAGAATCTAATGCAAAAAATTCGTCATTGCGAGGCGTTTGAGCGATAGCGAAAACAACGAAGCGTCTGTGCGAAGCACCGACCCACACCTGCAAATCTATTTATGCGAATCTTAAATCAATCGTAAATCGCGGACTTTATGTAAATCTGTGGTTAGATTTTAAAAATCTTAATTTATCGATTCAATTTTGTATCATTGATTTTATTTGTCTTTTAGATTCGCGTGATTTGGATGGTTGCTTCGCTCCCTCGCAATGGCGGAGAACTTACATTACGCTTCGCAATGACGAATAAAGAGATATTAAAAAATAGAAGCAAGGGGCGGGGAAATCCCACCCCGAAACTAGCTAGTTGTAGATAAAAAGCTAGATTAAAACTCAACCGTTCCCGTAGAAGCAAGTGGGATGATTTTATTTCCCGGACCGCCAGAGCTTGCAAAGGACACTTTTAGCGCGTAGCAGAAGTTTGTCGCTTTTGAAACTGCGACATTTGAGCCACCAATATTATTTGGCGAAAACACTAGCATACCTTCCACTATGTTTATACCTAGCACCATTCCGCATCCACCTTTTTTACCACCATCGGTTGTTTGGACATTCCCCACAGGCTGGATACCATCATTAGCATTTACGCTTAAAGCGGCATTTTGGTTGCTGATGGGGTTTCCACCTTTGAGCCACCTCGCGCCATCCAATCCTGCCACTTCGATTATCCAATCACCCCAATCTTTACTTGGAGTTTGCCCTGCGACTGGTTTATTTGGATCTGGTGCTTTGCTCTGCGTAGGGTCGATATTATCGGCAAATACCTTTGCCACAATCGCCTTTTGCGCTGATGCCAAGTCGCTTCTTGCTGTCGCTACCTGCGCATCTGTCCTAGTTGCCACAAATCTAGGCACCGCAACCGCCGCCAAAACACCTAGTATTACGATAACGAACACTAACTCAATCATACTAAAACCACTTCGTTTCATTTTGAACCTCCTGAAAATTAAATTTTGATGAAACGAGTGAATTTTGACAAATAGTTAGTAAATACAAAATAAATTTTGCAAAATAAAAAAAAAAAAAACGATTTTTGTAACTTTTGGTAATGATTTTTGGGAGAATTTGGAAATTTTGGAGAGATTTTTGAGGTTTTGGAAATTTTTTTGGAGGTTTTTGGATTTTTTTGTATGGGAAACGCAGAATCTTGGATTTTTTTTGATTTTTTTGTGCGAGATTCTGCGTTTTTTTGCAATGAGAAAAACAAACGCATTAGATTTTTTTGGATTTTTTATGTGAGATTCTGCGAATTTTGCAGAATCTAATATTGTTAAATTTCGTCATTGCGAGATTTTGCGTAGCAAAATCGTGGCAATCCAAACTAAACTCGTCATTGCGAGGCGTTTGAGCGAAGCGAAGCGAAATGAAGTGCAACGGAAGCGTCTGTGCGAAGCACCGACCCACACTTGCAAATCCACTAATGCAACTTTTGAAACTTATGCAAATCGCTGACTTTGGCAGAATCTCAATGTAAAATTTATTGATTCGCTTTTGTGCCATTGATTTTATTTGCCTTTTAGATTCGCGTGATTTGGATTGCTACGACTTGCCTTTGGCAAATCTCGCAATGACGGGATTTTTTAAGATTCTACGATTTGCAGAATCTAAACGAAAAATTTTACATAAATCGCAGAATCTACCCTAAACCCGCACGAAAATCGCGCATCTAAAACGCAACGCGCGAATTTTCACACCTTAATATCCAAAATCCCATCATCGCCGTAAATATTTTTATGCTGTTTTTTTTGCGCGTGAGATTCCGCGTTTTGCGCACTAGATTCTGCGCTATTTGCGTCACCACCACCTTTTCCGTCTTTATTTATCGCTTTGCTTTCCTCTGTTTTTCGCACTTCTAAATTTTCTTGGATTTTTTGCGAAAATTCTTGGATATTTATTAGATTCTGCGCGTTTTGGGCGTTTTGCTGCGATGCTTGCAGCTGCGCATTTGATAGGGTATTTTGATTTATGTGAGCGATATTTCCTATTTGCGAAATCGCCATTTTCGCCTCCGTTTTCAGTGTGAGCGTGGAAAAATTGCTATACACCACGCTTGCGCCATCTTTGATTTTCACAAATTTGCGTTTAGTATAATCGACCAAAAAATTCCCACCTTGCAATTTCGCAAATCCTAGCAGAATCTCCCCCGCCTTGCGCAAAATCTCGTCTTTTAACTGCGTATTTTTACCGCTATGGATAATCAAATGCGAACTAGGAATGTTACGAATATGCATCCACACATCATCCGCCCTCGCATCGCGCAAAAGGGCGATATTTTCCCTCTCATTTTTGCCGATGGAGATTTTATGCTGAGCGATGAAAAAACTTTCATATTTCTGCGGTTTTGCCCTGCTGTGCTTTGCTTGGCGTGGTTGCTTGTGTGTGATGATTTTTATATCGCTAAGATTTTTTGCGGATTTTATGATGGCGATTTTTGCCTCCAAAAAGGCGATATTTTCAGTTAGATTCTGCGATTGGAGGGCGATATTTTGCGCTTTTGCCTTTAACTTTTTTGATTTTGTGAAAAATTCATTTATTAGATTTTTATGTAAGTTTATGTCATTATCTACGAAAAATATAAGTTTTTTGCCTTCATAGTCTTTTAGCGAAATGCTATTATTGGTAATTTCTGCATTTGGATTTATCGCTAATAGTTCGCCGATTTTGGCGTAATCTTTTGCCCTTTTTTCTAACTCGTTTTTGGGTGGGAGATTGTCCTTTAAAAATATAAGTTTTTTGATTTTTTGAGCGAGATTCTGCGTTGCCGTTTTTTTGGCATTTTCTAAATTTTCATTATTTTTTTGCTGTTTTAAAAACTCTAAAATATCCCCATCAAATGCCCTCCGCACGACGCTTTCTTGCTGTGGGAGCGGTTGCAAAAAGACGCCATTTTGCACCACTCGCGCATTTTGTGTGATTTTTCGTAACGCCTCTAAAACGATTTCATTTTCATTTAAAATTATCGCGTTTGTGTATTTCCCCGTGAATTCCATCTGCAAGGTGCTTTCAAGCACTTTGTATTGCAGATTTTTAGCGCATTTTAGGCGCAAAATGCGATTATTCCCATCCACTTTGCACGCCAAAATCCGCGCTTTGATTAGATATTTTTTCAGCGCGAAATCAAATGGCGCATTGTAGATTTTTGCGCTAGATTCTGCGCGCTCATCGCAAAAAATGCAACTTTTCCCCTTGCTTAAATCCACATAAAAGTTCGCAGAATCTAGCGTAAGTTTTATCACATTATCGCCCACGCGCCCGCAATAATTTATCACCCTAAATCGCGCGAAAAACTCCGCCACCTGCTCCAAAATCGCGATATTCATTTCAAATGCGCTAATTTCTCTTTGGCGAAGTTTAGTGCCTTTTGCGTGATGTTTGCGCCACTTATCATCCGCGCGATTTCATTTATCCTGCCATTTTTATCAAGCAAAGTCGCGCTTGATAGGGCATTATCTTTTGAAATCAAATAGTGATTTGACGCAAAGCAGGGCATATGCGATTGATGAGATATTGCAAAAATCTGATATTTTTTTGACAAAGTGCCTAAAATCTCCGCCACACCTTCGCTTTCACTCCCGCTTAAATTCGCATCAATTTCATCTAAAATCAAAATCCCACATTGCTTTGTAAAGTCGATATCAACGCACATAATCGCAAGTTTAAGGCGGTTAAACTCCCCGCTACTCAAAGTCGCAATCGCAGAATCATTCAAAAAAATCTCAACTTTATCCACGCCATCTTTGCAAATTTCTTTATCTAAAATCGTAACTTTTGGCGCATTTAATTTTAACTTTTCGCAAAAAAATGTAAGTTTTTTGCAAAACTTTGGCAGTGTATTTTGGCGGATTTCGCTAATTTGCCTTGCCTTTTTTAGCGCAGAATCTGCCAAATTCGCCACTTCTTTTTGCAAGACATTTTTATTAAAAGAGAGATTATTATATCGCTCCAAGTCCGCTTTTTTCGCGCCAAGCGCATTTAGCGCAGAATCTATGCTTCCATATTTTCGCACCAATTGCGAGAGTGCCTCCAAGCGATTTAATACCCCCTCGATATCTTTTTCATCAATGCCCTCCAAACGCTCCGCCTCCGCATTTATCTCGCCCTCAATCTCGCGCAAAATCTCCCCATAAATTTCCTTATTTTTTTCCACCAAATCAAGCAGCGAAATAACCTTGCTAAATCCCTCAATCGCGGGTTTTGCGGCATTTATTTTCTCTAAAATTTTATCTTTTTTGGATAGCGATTTTTTCAACTCCAAAAGTTCCTCATATTCGCCAATTTTGGGATTTACGCGCTCGATTTGAGAAATCTCATACGCCACAAATTCCTTCAACTCCGCGATATGCGCTTCCTCCGCCTCTAACTTTGCTAATTCATCCCTTTTTTGATTTAACGCCACAAACTCCGCGCGAAAGGCACTTAAAAGGTGGCGATAGTCCTTTTGCTCTACCAAATTATCCAAAATCAAAAGCAGATTCTGCGATTCCAATTCATTTACCGAATGGGCGGTGATATAGCGCACAAAGGGGGCAAAAATCTCTTTTAATCGCTTTTTTGAAATGCTTTGTGAATTTAAAAAATATTTCGTCTTATCTTTTTTGATAATCTTTAAAACAATCGCACAATCCGCCAAAAAATCCTCCGGCAGGGGGATGGATTTTGATTCTGCAAATGTCGCCTCAATCACACTCGCATTGCACTCTTTTAGTCCAAAAAGCGAGAGAATGCCCTCAATTAGCACACTTTTCCCGCTTCCGCTAATCCCGCTAAAAATATTAAAATTCGCACTTGGATTTAGGCAAACCTCGCTAAAAGAGAGCAAATCTTTGATATAAAGTCGCTCAATCATCCTAATCTCCCCATCCAAACTTCTCTCGCAAAATCGCAAAATAATCTCTATTTTTGCCATAAATCAAATGCGAATTTTTCTGCAAAACTCTCACGCGAAAACTCGCACCGCGCGGGAAATCAAAGACTTCCTGCCCATCGATTATGATTTTTGCACTGCCTTCAATGATGGAAAATTCTAGTGCAAACTCATCGCTTAAAACAAGCGGTTTTTGCGTGAGCGAATGCGCGCAAATGGGCGTGAGCAGGATATTTCGATTATAAGGATAGACGATTGAACCGCCCGCGCTGATATTATACGCACTTGAACCTGTGGGAGTGCCGATAATCAGCCCATCGCAGCGATATGTGTTGAAATATCGCCCATCAATGTGCGCTTTTATGCAAATCATCCCGCTTATATTTTGCTTGGTAATGAGAAATTCATTCACACAGCGGAGGATTTTTGCGCTTTGGGTGTTTTGATGGTTTGGCGCAGAATCTGCGGAATTTGCGGTAGATTCTGCGTTTTTCGTTTCATTCGCAGAATCTCGCAATGACGAAGTGCGTGAAGTGTGCGGAGTTTCCAAATTTTCCAAATTTTCCACATTTTCCACATTTTCCAAAATCTCCCCGCCAAGCATTAAATGCGCCCTTAAATCAAACTCGCCATTTTTTAGATTCTGCAAAAATGTGCTTAATTCATCGATTTTTATCGAAGTCAAAAATCCAAGTCGCCCCATATTCACGCCAAAAATGGGTTTATCAAACTCAAATGACTTCCGCATTAGCGAAATCAGCGTCCCATCCCCGCCGATACTCGCCAAAATATCGCACTTCTCGCACATTTCATCAAAGTCAAAGGCAACTTCCGCGCCAATCATCTCCGCGCTATTTTTCTCCAAAATCACCTCAATGCCAAACGCCCCCGCCACCGCCACAAACTCATCGTAGGCACTTTTCAAAGATGGCGTCTTTGGACGCAAAAGGACGCCGATTCGCTTCAAATCGCTCATTTATTTTTGCAAATAATATGCCTTCACTTGAAATCCGCGCTGATTTGACAACTGCATACTTGGACCTTCAAACGCCGCGACGTTGCTAAATGCGTTCATAATGGTGATTATGCCCTCTCTTGCGCGAAAAGACGCTAGTCCCTCTTGCTTCAACTCCGCGCTTGGACCTGCGTAGGGATTATTATCGACAATACCGCTTACCTCGATTGCGATGAGTTCGGCGTTGTTGTCAATTAGCCTCTGCACCGCGCTTATCACCTCGCCCTTGCAGCTTTTAGGCATAGTCCATCCGCCATTTCTAAAATTCACACACGCAAAAATATCCACATCATTTGGCTTTATGCTGTATTTCAAACTCGCAATGCTTGTCTTAATAGAATCAGCAGAAATCGCAGAATCCACCGCAAAATCCGCAGATTCTGCGCCAAATCCCGCATTTGCAGAATCTATCGCAGAATCCGGCAAAATTTGCTCTTCATTCTTCGCCTCTATCGCCTCTTGCGCGACTTGTGGCAGTGCCTCAATCTCTGCATTATCATAAACCTGCGTATCTTTGTAAAAGAAAAAGTAAGTCACCGCCGCCAAAATTATCACCGTTGCAATCACCGCAATTAGCGCGAGTGTCGCCTTTTTGTTGCCTTCTTCGTATTCCATCTTTCGCTCCTTTTTTAAAATATGAGATTTTAGCACAAAATCCGCAGATTCTGCGCTAATTTTCTAAATCGCCATTTTGAGCGCGCCTTAAATCGCCATTTTAGCTCGCAAGCTCAAAACTGCGCTTAATTATATCAAACGCCTCTTTTACCTCGATAAATCGCGCATTATACGCGCTAATTGTCGCGCTATCCTTGTTGAAAACTTTATCGGGATGGTAGCGTTTGATTTGCTCTAAATATTTTGCGCGGATTTCAAAAAAGCTCATCTTTTCCCCCACGCCAAGCACTTTGTAAGCATTTCGCAGAATCTGCTCGGATTTTGTCAAATACGAAGGCGACTTCCCGCCCTTAAAGCTTTCATAGTCAAACTCCAAGCGGACATTGTGGATGATTTTACTCTCAATAATCTCCATTATCGACTTCCAAAACGCGCTATTTTGCATATCCAAATAAATATGACACAAATCGCTACTCACCACCAAGTGCGACAAAAACGCGCCAATATACCGCTTTGCCGTGTGATTTGGTTTATCTAAAATTAGCACGGCGCGATTTGCGCTCAAAATGTGAAATGAGACTTTTACGCGCTCCACAAGGGCATTTGCGCTGATTATTTTAATGCGAATTGGCAAAAAGCTCACCGCCAAAATCGGCTCTAAATCCGCACCGATTTCATCGCAACTGCCCTGCGTTGCGAGATGATACGCCCAATTTATAAAATAATCTTTCTTAAATCGCACACCATCATCCAAAATCAAAATCGAACTTGACAAATGATAGTGCTTTTGGAAGTGCTTTTTTGCGTAGTTTAGGACTTTTGGTAGGTTTGGATTGTATTCCTCGATACTTATTTGCACAAATTTATTTAACGCCTCAACTCTCAAAATCCGCTCCGTTTTTTATGGATTTTCAAGCAATTTTAGTTCCACCTTTGTTTTGCTTAAAATATCGTGCAAAAATCGCCTATCTTTGCGCACCAAAGGCACGAAAACGCCAAAAATCAGTCCAAAACTCACACAAAAAATAACATTGCGAATAAGCGCAGTGGCAAGTCCAATCTCCGCGCCATTTTCCTTTCGCAGGGCGATTTGCGCGTATTTGTAACCCAAACTCTGCCCGTTTCGCGCAAAAAACAGCGATAAAATCACAATATACAACGCCACACAGGCAAAAATCGTCCATTGACTTTCCCAAAGTGCCTCTTTTGAGCCAAGAACGCCATAAGTCGCCACATACAAAATAGGCATATAAATCATAAAAATATCCGTAATAAATGCCTTTATGCGCGGGATTAAAAGCGTTTTTTCTAAAAAATCTTTAATCATTTATTTTCCTAAAATTCGCAAAATATTTTTCATTGTCATTTTGAGCGAAGCGAAAAATCTCTAATTCGCAGAATCTTGCACCCACTTCGTCATTGCGAGGCAGTGTGAGCGAAGCGAAAACAACAAAGCAATCTATTTTTTGATTCATAGATTGCCACACTCGCTTCTCTCGCTCGCAATGACGAAATGGATTCCCCTACGGAGGATTCTGCGTTTTTTCTCCCCCTCCCTTGCGGAGGGGGATTAAGGGGGTGGGTATTTTGTGAATTAGATTCTGCATTTTTGATTTTGTTGTCATTTGCGAAATTCGCAGAATCTTTGCATTGCCATTCATTTTTTTGTCATTTTGAGCGAAGCGAAAAATCTCACAGAATCTAAATGCCAAACTTGCCTAATTCCCGCGACTGCCGGGCTTCACCGCCACACTTCCACTTTTACACATCGGGCAGTTCTCCGCATCAAACATCTCAAATTCAAAATTTTCAAGCGTGAAAAAAGGCAGATTCTGCGGTAGTTTGCACTCTTTTTTTGGCGCAAAATCGCTATCCACACTTTTGCAAAATCCACGATTTGCCACACTCGCAAACGCCACGACTTCCCCGCCAAGCGCGCTAATACAGCTTCCCGCTTCCATTGCACTCCCCCCTGTGGTGATTATATCTTCGCAAATTAGCACTCTCTCGCCACGATTTACGCTAAATCCGCGCCGTAGCGTCATTTCTCCATTCACTCGCTCGGTGAAAATAAAGCGCGTATTTAGCGCCCTTGCGAGTTCATATCCCGCCAAAATCCCGCCGATTGCAGGCGAGCAAACGCACTCAATTTTTATATTGCTTTTTTTGATAGATTCTGCGAGTTTAGCTAGCAAAATCTCCGCAGTCTGCGGATTTTCAAGCACTTTTGCCGACTGCAAATAAAACTTTGAATGCTTCCCACTTGATAGCAAGAAATGCCCCTCTAATAGCGCGTTTGCGCTTACATAATAATCTCTAATCGCCTTCATTTAGTCCCCCTGTCATTTGTTGATAAATAATCTCTTTTGCGTCATCAATGCCAAGTGCGCAATCCACGCAAAATGGTGCGCTTGCGTAGTAGTCGATTCGCCCAAAAGGCTTTGGTATGCGAAATCTATCCCACGAATCTAACTCCCAAAATCGCCTTGCGCGGACTTGTAGGACGATTAAGGGCGCCCCTGTTTTTTGCGCAATCGCAGGTGCGCCGTCCGCAATGCTATGATACGGACCGCGCGGACCATCGGGCATTATGGCGATGTCCTTGCCCTCTTTTAGTCGCGCTATGCTTTGGATAATCGCCCGCCTGCCGCCCTTTGTGCTTGACCCGCGAATATTTTGCATACCAAAAAGCGCGCAAATCCGCACGATGAGCTCTGCGTCAAAATGTTCGCTTGCCAAAATGAAAATGTTTGATTTTTGCCGAATCTTGCGGTAGAGAAATGGCAACATCAAAAGTTCGCCGTGCCACGCGATAAAAATGGCATTTTGCGCTGTGATTTTTTCATCGATAGCAAAGCGATTGCACGAAGTAAGATAGATAAACCACATCGCAAACCACGCAAGGCGCGGGGCAAAAAACAAAATGATTTTGCGCTTTGTGTCTCTATTTAGATTCAGCAAATTTGGCAAATTTGGCAATTTGAGATTTGGCAAATTTGGCAATTTGAAATTTGGCAATTTTGGCTTTTTGATTTCGCGCCTCCGCTTTTAAAATTGCGTAATTTTAGCAAAATTTAGGCAAAGATTCTGCGAAATTTGTGAGATTTTGTGAATCGCAAATCGCATTTATTTTATCATTCTTGCGCGAAGTGAAAAGCACAAAGTGAAGTAACCATATGACAATTTGAGGCATTAACAGACTCTAAAATTCGCGACTGCACTCTGTCAATCTCCCAAAAAACTTGCAAAAAGAATAATTTTTATTTTATTGCGCTGTAATTTAGATATAATTCGCGATTTTTATGGAGTGAGAAAATGCTAGATTCTGCGAATGATTTCATACAGATTTTTGGGGCGCGAGAAAATAACCTAAAAAATATCAATTTAGAGATTCCTAAAAATAAATTAGTCGTATTTACGGGGTTATCAGGCTCTGGCAAAAGCACACTTGCCTTTGATACGCTCTATGCGGAGGGGCAACGGCGATATTTGGAGAGCCTATCAAGCTACGCAAGGCAGTTTTTGGATAAAGTCGGCAAACCTGATGTCGATAAAATCGAGGGGCTAACTCCCGCCATCGCAATCGACCAAAAGACGACTTCTAAAAATCCGCGCTCCACAGTGGGGACGATTACGGAGATTTATGATTATTTGCGCCTTCTTTATGCAAGGACAGGGATTCAACACTGCCATAAATGTGGCAAAAAGATTTCGCAGATGAGTAGTAGCGATATTATAAATCAAATTTTGTCTTTGCCAAATGGTAGCAAAATCTCTATCCTTGCGCCCATTGTCAAAGAAAAAAAGGGGACATTCAATGACACACTTGAATCGCTTCGCCAAAAAGGATTCGTGCGGGTGATGATTGATGGCGTGATTGCGCGTTTAGATGAAAATATCGAACTATCCAAAACCAAAAAGCACACTATAAAAATCGTTCTTGATAGGGTTACGATAAGCGATGAAAACAAATCGCGCGTGGCAAGTGCGATTGAGCGTGGGTTAAAAGAGTCGTTTGGCGAAATCGAAGTGTTGGAGGGCGAAAAACTCACGCATTATAGCGAACATTTTGCGTGTTTTGATTGTAAGATTAGCTTTGAAGTTTTAGAGCCGCTCAGTTTTAGCTTCAACTCCCCAAAAGGCGCGTGTCCTAGCTGTAATGGGCTTGGAATGAATTACCGAATCGATAGAAAAAAAATCATAAATGACGCGCTCCCGCTAAACAAAGGCGGGATTAAAGTCATATTTGGATTCAACAAAAGCTACTATACAGAGCTATTTTATGCCTTTTGCAAAGCGGAAAAAATCGAGCCTAGCGAATCTTTTGAAAATCTCTCCGCGCAAAAACAAAATTTGATTCTCTATGGTAGCCCAAAGGAATTGCAATTTGATTGGGGCAAAAGCAAAATCAAAAGTTCGTGGGACGGAATCCTAAAAATCGCCTACAATATGTATAAAAACGACAGCGATTTGGGCGAATATATGAGCGAAAAAGTGTGTGATTTGTGCGGTGGGAAGCGACTAAAATTAGAATCTTTAAGCGTAAAAGTCGCAAATAAGGGCATTGGCGAAATCGTAGAAATGCCTATCGAAGAGGCATATCGCCTTTTTAGCGATGAGGCAAATTTCGCGTATTTAAGCGCGGAGCAGAGATTCATCGCGCAAAGCATTTTAAAAGAAATCCGCGAACGGCTTTATTTTCTCTATGATGTGGGGTTAGGATATTTGAGTTTGGGGCGCGATAGTCGCACTATTAGCGGGGGCGAAAATCAGCGCATACGAATCGCTTCGCAAATCGGCAGTGGGCTTACAGGTGTGCTGTATGTGCTTGATGAGCCTAGTATCGGGCTTCACGAGAGAGACACACTACGCCTAATCAAAACGCTTCGCTCTTTGCAACAAAAGGGCAACACGCTTGTGGTAGTTGAGCACGATAGAGAGACGATTAAAAATGCGGATTTTATCGTGGATATTGGCGAGGGCGCGGGTAAAAATGGCGGAAAAGTCATATTTAGCGGAAATATGGACGAGCTAAAAAGCGCAAACACGCTAACCGCGCAATATATCTATGGCAAAAAGCAAATAGAGCATTTCTATGGGCGCAAACAAAGCAAATGGCTTGAAATCGACAATATCAATATAAATAATGTCAAAAATTTGAGCCTAAAAATACCGCTATTAAACTTTGTGTGTGTTACGGGTGTGAGTGGCAGTGGCAAAAGTAGCATTGTGCTTCAAACGCTGCTTCCTATCGCACAAGAGATTCTAAACCGAGCTACGAAAATCAACCGCGTTGATGGCGTGGAGATTCGCGGGTTAGAAGAACTTGATAAAGTCATATATTTAGACCAAAGCCCGATTGGACGCACGCCACGAAGCAATCCAGCGACATATACGGGCGTAATGGATGACATTCGCTTGCTTTTTTCGCAGACAAAAGAAGCAAAAGTGCGAGGCTACGGCGTGGGGCGATTTAGCTTTAATGTCAAAGGTGGGCGTTGCGAAAAATGTCAAGGCGAGGGCGAGATACGAATCGAAATGCACTTTTTGCCCGACATAAATGTCAAATGCGATGTTTGCGGTGGCAAAAAATATAATGAACAAACGCTAGAAATCCTATACAACGGCAAAAATATCGCCGATGTGCTGAATCTTAGCGTAAGCGAGGCATTAGAATTTTTCAAAAAAATCCCGCGCATTACGCAAAAACTAAAAACGATAAACGACATAGGGCTAGGTTATATCACACTAGGGCAAAATGCGCTATCTTTAAGCGGAGGCGAAGCACAACGCATAAAAATCGCCAAAGAACTTTGCAAAAAGGACACAGGCAAAACGCTCTATGTGCTTGATGAGCCCACTACGGGACTGCATTTTGAGGATATAAACAATCTCATTTTAGTGCTCCACCACCTAGTGGAATTAGGCAATTCTATGATTATCATCGAGCATAATTTAGATGTGATAAAAAACGCGGATTATATCATCGACATTGGACCTGAGGGTGGGGATAAAGGCGGAAAAGTCGTAGATTGTGGAAGTGTGTCATCGATTGTAAAGAATGCAAAAAAGAGCGGAAGCTACACGGGAAAATATTTGGCAAAGGAAGTTTAGATTCTGCGAAATTGTGCTTAGATTCTGCGATTCGCAGAATCTAATAAAAAAACGCAGAATCTCGCAAAATTTTCGCAGAATCTCGGCAACAAATCCACAGAATCTTGATAAAAAAGCAAAATTTTCGCAGAATCTAATAATAAAAAACGCAGAATCTCGCGTATTTAAGGCATAAAATGAAATTTTCTATCCCGCCACAGATTATAGCTTTGGCACATCATTTTAACGCGCAACATTTCAAACTCTACCTTGTGGGCGGGAGTGTGCGAGACTTTATGCTAGGGCAAATGCCAAGCGACTTTGACTTTTGCACGGACGCGCTCCCGCACGAGACAAGGGCGATTTTGCAAGATTTTGGCAAAACACGCGCGATTTTTAGCGTGGGCGAGAAGTTTGGCACGATTGGCGCGATGATTTGTGGCACAAAAATCGAAATTACGACTTTTCGCAGTGAGCGCGACTATGCGGACAATCGCCACCCGAAATTTGTGCGCTTTGAGAGTGAGATTTTTGCGGATTTAAAAAGGCGGGATTTTACCATAAATGCGATGGCATTTGAGATTTTAAGCGGTAAAATAACTGATATTTTTGGCGGAGTGGCGGATTTAAGGGCGCAAAAGATTTGTGCGGTGGGCAATGCAAATAAGCGATTTAGCGAAGATGCCTTGCGAATTTTGCGTGCATTTAGCTTTGTGGCGAAGTTTGGATTTGAGATTGATAGTGCTACGATGGGCGCGATTATAGCGCAAAAATCACTATTAAAAAATATCTCAAAAGAGCGAATAAGCGCAGAAATTAGCAAAATTTTAAAAGGCAGATTCGCGCTAAAAGCACTTCAAAAAATGCAAGAAATTTTACCGCTAAAAATCCCTAAAAATTTTCATAAAATCCCGGCAAACCGCAGAATCTACGCCATTTTTTTAATCTTTGATGAGATTTTTGATGAAATGCAAATCACAAAAAGGCAAAAAACCATAAAAGAGATTTTCATCGCGCTAGATTCGGCGCAAAGGTTTCGCAAAGTCCGCGATTTAAGGCGATTTTTGGCGGAGTTGCGAATGCGATTTGAAGTGAGCGATTTGCAAATCGCACTTTCGCTATTGCCCCAAAATGGGCGATTCAAAAAGGCATTTCGCCTAAAAATATTGCGACAAAGTCCAAAAATTAACGGATTTGATTTGCAAAATTTGGGATTTACGCAAATGCAAATCGGCGCGGTAAAATCGCAACTTTTGCGCGAGATTTACAGCGGAGACTTGCCAAATACAAGGGCGATTTTGCTTTGCCGTGCGAGAGATTTGCGATTTATAAAATCTCGGTAACAGATTCGCCAAATCTACCACAAATTCACTCATAATCATTTTGCGCGTTTTTCTTTACAACCTTTCGTTTTATTATCCTTTTTTGCCTTTGGTGTATCGCCAAATGTGTAAATATAGCGCATTTGCATACTAAATGCTTGGCGCATCTCCATTTTTGCGCCACTAACACCTGCGCTCATTATGGGCAAAAATGGGACATACACACCAAGCTCTACGCCGTGATTATGACTAAAATTCCCACGCAGACCGAAATTCGCACCGATATCAAACAATGTGCCTGCAAGTCCGCCACCCAATTTGCTTGCCACAATCATACTTTTCATTCCCGCGCCAAGTCCTACAAATGCGCCCACTTCAACGCTACTGCCTTTATAAAAGTTCCATAGCAAGTCCGCATTTGCCCTGATACCCATTAGCGTAAAAGTGACTTCCATAGAAGCACCACCGATAAAATCGCCACCGATGTTAATATTGCCAATATGACTAAAATCAATACTGCCATAACCCCGTGCGCCAAAACTCTTGCCAAAAAAGTGCTTGTATCCAGCTATTATGCTCCAATCAAAGGTGTGCTGCATATAGGACATATCAACATTTGGCGTGTCTGGCTCAACATTTGGCGTATTGCTTCTTTCAATATTTACGCTATTTTTTATGCCACCGCCACCGACACCTCCGCCGATGAAAAATGCGTTAGATTCTGCGTGTGCGAAACTTGCAAGGCAAAATATGGTAAGAATTGCGAGTTTGAGTTTATTTAGGGGCGATAGGGGGGGGGGATTTTAGAATTTTTGAAATTTGCATTTTCTGTCCTTTATTTTGAAAAATTAAAAGTGCGAATTATTGCAAAATTTTTAAATTTTTACAAGAAATTTTCGCACTAAAAATTATATTAGATTCTGCGCTTTTGGCGTGAATCGCAAAATCTATTTAAAATTTCATATTTTTAAGTAAATTTTAAGCGGGGGGGGGGCTAGAATATGTTTTTTATGAATTTAGAGTGAAAGGGTAAAATGCAAGATTTAGCTCCATTGTATCGTTTTCGTAGTTTAAAATATGGGATTGGTGAGTTGAGAGATTCTTACTTATATTTTTCAACATTTGATGAATTAAACGACCCTATGGAGTGTTTTTATAGACTATTTTTTAAAGAAAATAAGGAATTATATGAAAATTTCTTTAAACACTTTTTAGAAAATATGTGTCAACACAGCGGTATAGCCAAACAACACACGCATAACAATAACGCACATTTCAATGATTACTTACAAGAAGTTATAAAGCGATTAGCAAATAATGTGCTGTGGGCAGAAGATTTAAAACCCACTTTGACAGATATTTACAATAAATATTATGGCAAACAAAGATATATTTATCATAAAATCAACAAATATATCAAAGAACTTAAGGGTCGCGTTATCAATGAAAAGTTAATTTGCGCTTTTAGTAGGCTTGGTGGCTCTGTTATTTTAAAATGTGGCGAGATTCTTATGTGGGCGCATTATGCTGATGGATTTAAGGGATTCTGCTTGGAATTTAGCGAGATTAAGGTACAGGATGGTAGTTTGCAAAATAAACTTACACACAAAGATATAGATTACCGAAATAATGATATTAAAAATCTGCAATTCTCTGTCGGCTTATGTGTAGCTGGTAATGCGAACAAACTTGATATAAATAATACACCACCAAAACAACTGCAACTTAAATATAACGATAAATACGAAACTATCTACAATACAAAATTAAAAGCTTGGAAATACGAAAAAGAGCATAGATATTCAATCCTTAAAAAATATTTGCCAGAGCAAAGGTTATATTATGATTTTAAATGTCTAAAATCCATCACTTTTGGCACAAGGATACCATTAAAAGAACAACGGAAAATCATAAACAATATCAAACAAAAATGCCAACAATATAATCATAAAGTTAAGTTTTACAAAGTAAAGATTGATGAAAATAGTGGGGTTTTGATAAGAAAAGAACTCGCAAATCTAGATGAAATGTATTAAATGAAAGGGAGTGTGAAATGGGAGAAATAATAGTAGGATTTGGCATATTTTTTGTATTTATGTTTTTAGTTGGATTTATAGGTGAATGGTTGCAAGTCAATAACAAAGCAACACATAAAACACCTACACAGCAAAACAGCAAAGCCACACAAGGCAATAAGACTTCGACTACAAGCAAAACATTTGATAATTACAAAGTATCCACGTGTGATAGTGATATAGAGTTGTTGGATGCCAAAGATTTGCAGACAATACAGCGTTGTTTGGCAGATGGCGCGGATATAAATGCTAGGGATAGAGATGGGAATACAGCTTTAATGCGTTGCGATGATTTCAGATTAGAAGTAGCAGAATATTTAATAGAGCGTGGTGCAGATATGGAGGCTAAAGATAATTTTGGTAACACCGCCTTAATAAGAGCCTCGTCTGCGGGATTTCTAGGTGCATCTATTGCGTGGTTGAGGCGCTATGGATTGCTAGGCAGTGTAATGCTTTTAGTTGAAGCCGGTGCAGATGTAAATGCTAAAGAGAATAATGGTCAAACAGCTTTAATACGAACTGTTTGTTATTATAGCCAGACATCAGAGACAATATATTTTGAGATTGTAAAATATCTTATTTCTAAAGGTGCAGATGTAAATATTAAAGACAATAATGGCAAAACGGCTTTGTATTATGCTGTAAACGAGGGACAAAAACTAGATATGGTAAAATTTTTAGTAGAAAATGGCGCAGATGTGAATGCGGTATATGAAACTTGTAAAACTGCCTTGCTGGATACCGATAAATTAGATGGGAATAGCCAATCAATAAATAAGTATCTTGTAGATTTATGCGAATCGAATGCAACATAACAGAATCTAGCACAAAACCTAACAGCATTTTTCAATCCACGCGCTGTATTCTTTGCTTGAATCTGCGTCAAAGCACACAAATTCGGGCAATTCATAAGGGTGGTGCGCTTTAAAAACGCGCTTAATTTTTTTGCGATTTTTGCGAAGCGTTTTTATGATTAGCAAAAATTCACGCTCGAATCTCAACTCACCTTGCCACAAATAGCGACTTTTTATGCGCTGTATTTGCACGCACGCCGCGAGCTTTTCGCGCACTAGCATTTCGCTTAACAAATCAGCACTTTTCTCATCCCCGCACGAAGTCATTATCACGCAAATTTTTGCCATTTTTGCCTCCATCGCATTAAATTAAAAGTGCAGATTCTACCCAAAGGGACATTTTTTTATCGCACTTTTTTGCAAAAAACTTTTAAAATCGCGCGTTTTTTATTATTATGATTCACATTTCAAATTACAAGGAGAAACTATGAAAAATTCAGTAACGCTAATTGATAATTCCACAGGCAAGGAGTTTGAGTTTGATTTAATCGAATGTTCGCGCGGACCAAAGGCGATTGACTTTGCGAAGCTCTTTGAGCGCACGGGCATATTTTCTTATGACCCCGGCTATGCTTCAACTGCGGGGTGCAAAAGCACGATAAGCTACATCGATGGCGCAAATGGCGTATTGCTCTATCGCGGGATACCTATCCAAGATTTGGTGGATAAATATAAATTTGTGGATATTTGCAATCTTTTGATAAGCGACAAACTCCCGCAAAATGAGCGTGAATCAAATGAGATGGATTTAGAACTGCGCCCCTTGCGATATTTGCACGAAGGGCTAAGCGATATTTTTAAATCATTCCCAGATTCTGCTCACCCTATGGCGAATCTAAGCTCCGCTGTGGGCGCGCTATCGACATTTTACAAGGACTATATGGAGATTAGCGATGATGAAGGATATGCGATGATGGCAAAGCGAATGATTGCCAAAATCACCACGCTAGTCGCCTTCTCATACCGCCACGCAATCGGCTATCCGTATATCTACCCCGATGTTTCGCGCTCTTATGTTGAGAACTTTTTGTATATGCTTCGCGCCTTCCCCTGTGGCAAAATCGGCGTAAATATCGATGGCGAAGTGCAAATTGATGCGCTAGAAGTGGAGGCGTTAGATAAGATTTTTAGTCTCCACGCCGACCACGGGCAAAATGCCTCCACCACAACCGTGCGTAATGTCGCCTCCACAGGGGTGCATCCTTACGCGGCGATAAGTGCTGGTATAAATGCGCTTTGGGGACCATCGCACGGCGGGGCAAATGAAAAGGTTTTGGGGCAACTCGCTGAAATTGGCGATGTGAAAAATGTCCCAAAATTCATCGAGCGCGTGAAAGATAAAAATGACCCTTTTAGGCTAATGGGCTTTGGACATCGCGTCTATAAGAGCTACGACCCGCGCGCAAAGGCGATTAAGGGGCTAAAAGATGAGCTAAACAAAAAGGGCATAAAAATGAATGCGCAATTTAGCGAAATCGCCGAAAAGCTAGAAGAAGTCGCGCTGAAAGATGAATACTTCATCGAGCGCAAACTTTACCCAAATGTGGATTTTTATAGTGGCATTATTTTAACCGCGCTAAAAATCCCTGTGAGCTTATTTACGCCCATTTTTGTCATCGGGCGAATGCCGGGCTGGTGTGCGCAAGTCATCGAGCATATCAAATCAGGGGCGCGAATCACCCGCCCAAGACAGGTTTATTTGGGGAAATGAAAATTTATAAATCGCAGAATCTAGCACGAAAAACAACGCAGATTCTGCGAATTTCATTAGATTCTGCAACATACAAAATTTCACGCGAAAATCGCAGAATCTACCCACAAATCCACTCCCAAACCTACCTCCATCCTCGCAATTTGTGATATTCTACACAGCCCATTTTTGCCCCAAGAACGCAGGATTTTTGTAGCAGCTCCAAAGCATAGGTGCGATTTTGAGCTACTTTTTTGCCATCTAGTCGCCCTAAAAAGTGCGCCACGCCAAGCACATAGCAGCTTTGTGCATCGTTTTTAAAGCACCTATTGCCCAAAAGCTGATAATTATCCAAAATATATGGTTTGAATCGCTCGGATTTTAGCGCGCACGCCTGCATTTTGCCAAGTTTGCACGCCTTATTTAAATACCAATCCGTCTTAAAACTATCTAGCGTAGATTCGCCTGCATAGTGGCGAAATAGCCAAAAGCACGATTCACCCACGCCGTAGGCGCATTCTTGCTTTTTTAGCACTAAATTATCCACGCCAAGCGGTGCATTTAGCTTATTTAGCGACAAGCACCCCAAGTTATCGCCCAAAGAGCACGCTTTGTAAAACAAATCCCGCGCGATTTTTTGCGCTCCAAAACTCGCCGCGCGGTAGCCTTCATTCGTATAGTGCGCCCCTAGTGCGCGTTGCTCGGCACTTTGATTGAGTGGCTCTAAAATGAATATGTTTTGCGAAATATCGCTAGATTCTGCGTGTAGCGCGTATAAAAACGCCATTAAGATTAGCACTGATTTCATTTGCACTCCCTTTCATCGGTATCATACTCAAATATCGGCAAATCCATCTTGCGTCTAATCGCATATAATCGCATCGCCGTCCCAAAAATTAGCGTGATTAGCGTAGCGATAAGCTCGCCCACACCGCAAATTATGAGCGCATAAAATAGCAAAACAGAGATGATTGCGACACTCGCGTAAATCTCTTTTTGAAACACAAGCGGGATTTGATTGCAAAAAATATCACGCAAAATCCCGCCAAAAATGCCCGTAGTGCAGCCCGCAACGATTGCGATGATTAGTCCGTGTCCCATATTTAGGGCGATTTTCGCCCCGATGATACTATAAACGACTAGCCCTACGGCATCTAACGCCAAAAATACTCTCTCCAAAGTCGCCGCCTTGCGCTTTATGCGAGTGGTGATGATGGCGATAGCACACAAAAGCACGATGTATTGCGGTCCTTTTACCCACGAGAGCGGATAATTATTTAGCATAATATCGCGAATCGTCCCGCCACCGATTGCCGTGACAAGTGCCACCACGCACACGCCAAACAAATCCATTTTATGCCGTCCCGCCGCAAGCGCGCCTGTAACCGCCTCTACGCTTATGCCAAAAATCCACAGCACCCCAAGTAAGGACAAATCAAAAATATATGAGCCAAAAAACCCCAAATCAAGCGTGTAGTCCAAAATTTTACCTTTTGCCTGTGATATTAAAAAATGCGAAATTATAGCAGAAAAGATTGCTTTAAGGGCAGATTCTGCGAATTTGTTGCCTTTCGCAGAATCCACACGCTAGATTCTGCGAAATTTCGTGCGAGTTTATGCGAGATTCTGCGAATTTATCATTTGACTTTGCGCCAAAGCACCACCAAAGCACTTACAAAGCACTTACAAAAATATCAAAAAATAAATCACTTTTTTATTGACTTGCGTTTTTTTTGTGTTATTCGCGGAAATTTTTAAAAATAGGGAGTTAAAAAAATGACACAAAAATCAAGGGAAATCTTTGCAGATAGCAAAAGATTGCGAGAAAAGTTAGGCATTTACCTGCAAACGCCCCAAAAAGTAGAGATTTATGCGCAAAGTGCCGAAGCGATGTTTGAAAAAGGCGGTAGAAGTGGATTGGCGTTTGTTGCTACTTGGAGCTGGTGGGGATTTTTCTTGCATATTTTCTTTTGTATGTATAGGAAGCAATATGCGATGGCGGTGATTATGCTTATCGCTGGTCTTTTTTTGCTTTTTATCCCATTTCTTGGCAATGCTATCATCGCGCTATCTGTGAAATATTTCATCATCAAGGATTTTGAAAAAAAGTTAGATTTGGATAATGACGAAGCGTTAAAGACGGGCACAAATATGGGTTTTGCCGTGATAATTTTTGTAGGCATTCTTTTGATTATCACTTTTGCAAGAATCACATCAGGGAGGTAGAAAATGAAAAGAAAACTTTTTGCAATTATTGCTATTGCTTCATTGTATATTTGCAGTGCAAATGCGTATTTTTTCAACAATAAACATTTAAGGCTAATTGATTGCTCTTATGGTAGATTTGGCTATGACTACGGCTATGTAGGAATCTATAAAGACAGCAGTGATAATTTATACAAAATCTTTTTTGGCTCAAAATATTGTGAATATTGAGGTAAAAAATGGAAAAATTGGTTTTGGCATTATGCTTGTTTGTAAGTATAAGTTTTGGCGATACAGGACTTCAAAATGCTACGGCATCAGATGTGGTAAATGGCGTTTTTTATATGGCTGTTATTGTGGGCATAAGCTACTTAATATGGGGAGTTATATGGGGCGTATTTGACAAGAAAAAGGATAAAAATGACAAATAAAGCAATTAAAATTGTCGTTAAAATCTTGCTAACTATTATATTGCTGTATGTGCTTGGATTATTGATGATTATTGGCGGGTTTAAATAATTTACATAAAGCTAATTCACGCAAAATCGTAGATTCTGCGCCAAATTCGCAGAATCTCGCCTAAATTTGTCATTGCGAGTGAGCGAAGCGAAGCAACCATCCAAAAAAAATAATTCCGTCATTGCGAGAAGTTGCACTTTTGGGGCGACTTCGTGGCAATCTAAAATTTTTGTCATTCTGAGCGAAGCGAAGAATCTCAAAAAAAAAAAAAAAAAAACAATCAAAACAGAGATTCTTCGATTGCTTTGCAATCTCAGAATGACAAGTTAGCACAGATTCTGCGAATTTTATGTGATTTGCTGTGATTTGCAGAGATTCTGCGAATTTATAAATTTTCTGCTAAAATTCGCGTTTTTATCTCTCACAAAAAAAGGACATATTTTGAAAATCTTTGGGACTGATGGGATTCGCGGGGAGGCTGGGAGCGACATTACGCCATTCACCGCGCTAAAAGCGGGGCTTGCTGCGGGGATTTATTTTAAAAATTGCCCCCAAAATGACTTGCCAAAAAACACAAATACGATTTTAATAGGCAAGGACACGCGCCGCAGTGGCTATATGATTGAAAATGGCTTGGTTAGCGCATTTACCGCGCTTGGGTTTAATGTCATTCAAGTAGGACCGATGCCAACCCCTGCGATTGCCTTTCTCACGGAGGATATGCGCTGTGATGCGGGGATAATGATAAGCGCGTCCCACAATCCCTACTATGACAACGGCATAAAGTTCTTTGATTTGCGCGGATACAAGCTAGATGAGCGCAAAGAAGAGCAAATCGAGCGCATTTACAATGATGAAAAGACGCTCACTTCGCACTTCGAAACCCGCGCAAATATCGGCGCATCAAAGCGAATCGATGATGTCATCGGGCGATATATCGTGCATATCAAAAATAGCTTCCCCAAAAATCTCAACCTAAATGGCGTGAAAATTGTCGTGGATTGCGCAAATGGCGCAGGTTACAAAGTCGCACCCATTATTTTTAGCGAATTGGGCGCGGAGGTGATTGCCATAAACAACGCCCCAAACGGCTACAATATCAACGAATCTTGTGGCGCAATGCACCCTGAAATTTTGGCGCAAAAGGTTGTAGAAGTGGGCGCAGATGTGGGATTCGCCCTTGATGGAGATGCTGATAGGCTCATAGTCGTGGATAATAAAGGGCAGATTGTCAGTGGAGACAAAGTGCTAGGCGCGTTATCGCTATATCTCAAACGCCAAAAGTGCCTACGCAACAATGGAATCGTAACTACAATAATGAGCAATGTCGCGCTGGAGCGGTTTTGCGCCAAGCACAATATCGATATGATTCGCGCAAATGTCGGCGATAAATTCGTGCTAGAAGCGATGATAGCGCAGGGTTACAGCTTTGGCGGGGAGCAAAGTGGGCATATTATTTTTAGCGATTATGCCAAAACGGGCGATGGGATTTTGAGCGCGTTGCAAGTCCTAGCCCTTATGTTAAAGGCGAATCGCACAAGTAACGAGGTGCTAAATCCTTTTAGCCTTTATCCGCAGGTGCTAAAAAATATCGATATTTCACACAAAAAAACGCCACTAGATTTGCTTGAATCGCGCTATAAAAAGCTGATTTCTGGTGAGATTCGCCACATTATCCGCTACTCTGGCACGGAGAATAAATTGCGAATCTTGCTAGAAGGCAAGGACAAAAAGTTGCTTGAAGCCACGATGTGCGAGTTAGAAGCGTTTTTTAAAAAAGAGATTTCTTGCGGATAACGCGAATCTAAATTTAGGTAAAAATGGAGCGCAATTTGGGGGGGACGAATCTAAAAGCACGAATCTTGCGCAGATTCACCAAAAAACACTTTGCATTTTTTGCGATGATGGTTTTGGCAATCGCACTTGACCAAGCAATCAAATTTTTGATTTTGGATTTTTATGCAAACGCGCCAAGCCCCCACGCCAAAGTCTTTGAAAGCGAATTTATCGACATAATCTTAGTTTTCAACAAAGGCGTGGCATTCTCATTTTTAAGCGCAGTGGGCGCGAATCTCAAATGGATAATCCTAGCAATGCTACTTTTTATGCTGATTTTGGTGCTAAAAAGCGATGAATTATTCGCCCAAAACTTCGTAGCATTTGGGCTAATCATCGGTGCGGGATTTAGCAATTTGGTGGATAGATTCACACGCGAGGGCGTGGTGGATTATATTTTTTGGCATTACAAATTCAACTTTGCGGTTTTCAACCTAGCTGATTCGCTCATAAATGTCGCCATCGCGTGGGTGATTTTGAAGTATATTTTTTGGCGAAAATAGGCGTTGTGACAGAAAAAAATTAGATTCTGCGAAATTTTCTGTGAGATTCTGCGAAAAATGGGTAGATTCTGCGATTTTCGTAGATTCTACGGCAGATTCTGCGATTTTGGGGCGATTTTTGAGTAAATCGCAGAATCTAAATAGATTGCCACGAATTTACTTCGTAAATTCTCGCAATGACGGATTATTTTTGAGATTTTGAGATTCTTCGCTACGCGCGAGAATGACAATTTGGGATATTTTTCGCCGAATCTCGCAATGGCGAAATGGATTTTCCCTACCCTTGCGATAAATACCCCACCCCAAACCCCTCCCGCAAGGGGAGGAGCTTTTTTATTTTCCCCACCCTTGCGGAGGATTCGCGCAAAGATTTTCCCCTTGCGGAGATTGTTATTTTTTGTTCCCCCTCCCTTGCGGAGGGGGTTAGGGGGTGGGTAATTTTAGATGTTATGATTCACGCAAAATCGCCGAATCTCGCACCTGAAATTAAAATTTTTAAATCCCGCCGAATCTACGCTTTTATCGCCTTATTTGCAATATCTTTGCGCATTTTTGCGCCTTTGAAATTCACTTGTTTTGTCAAATTATAGGCATTTTTTTGCGCCTCTTTTAGCGAATCGCCTATCCCCACGCACACCAAAACGCGCCCACCACTTGCCTTTAATGCACCATTTTCATCGCTAACCCCCGCAAATGAAATGTGATTGTCCGCATTTGAAGTGCAATTTGTGCCATTTTGTAGCGTGATAGTTTGCGCTACGCTTGCGCTATACGGGTAGTTTTCACTTGCCACAACCACGCCCACGCAAGATTTATCCAAAATCTCCACTTTGAAATCGCCTAGTTTGCGATGCAGCGCCGCCTCCAAAATATCAAGCAACGGCGTTTTTAGCAAGGGCAAAATCACCTCGCATTCAGGGTCGCCAAAGCGGACATTAAATTCCAGCACAAAAGGCTCGCCGCCACTTACCATAATCCCGCAAAATAGCACCCCGCAAAACTCCGCGCCCTCCGCCCTCATCGCCTCCAAAGTGGGCGTAATGATTCGCGCTTTGATTTTTTCTAGTAGCACTAAATCGCATTGTGGCGTGGGGCTATATGCGCCCATACCGCCCGTATTTGGTCCTAAATCATCGTCCAATAATCGCTTGTGGTCTTGCGCTGTGGGCATTAGAATGAAATTTTTGCCATCGCAAATCGCAAACACGCTTAATTCAAAGCCATCTAAAAATTCTTCGATGACAATCCGCCTCCCCGCCTCGCCAAATCGCTCTCCGCTTATCATCGACTCCACAATCTGCTTTGCTTCGGGCTTTGAATCAGTGATAATCACGCCTTTCCCCGCGCACAAGCCATCTGCCTTTATTACGATTTTTGGCGTGAAGTGCGTGGCTGAATCTAGCGGATTTTTGCCACAAAACGCAGAATCTATAAAGCCAAAAAGCTCGTCCTTATCGCTACTTGCAAGAAATTTTGCTGTGGGGATATGATATTTTTTAAGCAGATTTTTCATAAAGATTTTTGAGCCCTCTAACCTCGCGGCTGCCTTGCTAGGCGCAAAAACGCGGACTTTTGCTTTGCGTAATTCATCGCTTAATCCCTCAATCAAAGGTTGCTCTGGTCCTATCACCACAAGATTCACGCCCTTATTCACGCAAAAATCAACGATTTCTTTGTTGCCTTTTGCGTGGATATTTTCGCCCAAATTTGCTGTCGCGCCGTTGCCATTTGCAAAGTAGATTTGTCCCACGCGTACGTCATTTTTCAAGCTCAATGCTATGCTATACTCGCGCCCACCGCTACCTACTATTAGAATTTTCAATGTTACGCCCTTAAATGTGGATTACCCAAGCAAAGCGAAATTTTGAATTTTTTGCCCCAAAAAGGATACAAAGAGTAAGATTCTAAGCATTTGTGTAGGCGGCAAATCCTACGCACGCACCGCGCCATCAAGCAGAAACACCGACACATACAAACGACTACGCGAATCTAAATATATTTCACATTAGACTTAAAATTTAAAGAATCCCGCATTTACTTGGGCGAGCGAATTATAGCAAAAAACTTTCACTTTGCCTTAAAAAATGCGCATTTTTTACAGGGCAGATTCTGCGAATCTAAAATAAAATCGCGCTAGATTCTGCGAATTTCATATCATTTCGCGCAAAAGCAATCCAAAAATGCAAAAAATATCCAAATTTGCAAAGATTTAAGAAATTTTTAATTTGATAAAACCTAAAATTCGCAATTCTATTTTTTGAAAAAAGGCGAAGTTTTGAAAATAAATCTTAATTTGCAAATCTTTAAATCGATAAATCCGCTTAAACTCTCTTGGGGGGAGGATTTACCATTTATTTAAGTAATTATTTACGCCACTTATTCCAAACTCACGCATTAAAACACAAAACATTTTTGGATTGCTTCGGGCTTTTTGCAAAAGCCCTCGCAATGACGAATCAGCGTAAAATAACCTGTCATTGCGAGATTTTCGCTAGAAAATCGAAGCAATCCAAGAATCCACAAAATCCCCTAACCTTATTCACAAAGGAATCCAAATGATTACATAAATCTATATTTTCGCGCTTTTTAGATTCGCGTATTCATTTTTAGGATAAAGCAATCTTTTGGATTTTTGAGTTGGCGGTTAGAGATTCGCCCAAAAAGGGCAGATAAAATTTTAAATCAAAAAAGGAAAATACAATGACAAAGTTAGTAAAAATAGCTGTGCTAGGTTTCATAGCACTTGGAATTAGCGCGTGTGGCGATAATGTTGTTAAGCGAATATCGATAACTAGAAGTGAAATAGCTTCAATGCAAAAGACTATTGTGACAAAAATTTGGGCGGATAATATCGATACAAAGAAACCCACAGCACCAAATGGCAAATCGTGGGGCGAATGGATTATGGAAGTGGCAGAACTTGATAATGCTAAATGGGTAGTGGTGCAAAATGGCATAGCATTCAAAGATTGCAATAAAGGCGAAACGCCATTGATAACCATTGACAATGACTATATGTATTTTAACCCTAGCAAAATCGCAGGTGAGGGCAAAATGGAAGCATTTTGCAAAAATCTAAGTGAGAGCTATCGTAACGACATTAGCAATGGCGATAAAAAAATCCCATTAAATGAAACGGGACATTTTAGCTTTTGATTTGTAAAAGATTCGCGTGAATCGTTTGTTGATTTAGTGCGAATCTAATGCAATTTTAGATTCGTATGGTTAGATTGCTTTGTTAGTCCTGTGGATTTTTTCGTAAGGCGTGTATTGCATTTCACGCGTCCTGTAAATTTAGCTCTTAAAACCTCACGATTTTTGCGCCAAAGCCACCCATTTGCGGTGGGGCGTCTTCAAAACTTTGCACTTTTGGGTGTGCGCTTAAAAAGTCCCGCACCACCGCGCTTAAAATGCCACTGCCGATGCCGTGTTTGATTATTACTTCGCTAAATCCAGCCATTAGGCAATCTGAGATATACGCTTCAAGCAAATCTAGTGCCTCTTCGGCGCGTTTCCCGTGTAAATCAATACTTACAGGGCAACTTTTGGCGACTTTGCTAACGCTCACGCTTCGCGCTTTTTGGGGGATTTGCGGGGCTAGTTTTAGGGCGGAGAGTTTTGTGCGAACTCTAACGCCGTTTTCTAGCTCAATTTGCGCATTTTCGCCCTTTATGCTTAAAATTATGCCGATATTTTTGCCCTGCATTACGCGATTACCGATTTTAAAATCAATGTGCCTTTTTGGCAAATCTTTTGGTATCGCCCCAAAAGCCTTGTATTGCGCGTTTAAAAAGCGATGAATCTCTTTGCTATCTTGCTTTTTTAGCACCGCCTTTAACTCATCTAATGCCTTATTATAGATTGATTCTAACTCCGCTTTTTTCGCGCCAAGCGCGTTATTTTGCGCTTCGATTAGCGAATCCAACTCATCTTTTTTGCGCTCAATTTTTTGCAGGTTTGCCTCCATTTGCGCTTCTTTTGTGATTAGATTCGCCTTTAATGCGCTGGTTTGCTCCAAAAGCGCGTTTAGATTTTCTAAATTTTGATTATATATTTTTTGCGCCTTTTGAATGATAAAGCGCGGAATCCCGTATTTTAGCGCACTCTCAAACGCATAGCTTTTGCCAATCGTCCCTTTTAGAAATGTATAAGTGGGGGCGCGATTTGCCTCATCATAAAGAGCGGCAAGTAGCTCTACACGCGGATTATCCGCCATTTTACTTGCCAAAATTTTGTGGTGCGTAGTGATGATTATTTTGATATTTTTGTCGCTCAAATGCTCCAAAAGCGCGAAATAAAGCGCACTTGCTTCATTTGCGTCCGTGCCTAGCTCGATTTCATCAATGCCAAGCATTATATTTGAATCCGCGCCTTGCGCCCGAATCTGTGCTAAAATCGCGCTAAATTCCATCATTCGCCCAGCAAAAGTCGAAATGTCATTTTTACTATCCTGCGGGTCATTCAAAATCGCTTCGATTCGCGTAAAATGTGGGATTTTGGACTTATGCGGACTTATTTTAAAAGGGATTAGCAAGTTTGAGAGCAAACTCGCGCTTAAAATGCTTTTTAGTAGCATTGTCTTTCCACCCGCATTTACGCCCGTTACAAGCATTATTTGCCTATCAAACTCCACATTGCAAGGTATTGGATTTTTGATATTTGGGTGGCAAAAATCGCTTAAAATAATCGCGCCTCCGTAATTTTGGCGATTTAAAGATGGCAAAATAAACTCAAAATTGCGCGTTTTGGCAAAAAATACCCGCGCTTGAAGTGCGTCAAATCTATCAAATTCAGCATTTATAAATTTCAAAAAAAATATATTTTCTTGCATTTTGCTAGATATCTCACGCTCAATCTCAAAAAGGGCGATTTCGCGCTCATTGCGGAGTTTGTCAAGTTTATCATAAATATGTTGCAAGGCATTTGGCAAAATGTAAAAAAATCCCGCCTGTGTGCGTTGCATTATGCGTCCTTGCATTACTTTGCTAAATCCACTGCGAACCAAAAGACACTCTCTTCCATCGATAAAATGCACACTTTTATCCACCAAATAAGGCGTGATTTTTGCGTTACCAAGCAATCTATCAAGCTGTTTTTTTAGCTCTTTGTTTGCGTTTTTTATGCTTTGATTTATAAAATCAAATTTCTCGTATTTTCCACTTCGCAAATTGCCATCATTTTCAAAGCAATCCACAATTTGCAAAATATCAAATGGGATATTGATTTGCCCTAGCATTCGCGGGATTTGGGTAAGCGAATCTAAATTTAGATTTTTAAGGTAGAGAAAATATTTGATAATTTTGGCAAATTCAAAAAGCGAATCTAACTTTAAAATCGCGCCTTTTTTTAAAATCGCTAGTTCGTTATCCAATGTGCGAATCTCGCCTACAACGCTTTGTGGTGGGGCAAAAACAATGCTACTTAATTCATCGATTTTTAATTTTGCTTCTTTTAAGTCGCCTTTGATTTGCAAAAACTGCGTTAGATTCTGCGGATTCTGCGATTTGTGCGAAAAGTCTTGCGGATTCTGCGTTAGATTCTGCGATTCGCGTGAAAGATTTTGTAGATTCTGCGAATTTAGCGCAGAATCTAAATTATTTTTCCTTGCAAAAAATCCCAAAAAATCCTTGACAAAGTCCCACAAATCGAGCTTTTTTATGATAGCGTCATTCAAATTATTCGCATTCCTCAATGGCGATGATTTTGTTATGGTGCTTTGTCCCCGCCTTGCCTGTGAAGCTCAAAGTGCCGTTTGTAAAGGTAAAATTGTCGCGATTCACGCTAATTTCGCCACATTCAATATCCTCGCCACGATTGAATGAAGCGATGATTTCGGCGTCTGCGCGATTTTTTTTATCAAACATTTGCGTGTAAATAAAGGCGATTATCACGCACACAGCGCACAAAATGCCTAAAATTATGCCCTTTTTCTTATCCATTTTTCCGCGCACATTAAAATACAAAAATAGCCCGATGATGACGGATATTAGCGCGATTAGGGCGATTTTCAAATCGCACCTCTCATTTGATAGGTAATATCACCCGCGCCAAAGCCCACAATTAGCCCTGAATCAAGCGCATTTAGGATTTTGCCATCTTTGACAATCTCTAATGTTGCGCCACTGCGATGAATACAATCCGCCATAATGGGCGCATATCGCCCAAAGTGTCCGTTAAAATCAATGGGGATTGGACTCTCATTTGTCCCCCACACGGGCAAAATCACCAAATTATCCACACCCGCAAAAGATTCTGCGAATCCATCGATATTGTGAATCGTGCGCGAATACTTGTGCGGCTGCCAAATCGCAGTGATATTGCGGATATTTTTCAATCTAGCGTAGTGCTTTATTGAATCAAGCGTGGATTTGATTTCTGTCGGGTGGTGGGCGTAATCATCGATAATCACGCACTTTTCGCCCTTGCAAACGATATCAAATCGCTTTTGTATGCCTTTGTAATTTAGTAGATTCTGCGAAATATTCGCAGAATCCATCTCATCTAACGCGCTTAAAATCGCCAAACTCGCATTACTTGCGGTATGAAATCCAAATCCCCACACGCGAAAATTGCCCACAAATTTGCCATTGCGATTCAAAGAAAACTCCGTAAATGGCTCATCATCCTCCAAAAAATATTTGATATTTGCAATGTCTTTGTGCGGATAAAGGCGCGTTGCGGGGAGATTCAAAGATGCTAAAAATTCATCTTCGGCGTTAAAAACGCGCTTTTTTGCGCTTGTCAAAAAGTCCGCATAAGCTCTATGAAACAGCTCTAAATCGTAATTGTAGTGCTCCATATGCTCTGGCTCGGCGTTTGTAACAATCGCGCAGTAGGGATTGCTATTTAAAAAACTGCCATCGCTCTCATCTGCTTCAAATACAACGCTCTCGCTTTGCACTGCGCGGACATTTGAGCCAAACTCTTTGCTTATCGCCCCGATGATTGCGCCATAATCCTTAAAAATCGCGCTTAACATTGCCGTAGTGCTACTTTTGCCGTGCGCTCCACACACCGAAAACACGCGTTTTTTTGCCAAAATGATTTTTAATGCGTCCTTGCGTGAGAGAATGGGGATATTTTTTGCCCGTGCTTGCGCTAATTCGACATTGTCATCATCGATAATCGCGCTATGCACGAGTAAATTTGGATTTTTGATATTGTTTTTGTCGTGCGGGATTGCGACTTGGACGCCTAAACTACGCAGATATTTTGTAGAGCAACTCTCACTTATATCGCTACCGCTGACTTCAACGCCTTGTGCTTGTAAATATCTAGCCAAACCTGAAATGCCAATGCCCCCGATTCCTACGAAATGAATGCTATTTAAATCCATAATTTTATCCTCTGCATTGCGTTTTTGATAATTTCGCTTTCATAAACAAGGGCGATTCGCACGAAATTTTCTCCCGCTCCCTTGCGCCCCAAATAGCGACCCGGTAGCACCAAAATGCCCTCATTTGCGTAAAGCTCTTTTGTGAATGCTATATCGTCATTTACGCGCAACCACACATAAAAAGTGTATGGATTTATGTTTGTGCCTAACATTTCTCTTGCGATTTTGAGATTCGCGCTGTATTTTTGACGAAAAAACTCCGCACTTTTATTGTCCTCCCACGCCACTGCTGCGGCTTTTTGCAAAGGCAAAGGAATCGCACAGCCGATATAAGTGCGATAACGCGCATAATCTTTTAGGATTTTTGCGTCCCCTGCGATAAATCCGCTTCGTAGTCCTGGCGCAGATGAACGCTTGGAGATAGAATTTATCGCCAAAATATTTTTAAAAGATTCGTTGCCTACGGCGAGACTTGCCTCTAAAATCGAAGTAGGCGCATTAGATTCGTAAATCTCGCTATAACATTCATCATTTAGCAAAATAAAGTCGTATTTTAGGGCATTTCGCACCCAAATCTCTAACTCATCTTGCGATAAAGTCGCGCCTGTGGGATTGTTTGGCGAATTTAAAATGACTAATTTTGCTTTTTTTAAATCCGATTCGGCGATTTGCGGTTTAAAATCGCTATCCAAATCCATATAGATTATCTCCGCATTTGAGGCGATTGCCGCGCCTTCATAGATTTGATAAAAGGGATTTGGAAATGCCATAACCCTATTTTGTGGGAAAAGGCTACCAAAGACAAAATTTGGAAAGTTAAAAAGCACCTCCCTTGTGCCAAATGTAGGGATAATTTGCGTCGAATCTAGCGCAATATCAAATCGCCGTTTGATAAAGTCAATCTGCGCATTTTTTAGATAGGATTCGCCCCCACTTGCGGGATATTTGCAAAGCAAATGTGCCGAATCTTTGAGCGCGTTTTGGATAAAGTCTGGCGTTTCAAATTGCGGTTCGCCGATGGTTAGTTTGATAATTTCACGCGAATCTTTTGGCGCGATATTTGCCAAAAGCGCGTTTAATTTTTCAAATGGATATGGTTCAAATTGCATTTCGCGCTTCTTTTAAAATGGGGTTGAATCGCGCTTTGAATCGCGCCTATTTGAATGTCGCGGTTTGCGTGAATTTTGCCGTGAATCCCTGCGTCCATTTGAATTTTTTGCGAATCGCTGTGGTTTTTTATGTGAATCGCGCATTTTGGATTCGCCCCCATTTTTGCGCGAATCACGCCCTAATTTACGCGCATTGCCACTAGATTTGTTTAAATCAATCAAATATGAGAGCATTTTACAAGCAAGTTGAGTGCTATCGATTTTCGCGCTTAATCGCGGGTATAAATCTAACGCGCTATGCGAAATTTGATAATTCAAAATCGCGCTAATTATGTCCTCTGTGTCGTTATTTTTGTGAGATTCGCGCTTATTGCCAAAAATATCATCGCTTTGATTTGCCACTGAATCATCAAGCGTAAAAAGCTCCAAATTTGTCTTTATTTGCTCTTTGATTCGCTTCAAATCTTTAAATTCAAGTGGCGTTACAAGCGTAATCGCCACGCCTTTTTTGCCCGCTCTGCCCGTGCGCCCGATACGATGGACATACGAATCGGGATTTAGCGGTAAGTGATAGTTGAAAACAAAGCCCACATCGCTTATATCAAGCCCACGACTTGCCACATCGGTTGCCACCAAAATCTCCACGCGATTTTCTTTAAACGCGCTCATCGCCGTGCGCCTATCGCGTTGCTCCATATCGCCGTGAAGCGCGGTTGCCTTGTAGCCTTTGGATTTCAGCAACTCCGCCAAAATGTCCGCCTCACGCTTGGTGCGCGTGAAAACGATGGATTTTTTACTTGCCACAAAGTCCAAAAGGCGCATAATCGCGTCATCGCGCTCATTTTCGTTTATAATGTAGTATTTTTGCTCAATGTCGGTGTTTGTAATATCGACTTTGGCGATTTTTACGCTCTTTGGGTTGTTTAAAATCTTTTTGGCGAGATTTTTGATAGGCGTTGGCATTGTCGCAGAAAATAGCAAAGTCTGACGAACGCGTGGGATAAAGCGAAAAATCTCTTCGATACTCTCCAAAAAGCCCATATCAAGCATTTCATCGCTTTCATCAAGGACAACGAATCGCGGATTAAAATTCTTAATCCTATCGTTTCGCAAGTGGTCTAAAAGCCGTCCGGGCGTGGCTACCATAACCTTTGGCTTTTTATCTAGCAAGTCAATCTGCCGTTTTATGCTCTGTCCGCCGTAAATGCAAATCGTTTTTGTCCGCAAAAATCGCCCTAGCTTAAAAACTTCATCGCTGATTTGCATCGCAAGTTCGCGCGTGGGCGTGATGATGAGAGCCTCAATGTCGCTATTTTGCTCCAACATATTTAGGATAGGAATCGCAAATGCCGCCGTTTTGCCCGTGCCTGTCTGCGCTTGGGCGATTAAATCGTGCCCTTCTAGCACTAGCGGAATCGCGCTTTGCTGAATGGGGCTAGGGTCTTTGAATCCCGCCTCTGTGATACCTTGCAGGACTTTTTTCTTTAAATTGAAATGTGTAAAATTATTCATAAATGCTCTTTTGCTCGTGATAAGTTTTGATAAAAGTGCGGATTATAGCAAAAAATTTTTAAAAATATAGTTGCGATGATTTTGGGTGTGAAAATTAACTTAAATCTAGCTTAAAAATGCCAAATCTTGCGCAAATTGTAAAAATATGAAAACTCCGCTTATTATGAAATCTACAATAGCAAGGCAAAACAACATAAAAAGAAAGAAAAGAGATATGTAAAATAACAATTTATTACGCATTATTATGCAAATTTTGATAAAATAGCAAAAATCATCAAATTTGACAAGGATTTTAGATTATGGGTATTTGTAAGTGTTGTGGCGAGGGTATAAAGGACATTGAAGAAGAAGCTGGTGTATGCCCAAATTGCTTTTATGGAATTTATGTTGGTGATAGTAGCTATAATAAATATGAAGATAAAGAAGATGAATATGACAAAATAGCGAGACAGCAGTATGGGTTAAATTGCGAACTATTACTGCAATCTGCCCAAATTGGAAATTTAGAGAAAGTTAAAGAATGCCTAGCAAATGGTGTATATGTAAATACGAAAGGTGAATGGGACTGCACTGCTTTAATGTCTGCTTCAGAAAACGGACATTTTGAAATTGTCAAATATTTAGTTGAAAATGGCGCAGATGTGAATGCGAAAGATAATTTTGGCAAAACTGCTTTAATGGAGGCTTCACAAAATGGACATTTTGAAATTGTAAAATATTTAGTTGAAAATGGCGCAAATGTAAATACGACAGATGTATTGGACTACACTGCTTTAGAGAAATCAAAAACCGATAAAATATGGGACTATTTAAAATCAAAGACACAAAATATAAATATAAATTTAGCTTTGGAAAATTTTGTAGATAGAGGCAACTTAAAAAAAGTCGAATATTGCTTAAAAAATGGTGCAGATGTGAATACAAAATATATTTTAATGTCTGCTTCAGCAAATGGACATTTTGAAATTGTCAAATATTTAGTTGAAAATGGCGCAAATGTAAATGCGACAGATGAATTGGACTGCACTGCTTTAATGAAGGCTTCAGCAAACGGACATTTTGAGATTGTAAAATATTTAGTTGAAAATGGTGCAAATGTAAATGCGACAGATGAATTGGACTACACTGCTTTAATGAAGGCTTCAGCAAACGGACATTTTGAAATTGTAAAATATTTAGTTGAAAATGGCGCAAATGTAAATGCAAAAAGTTATAAAGAAGAAATTAATAAAATTAATGAAAGCATTGAAGTTGATGAAAGTTCTTTTACTGCTTTAATATTAGCTTTAAAAAATGGACATTTTGAAATTGTGAAATATCTCGCTGAAAATAATACAGATGTAAATGCTAAATGTTATGAGGGATTTAAAGTGTATGATTCTTTCACTGCTTTAATATATGCTTCAGAAAATGGGTATTTTGAAATTGTAAAATATTTAGTTGAAAATGGTGCAGATGTGAATGCTGAAGGTCGTGCATCAGTATTAGATTGTGTTGTTAATTACACCGCTTTAATGTCTGCTTCGCGAAATGGACATTTTGAGATTGTAAAATATTTAGTTGAAAATGGTGCAGATGTTAATGTAAGGGATAGTTATGATAACACTGCGTTAGCTTTAGCTTTAATAAATAAGCATTTTGAAATTGTAAAGTATTTAATTGAACGCGGTGCGATTATAGATGTATGGCGCAATAATGAGCAAGATACAAACGATAATAATGTCCCCGAAAACGATAATATCCCCGAAATCGACATTGATGATGAAATCCCATTTTAAAGATTCAAGGGAGCGAAAATGACAAAAGAGCAAAAGTGTATCATAGCATTTATCGCCGAGTGTGCGGTGTGGATAGCGATGATAGTAATGGCATTTTTGCACTCTGCGATATCGGGGCTAATTTCTGTGATAGTGGTGGTGCTGATATTTATCACGGCGTATAATCCACATTTAGGCACGCGCAAAACGCCACAAAGGCAAAAAGGCGAATATGATGAATTTTGGCAAACGATAATAGAAAAGCAACAAGAGCAAAACGATGATTATTGGCAAAGGCTAGTTGAAAAATACTCAAACATAGATGACGAATATAAAAAAGAACGCTAAATGCTAAATTTTAGGGCGATTTTAGGGGCATTTTGCTTTTTGCTCGCATTTAAGCTAAAATTTGCAAATTTTTAGCAAAGGGCGCACAAAATGACGCAAAATCTAGCACACAGCTTCGCAAAAATCCTAAATTTTGGCAGTTTTGAATCATTTGCACTTGATGAGTTTCACAAAGGCATTGCGCTAAAACTCGCTGACATCGTGCTTGGCAAGTATTTTATCTACTTGCGGACACCACAAAACGCGCTTTATCCTTGCGTCATTTATAACGCGCTAATAAGCCACCGAGCGCACATAGCAAGGCAAAAGCCCATCATTCACTTCACGAAATGCGCGGATTTAGACGCGCTAATGCAAGGCAATGGCGCAAAGGCGCGGATTATGACAAGCAACGCTTTTAGCTACGCGGTGGGGAGCAGTGAGCGCGTGAGTGCGAAAATTTTTTATGATGCAAAACTGCCATTTTGCGCGAAATGCGTGGAAAATTACAGGCGATTTTTTGAGGCATTTGATGAGCGCGAAATTTGGCAAAAAATGTTTCAAAACGAGCTATTCTCTGCTATCGAATCGCAATCTTTGCGCGTAGTAGGTTACAGCACCAAACAAGCGGACAATTATTTTTATTTAGCAAGGGGGTAAAATGGCGATTTTGTTGGAGATGCCGCGAGATTTGGGGATTTTGGAAGTAATTTTTACGGATTTGCAAGTCGCAAAAAATGTGAGCGATTATTTTTTGGATTCGGCGACTTTGAATCGCATTTTATCCCTAAATTGTGGCGATTCGCGTGTTGAAAATAGCGTGGATTTGGGGAGTGGGATTCGCGCTATCGAGCAGAGTTACGCACTAAAAAATAGTGGGATTTTTGAAGCACACAGGGCGTTTGTGGATTTTCAGTTTGTAGCAAAGGGGAGTGAGATTATGAAAGTGGGCTTTTTTAGCGCGTTTGAGCCTATAAATGAATATGATTTCACAAAAGATTGCCAAAATTTTGTGCCACTTAAATCGCCTTCACAGGTTGCGCTTTATAAAAATTCGCTTTTGATTTTAACGCCAAAGGACATTCACGCTGGAGGATTTGAGCTAGATTCGCGAGTGGTTTTTAAGTCCGTGCTAAAAGTGCCGACAAATTTATTAAAGATTGCGCTATGAGAAAAAAACTTATATTTTTTATGATTTTTATATCGAATCTTTTTGCAGACAATTTGCCAAATATTACAAGCGATTTTGCGCAAGATTCGCAAGATTCGCGCAATTCAAATATTTCACAAGATTCACAAGATTCGCAAGATTTGCCACAAAATAATTGTAAAAACGGCGATATTACGGGTTTTTGGCTCTCTCCACGCGACAAAGTTAGTGGGCGATATAGCATTGTAGAGATTTTTAAGAAAGATGGCAAATATTTCGCATATCAGGTTGCTTTTATGGATTCGCAAGCCTCAAAAAAAGACACGCTAAATCAAAATTTCGCTTTGCGTGATAGGGAGGTTTTGGGTAGCGTTCATATTTATAATTTGGAGCGCGAAGGGCAAAATTCTTATATAAATGGCAGATATTATGATTTCAACAAAGGCAAGAGTTTTCACTTAAAGGCGCGATTAGAATGCGATAAGCTCATTTTGCTTGTGAGTGCGGACAATGTGGGCTTTTTAGGGACGAAAAAAATTTATAGGGCGATTTTGCCACAAGAAGCGCATTTTTTTGTAAAATCTAAACCAAAGATTGATTTTAGTGGAGTTGTGAATTGAGAGAGATTTTTTTAATCGGCTCAAAAGCCGAAGAGGGCGTAAAGTCGCTGGTTGTGAGCGAAATAAGGATTTTGCCATTTGAAGTGAATTTGCATAATATTGACGCGCTGATTTTTACTTCGCGCTATGCGATAAAATCAATGGCGCAAAACGCCGAGCGCGTGGGCGATTGTAGCTGGAAAAAAATCCCTAGCTTTGTGATAGGCGAAGGCAGTGCGGGATTTTTAGAGAGTTTGGGTGGGACAATCGAGTATATCGGGCAAGATTCGCACGGCGATGGCTTTGCAAAAGAGATTATCCCATTGCTTAAAAACCGCCACCCGCTGTATGTTCACGCCAAAAAAATCGTCTCTGGCATAAATGAAAAGCTAATCCACCACAAAATCAAATTAAGCGAAGTGGTGGCGTATGAAAATAAGACGCTGAAATTAGATTCACGCCTCCTCCCGCCACCTAGTTCGATTTTGATTTTTACCGCGCCTAGTCATTACAAGGCGTTTTTGGCAAATTTCAAGTGGGATGGGAGCTATTTGGCAGTGGCGATTGGAATGACGACTTTTGGAGTGTTTGATACGGGGATTGACGCCTTTGTCGCGCCAAAGCAAAGCATTCAATCCTGCATTGACTTTGCCAAAGAATTGCGCGTGCGATTGCCGTAAGTTTTGTGGCATTTTGGGGCTAAAATCGTGCAATTTTTAAGTGTTAGCGAACTAAATTCGCAGTTAAAAAGCGTCATCAAAGAGCATTTTTGCAAAGTGTGCGTGGAGGGCGAAATCTGCAATTTGACAAAACACCAAAGCGGACATTGCTATTTTAGCCTAAAAGACGCGGATTCAACTATTCGCTGTGTGCTTTTTAAGGGCACTCGTGCTTGGCTAAAAATTGAGCTAGAAAACGCGCAAAAAGTCCAAATCACAGGCGAAATCTCGCTTTATGAAAAAAGAGGCGAATATCAAATAATATGCACAAATATTGCGCAATGCGGGGCAGATGCAAACGCACTAGAAAAGTTAAAGCAAAAATTAAAGGCGGAGGGCTTGTTTGAGCAAAAGCACAAAAAGCCACTGCCACGCTTTCCGCATAAAATCGCGCTCATCACTTCAAAATCAGGCGCAGCATTGCACGACATTTTATTTGTGGCAAACAAGCGGTGGAATTTAATTGAGCTGTCAATCTTTGATACGCTCGTGCAGGGCGATGAAGCAAAGTTTCAAATCGCAGAATCTATCGCGTTGGCGGATAATGGCAAGTTTGACATTATCGTTTTGGCGCGTGGTGGCGGGAGTTTGGAGGATTTATGGGCGTTTAATGAAGAGATTGTAGCAAGGGCGATTTTTAGCGCGAAAACGCCCATAGTTTCGGCGATTGGGCACGAAGTTGATTTTTTGCTTAGTGATTTGGTGGCGGACATTCGCGCACCTACGCCCTCTGCGGCTTTTGAGATGATTTTGCCCGATAAAACGCAGTGGCTTTTGAAATTGGCAGAGTTGCAAAATGAGCTTGATTCGGCGTATTTGGCGCGAATCACGGCGTTTAAAAATGCGCTTGAAATTTTACGCTCAAAAATGTTGGCATTTCGATTTGACTATAAAAAAGAGTGCGCGAATTTGGCTGATTTGCGGGCGAATCTAACAAAAATGGCGCAAAATTTATTAGCGCAAAAATGTGAGAGTGCAAATCAAAAAAATGCGCTAGATTCGACATATTTGCGCCTGCTTGAATCGCAACGCACAAATCTAGCGCAACTAAGGGCGATTTTGGATTCGCGCAATCCAAAAAGATTGGTTGAAAAAGGATTCGTGCAGATTACCAAAGATGGCGCAGTGGCAAATCTAAATGATTTGCAAAAAGATGATAAAATAACTTTAAGCGATGGCGAAATAAGCAAAAACGCGGTGATTGGAGGATGAAAATGCTTAAAAAAATCTACAAAAAAATTATGTATCCATTTTTAAGGGTGCTTTATAAACCCATTTTGGATGAAGTGCGAGAAAATAGCGTAGATAAGGCGACTTTGTGGGGCATTGAGATGCTTTTGCGAAAGGAATTTATGGCAAAATATAAGATTTTATCGCCACAAAAAAGCATTGAGTTTTTGTGTGAAAAAAGAGGCAGTTTTATAAGACTTGGCGATGGAGATTTGCCTATTTTGTGCGATAAGGGCGGTGGAATGCATAAATTTAGCACGACGCTAAAAGAGCGACTAATGTTTGCGCTAGATTCTGCGAATCGCCTAAATATTCCCATTGGAATAAATGTCAATTTGGTGAAAAATGTTGCTTTAAAAGATAGCGGATTTTTCTATGCGTGTGAGTATTTAAATGCCTATGGTGCGATAAAATATCTGCCAAATGATAGAGTTTATTTTGATGGTGTTGCGCTAAGATATTCGCCGATGGATTTTTATGTATTAGATTCGAAAATCCAAAATGGGGGGGGGGGCAGAAGCAAAATCGCAGAATCTAAACTCTGCAAAAATTAACAAAATCGCAGAATCTATAAATCCAAACGCAGATTCTGCGAATAACGCAAAATTCGCAGAATCCATAAATCCAAACGCAGATTCTGCGAATCTTTTGGATTTAGCGAAAAATCCGCATTTTTATTTTGATGATAGTTTTGGGCGGAGAGTTTTTGAGGATTATTTAGAGATTTTGATAAATCCTATAAAGTCCCTTTGGCGCTGGAAAAAAGTCGTTGTTGTTGAGGGATTTAATAGTTATTTTGGCGTTTATAATGATTTGCTAGATTCTGCAAGTGAGGTTATTCGCCTAAATTCCTATCCGCCATTTGATGCGTTTAGCAAAATTGATGAGATTTTGGGGGATGTGATGCGTGTGGCAAGGAAATATGAAAAGGATGAAATTTGCTTTATTGTGGCACTTGGGGCGAGTGCGAAAATTCTATGCGTTGAGTTAGCGATGCGCGGATATATCGCCTATGATATGGGAAATATGTCAATTAGTTATGATTGCATTATCCATAAAAAAGATAGAAAGTTGATTGATACGCTAAATTTGCAAAAAGAATATATTTTAATGCTATAATTTTGAATTTTTAAATAAGGATTTTGATGCTTTTTAATAGTTATATGTTTGTGGTGCTTGTGATTTTTACGATGATTTTTTATTACGCGCCATTTTGGAAAATGCTAAATAGGGGGGGGGCAGAATAAGTTAAAAATCGCAGAATCTAGCGCAGATTCTGCAAAATATGCAAAAAACGCAGAATCTATAAATCCAAACGCAGATTCTGCAAATAACGCAAAATTCGCAGAATCTACCCAAATATTAGATTCTGCGAAGTGCAACTATCAGATTTTTGTAATCATCATCGCTAGTTTTGTATTTTATGCTTACAATGTCCCGCTTTTATTGCTTTTGCTTATTTCATCCGCGCTAATTAACGCAATCACTTCATATCAAATTTCCCACACTTCGCAAGGTAAAGCAAAGCGATTTTACGCAATCTTTGGCGTGTGCGTAAATTTAGCGATTTTATGCGCGTTTAAATATTCGCCACTATTTGGAGCAATGCTACCAGCGGGAGATTTCGCCACACTTTTGCTTTCCATCCCACTTCCAATTGGCATTTCATTTTTTACATTTCAAGGCATTTCTTTGGTGGTGGATGTTTATAAAAATAATAAAATCGCAGAATCTACCCCAAAAAATCACGCCAAAAATGTCGTATTTTTCATTGCATTTTTCCCCGCACTCATCGCTGGTCCCATTTTAAAAGCACATAATTTTTTCCCGCAAATTCGCGCAAAATATCTAAAAAATATCCCATTTTTACGAGCATTCAAAGTGCTGATTTTGGGATATTTTTTAAAAAATGTCATCGCTGATAATCTAAAAGACCAAACTTTTTGGATGGCGTATCCTTACTTTTTGTCTTATGATTCTGCGAGTTTGGTGGTTTTGCTTATTGGTTATAGTGTGCAGATTTTTGCGGATTTTGCTGGGTATAGTTTGATTGCAATCGGCGTTGCGTTGCTTTTTGGATATGAGTTGCCTAAAAATTTTAATTTCCCCTATATTTCGGCGTCATTTAGCGAGTTTTGGAGTAGGTGGCATATTAGTCTTTCATCGTGGTTGAAGGAATATCTCTACATTCCGCTTGGTGGGAATAAAAAGGGGAATTTGCGAACTTATCTAAATCTCTTTATTGTGATGGCACTTGGTGGATTTTGGCACGGGGCGGCGGTAAGTTATATTATTTGGGGCTGTTATCACGGGATTTTGCTGATTTTAGAGCGGATTTGCAGTCAAATTTTCACATTGCCAAAGTGGAGATTTGTGCGAATGGGACGGATATTATTTGTGTTTTTGGCGGTTAGTTTTGGGTGGTTACTATTTTGTCTAAATGATTTTACGCACGCCATCGCGTTTATCCAAAAACTTTTTAATAACGAAGGCGAGTTTATGCGAGTGGTGGCACTTTGCGTGGGGATTTATTCGTCTTGCATTTTGATTTATTATTTAAATTATTTGCTTTGCCAAAAAAGCGGTAAAAATATACTTGATAATAATCTCATTTGGGCAATTATGCTATTTTTAATTTTCACAAACAGCGGGAGTAGCGATGCGTTTATCTATTTTCAGTTCTAATTTTTTAAAAATTTTTGCCATATTTTTGGCAATATTTTTGGCATATAATATTTTTTTGTGGAGTTGCAAACCGCAAATAACCGCCACTCAAAATCAATGGCAACAAAATATCGTTTTTGCGCAAGATTTTATCTATGAGACAAAAATCACTAAAATCGCAGAATCTAGCGCGTATAACGCAATTATTGTCGGTTCATCGATGAGTGCGAGAATAGATTCTGCGAAGTTAGCGAAAAGTCATATTTACAATCTCGCTTTTGGCGGTGGAAGTGCGTTGAGCGGATTAGAAATCATCAAGCAAGCAAACAAACTGCCAAAGGCGATTTTCGTAGAATCTAATATTGCATTTTTACGTCCAAAGGATGCAAATATGTTAAAGCAACTTTTTGGCGTAGATTCTGCGATGAAAAAATACATCCCTGCTTTGCAGGTAAAATATCAACCAATAAATGTTTTTTTGAGTTTTGTAAAAGGGAGGGCGGGGAAATCAAAGGATGAAAAGTTAGCAAAACAACGCAATGAAAAGTTGTATAAAGAGAGCTTGGAGCGGATGATTGAGGGATATAATGCAAATATAGATTCTGCGAAATATGAAGCGGATTTGGCGGAGTTAAGGGCACTTTTGGCGTATTTTGAAAAGCAGGGGGTAGAGATTATATTTTTTGAAATGCCAATCGATGAAAAATTACTTAACACAAAGCAGGTTTTGGCGGTGCATAAAGTTTTGAAAGACTTTGCATATCCCACGCTGTCACCGCCAAATCATAGCATTTATCAAACGACCGATGGCATTCATTTGCTTGAAAAAAGTGCTGATGAATTTAGCGATGAATTCATCAAAAAAACTCGCGATTTTCTTTGAATTTCGCAGAATCTACGCCATCCACGCTTTAAGCGCGTTCATATCCTCATAGCTTGTCATATCAAGCATTATAGGCGTTATGCTGGTGAATCCTGCCATTACTGCGCTAAAATCCGAGTTATTTTCCGCGCGTTCATTCCACGCTAATGGGTGAAGTCCAAGCCAATAATATTCTTCACCGCGCGGACTTTTGCGCTTGTGCGCGTCATTGCCGTAGATTCGGTAGCCTAATTGCGTGATTTTTGCCCCTTTGTAATCCTTTGCTTTAACATTTGGGATATTTACATTTAGTAGTTTGCGCCCTTGCAAGGGGAATTGTGCGCTTAAAATTTTTTGCACCAAATCGCGTGAGACTTCTTTGGCAAGGGCAAAATCGCTTTTCACCACGCCCCTTTTGTCATCTACCACTTGCGAAATGGCGATTGATGGAATCTCTCTTATTGCACCCTCCATCGCCCCTGCCACCGTGCCTGAGTAGGTTACATCTTCGCCCATATTTGAGCCTATGTTTATGCCAGAGATGATTAAGTCGGGTGTAATTTTTAGCGTATTAAGTGCTAAATACACGCAGTCTGCGGGTGTGCCGTCATCAAGTTTGTAGAAATCTTTGGCGATTTTGATTAGTCGCAAGGGGCTTGTAAGCGTTAGCCCGTGTCCGCAGGCAGATTTTTCACTTGCGGGGGCTACGGCGATGATTCGCGCCAAATCGCTCAATGCTTCTACAAGTGCTTGCAATGCGATAGATTCAAAGCCATCATCATTTGTGATTAAAATATTTTTCATTTTTGTCCTTTTAATAGATATTTATTTAGCAAAAAATATAAGTTTTTTGCGATTTTTTTATCGATTTTTTCTAGCGTTTCTAGTAGCGTCATTTTAAGCGAATCTAACGCGCCCTCCGCACCTTTTAGCCCTAGTAGATTCACATAGCTATTTTTGTTTTCATCGATATTTGCGCTTTTGCCCTCATTTGATGAAATTTTATCCAAAATATCATCGCGAATCTGAAAAAATAGCCCCAATTTTAGCCCAAAATCATAGAGTTTTTTGCGCTCAAATTTTGGCAGTTTGGCGATAATTGCACCCATTTCAAGCGATGAAGCGATTAAATGCGCAGTTTTGTTTGTGTGGATAAAATCAACCTTTTTTCTCTGTAATTTCTGTCCCTCAAAGTGGCAATCCAAAGCTTGTCCTACCACCATTTTTAGCCCACCAAAGGACAGCGATTTGGCAAGTTTGGCGCGAATTTTGCCACTAAAATGCGCCGTAGCAATCAAATAAAACGCATAAGTATTTAGCCCATCGCCACACAAAATCGCGTCCGCCTCGCTGTATTTGGTATGCAAAGTGGGGTGATTGCGGCGAAGTGAAGCATTATCCATAGCGGGTAAATCATCGTGGATTAGGGAGTAGGTGTGGAGCGATTCGATTGCTAGGGCGATTTGAAAGGCGTCTTTTATTCGCGCTTTGTCGTTTGCCAAAACCACGCAAAAAAGCAATGCAGGGCGGAATCGCTTCCCACCATTTCGCACCATTTCCCAAAATGCGACTTCAAAGCTTGGGTGAAAACTTCGCATAATGTTTGCGCTGTGATTTTGCAAATATCGCTCAAACTCCGCCATTATCGCGTCAAATCGCTTCATAAATCCATCTCCATCAAATCTACATCAATAAAAAATTCAAAATCATCTCGAATCACAAGAAATGACAGCATTTGAGTATGCGAAAGTGCCGCATTTAGCGCAGAATCTAGCGCATTTTTATCGCTAATCTCAATTTGATTTAGTCGCAAAATCTTATCGCCCTTTTTAAAACTCGCAAAATCTCTCTCAACGCGCAAATTTTCATTAACGATAATGCCTAAAATATCTAACGCCACGCTATTTTCATCAAATGCACGATGTCGCTCAAACGCACGCACGGGGATTTGCAAAATCTTATCATTTCGCTTTATCGTGATTTGGGCGATTTTGCCGTGCTCTAAATTTGAAGAAATATCAAAAAAATCATATTGATTTTTGATTTTTGTGCCATTTATCGCCAAGACTTCATCGCCTAAATGCAAAGATTTTGCGCTGGATTCTGTGGATTCGCGTTTAGATTCGGCGGATTTTTGCATAAGCGGATTTATCGCAATTATTTTATTTTTTGCATCAATGCTAAATCCAATATCGCTATATTTTGCCACACTATGCGGTAAAGTTCGCGCTAAAAATCGCTTCAAATACGCAGAATCTATAAAGCGATTATCCCCAATGCCAATGCCATAGATTTGATAGCAAATATCGCTAATCACGGCATTTGGCGGGATATCTTGCGAAAATTTACCAAAATCTTTTAGCGATTTTTGAAGGTGCAAAATCTGCCCTTGTAAAATCGCATTTTCGCTTATGGTGGCGAGATTTTTAAGATTCGCAGAATCTGGCACAACCAAATCATACTTTTGCGCCAAAACCTTGCCATCAAATAAAATTAGTCGCATAAATGCGTCATATTTCGCAGAATCTGCGCTTGATTCACCGCTAAATGCGAGATATTTGCCTTCGCCAATGTGGATTGCGCGGATTTTTGCGCCACTTTGAAGTGTGAAAATTTGCGAAGTATTTAAATAAAACTCCGCGCATTTGCTGAAATTATACGCACTTAATGGCGCAATCAAAACCGCGATAAATACGCAGAATCTAAGACTTAAACGGCGAAAAATCACCCAAAATCTCCATCGCGCTATTTTTTTTGGCATTTTCGGCGTTTTTCAACGCTTCATTGATTGCGCCGATTAGCAAAATCTGCAACGCCTCCAAGTCCTCTAATAGCGACTTATCGATATTCAAATCCACCACTTGGCTCATTCCATTCACGCTCACGCTCACAAGCCCACCGCCACTTTTTGCCGTGTAGATGGTGTTTGCGTTCTTTTCTTCGATATTTTTAATATTGCTTTGAAGCTGCTCTAACATATTGCTAAAATCATTTGGATTAAACATTTTTGCCCCTTTATAATGTCGTGCTTTGTGATAGAATCTCATTTTTTTTGCCAAGTTGCAAAATCTTTGGCGCGTAGTTTTTTAGCTCGGATTCATCATAAAGCGCGTAAGCCATAATGATGACTTTATCCCCCACCTGCGCAAGTCTCGCCGCCGCGCCATTTAGGCAGACTATCCCGCTGTGCGCTTGTCCTTTGATGATATAGGTGCTAAATCGTGCGCCATTGTTGATATTTGCGATTTCGACTTTTTGTCCCACGCGGAGATTCGCACACTCCAAAAGTGCCGAATCGATTGTGATTGAGCCGACATAGTTTAGATTCGCGTCCGTAATCGTGGCGCGGTGCAGTTTCGCGCATAACATTTCGATTTGCATTTCGCCTCCGTTTCAAAAAAATGCGGAATTTTAACATTAAATTGATTATACTTGCTTAAAATTTCTTTAAAAGGCGGATTTATGGAGCGAGTAATGTTGTCAGCTGGTAACGGCGGAGCGGAAAATGCGGAGCTAATCAAAGTATTTTTGCGACATTTTGAAAATAAATTTGGCACAGAGGATGCGGGAATCTTTGGCGAATTTAACACAGATTCAAGCGAAAATCTTGCGAATCAAAGTGCGAATCTATCAAAACAAAACCCCAAAAAATACGCCACAAGCATTGATTCATTTACCATAACGCCTATTTTTTTCGCAGGGGGCGACATAGGCAAACTTAGCATTTGCGGAAGCGCGAACGATGTCGCAATGATGGGCGCAAAACCAAAATTTTTGAGTGCTAGTTTTATCATCGAAGAGGGCTTTTTGGTTGCGGATTTGGAAAAAATCGCGCAGTCTATGGGTGATGAAATGCAAAAAAATGGCATTGCGCTAATCTCAGCGGATACGAAAGTGGTGGAAAAACGAAGCGAAAATGCGGGGATTTTTATCACAACTGCGATGATTGGCGAAGTGTTGCGCGATGGCATAAGCGCGAAAAATTTGCAGGATGGCGATTGTGTGATAATCAGCGGAAATATCGGCACACACGGCGCGTGTATCTATTGTGAGCGCGAGGGGATTGATTTGGAGCATAGTTTGCAAAGCGACTGCGCCGTGCTGTGGGGGCTTGTGGAGTTGCTAATCAAAAATGGCGTAGAGATTCACGCGATGAGGGACGCTACGCGGGGTGGAATCGCTTCTTTGCTAAATGAATGGGCGGTTTCTAGCAAGTGTGCGATTGAAATAGATGAATGCGCGATACCGATTAGCAACGAAGTGCGTGGCGTGTGTGAAATTTTAGGAATCGATGCGTTTAGTCTCGCAAATGAGGGCGTTTGTGCGTTTGCATTGCCAAAAGATTGTGCGCCTCGCGCTTTGGAGCTATTAAAAAGCCACGAATTAGGCAAAAATGCAAGTATTATTGGCGTTGTCGTTAAAAATGGCGCAGATTTGGGAAAAGTGGCAATAAAAAGCGATTTGGGAGTTAGGCGATATTTGGAATATCCGCAAGGGGAAATATTGCCACGAATTTGCTAAAAGTGCGCGTTTTGGCAATTTATGTCTTTGGTATGTGATTTTTCGTTAGTTGCACTTAGACTGCGCTAAATTCGCAGAATCTGCGAGCGAAGCGAAAAATCTAAAAAAATCGTCATTGCGAGATTTTGCTTCGCAAAATCGTGGCAATCTATATTAGATTCTGCGAATTTGCTACGACGCAGAATCTGGCTGGATATGGAGAATTTTACGAAATACTTTAAATTGCCCCTTTTAATTTCCAGAATGTAGAATTTTGGCGTGGTAGAATTTGCATATAACATAAAATTTTGTGATTGTGTAAATATTAGAAGTGATATTTTTGCGCAAAATAGGGCAGAGTAGGGCGAATCTAAAAAATTTTAAAATTTTGCAAAAATTTTTATTTTTTTTAAGTTTCGTTTAAGGAATATAGTTGTATTATTCCGCTTCCTTTTTTCGATAGAAATTTTTGAAATAGTTTGGAAATGTTTTAGATTAGCATAAGCAAGTCAAATTCCATTTTAAATCGTAAATTTTCTTTTAGAATTTAGGTGTTCTGTAATTTAGAGATTTAATGTTTTTAGATTCTTAAACATTACAATTTTTAGTATAGTGATCTTTGACAACTAAGCAAGGACTAACGAATATCACAATGAATTGTGTTTAAGTTAGTTTGATTGAATACAACTTGTCTTACACGCATTTTGTCGCGCCTAGTGCGTGGCGAAATGTGGATATTTTGGTTTTAATTGAGCTAGTTGGATGCGAATTTTTCATTTTTTTGGCGTTTTGGATTCGTTGCGAATCTAAAAGAGCCATTTTTTATGGAGAGTTTGCGTCATTATTTTATATTTTGGCGTGAAACTTCCATTTTTTATGGAGAGTTTGATCCTGGCTCAGAGTGAACGCTGGCGGCGTGCCTAATACATGCAAGTCGAACGATGAAGCTTTCTAGCTTGCTAGGAAGTGGATTAGTGGCGCACGGGTGAGTAACGCATAGGTAATATGCCCCATAGTCTAGGATAGCCACTGGAAACGGTGATTAATACTAGATACTCCCTACGGGGGAAAGTTTTTCGCTATGGGATTAGCCTATGTCCTATCAGCTTGTTGGTGAGGTAATGGCTCACCAAGGCTATGACGGGTATCCGGCCTGAGAGGGTGAACGGACACACTGGAACTGAGACACGGTCCAGACTCCTACGGGAGGCAGCAGTAGGGAATATTGCTCAATGGGGGAAACCCTGAAGCAGCAACGCCGCGTGGAGGATGAAGGTTTTAGGATTGTAAACTCCTTTTGTTAGAGAAGATTATGACGGTATCTAACGAATAAGCACCGGCTAACTCCGTGCCAGCAGCCGCGGTAATACGGAGGGTGCAAGCGTTACTCGGAATCACTGGGCGTAAAGAGTGCGCAGGCGGGATAGCAAGTCAGATGTGAAATGCTATGGCTTAACCATAGAACTGCATTTGAAACTGCTATTCTAGAGTGTGGGAGAGGTAGGTGGAATTCTTGGTGTAGGGGTAAAATCCGTAGAGATCAAGAGGAATACTCATTGCGAAGGCGACCTACTGGAACATTACTGACGCTCATGCACGAAAGCGTGGGGAGCAAACAGGATTAGATACCCTGGTAGTCCACGCCCTAAACGATGAATGCTAGTTGTTGCCCTGCTTGACAGGGCAGTAATGCAGCTAACGCATTAAGCATTCCGCCTGGGGAGTACGGTCGCAAGATTAAAACTTAAAGGAATAGACGGGGACCCGCACAAGCGGTGGAGCATGTGGTTTAATTCGAAGATACGCGAAGAACCTTACCTAGGCTTGACATTGATAGAATCTGCTAGAGATAGCGGAGTGCTGGCTTGCCAGAGCTTGAAAACAGGTGCTGCACGGCTGTCGTCAGCTCGTGTCGTGAGATGTTGGGTTAAGTCCCGCAACGAGCGCAACCCTCGTCCTTAGTTGCTAGCAGTTCGGCTGAGCACTCTAGGGAGACTGCCTTCGTAAGGAGGAGGAAGGTGAGGACGACGTCAAGTCATCATGGCCCTTACGCCTAGGGCTACACACGTGCTACAATGGGGCGCACAAAGAGATGCAAAATCGCGAGATAGAGCAAATCCCTAAAACGCCTCTCAGTTCGGATTGTAGTCTGCAACTCGACTGCATGAAGCTGGAATCGCTAGTAATCGCAAATCAGCAATGTTGCGGTGAATACGTTCCCGGGTCTTGTACTCACCGCCCGTCACACCATGGGAGTTGTATTCGCCCTAAGCCGGAATGCTAAACTGGCTACCGTCCACGGCGGATGCAGCGACTGGGGTGAAGTCGTAACAAGGTAACCGTAGGTGAACCTGCGGTTGGATCACCTCCTTTCAGAGAATTTTTAGAAATATATTTTTAGTCGTTGTGAGATTTTGTTAGCTTTGCTTAGTTTTCAGAGATTACTGCTAGTTGTTTTGATAGGGGCTTATAGCTCAGGTGGTTAGAGCGCACCCCTGATAAGGGTGAGGTCGGAGGTTCAAGTCCTCCTAAGCCCACCACAAGGGGAATTAGCTCAGCTGGGAGAGCGCCTGCTTTGCACGCAGGAGGTCAGCGGTTCGATCCCGCTATTCTCCACCATTAGAATCTAGCGTGAATCTTTGTAGTTTTTAAAGTCTAAATATGTGATTTTTTGTGAATCGATTCGCAACGAATCAAACGAATCATATATTTAGACTTTTTAAGTCTAGCGTTGTTTTAAAATTCTTTGTTAATAGCCAATAGTAAAAGATTACAATTTGCTTGTTTAATCATTATAGATTAAGCAAGGTAGTGAATGTAAATTAGAATATCTCATTTATAAGCTTGTTAAGAGCAAATGGTGGATGCCTTGGGTAGTAGAGGCGATGAAGGACGCACTAGACTGCGATAAGCTGTGGGGAGCTGTCAAGAGGCTTTGATCCGCAGATTTCCGAATGGGGAAACCCAATGCGTAGTGATGCGCATTACCTTAAATGGAGCGAACCTAGCGAAGTGAAACATCTCAGTAGCTAGAGGAAAAGAAATCAATAGAGATTCTCCTAGTAGCGGCGAGCGAACGGGGAAGAGGGCAAACCGAGTGCTTGCATTCGGGGTTGAGGACTGCAATATCCACTTGAATATCAAAGCAGAAGGACTTGGAAAAGTCTGCTATAAAGGGTGATAGCCCCGTAAGCGTAAAATATTCATAGGTAGCAGTATCCAGAGTAGGGCGAGACACGAGAAATCTTGCCCGAAGCAGGGGAGACCACTCTCCAACCCTAAATACTACTACTACACCGATAGCGCACAAGTACCGTGAGGGAAAGGTGAAAAGAACCGCAGTGAGCGGAGTGAAATAGAACCTGAAACCATTTGCTTACAATCATTCAGAGCCCTATTGTGAGTCCCTTTGAGGAATTAAATTTGAGGAAAAGAAGTGAATTGATATTTTCTGCAATAATTTCTTTGACTTTGAAATTTTTTTCTCAAATTAATAAATTTAAGGAGCTAATTATGGCTAAAGTTGTGGAAATTCGGCAAACTAATGTCATACACAAAATTGGAACTAGCAACGATAAATCACCGTATGGCTTTAATTCTTGGCTAGATTATTGGGAAAAGAATACTGATAGTCAGGCTGGGAATTGTGTAATACAAAATTGTACCAAAAAAGCAACAGATGGTGCACATATCCAACTAACAAGTGGTAGTAGGAATCCTGTTTATATTATTCCCACTTGTCATTCTTGCAACATTAAGAGTGGAGAGATGCAGGTAAATAGGAATGTGAAAGCTGTTAGTGTAAATTAAATAAGTGTCTAGCTATTTCAATGTTTGTAGAATTCAAACTAACAACTAAAAAAGATAGACTGTGTGGTTTTGCAAGATGTTAATCTTGCAAAACATTGCATTAGATTAAATTTAACTTAATTCTTCAAAGGGATTCACAAGGGTGATGGACTGCCTTTTGCATAATGATCCTGCGAGTTGTGGTATCTGGCAAGGTTAAGCACACGCGAAGCCATAGCGAAAGCGAGTCTTAATAGGGCGTTAAGTCAGATGCTGCAGACCCGAAGCCAAGTGATCTATCCATGACCAAGTTGAAGTAAGTGTAACAGCTTATGGAGGACTGAACTCGTGCCCATTGAAACGGGTTGGGATGAGTTGTGGATAGGGGTGAAAGGCCAAACAAACTTGGTGATAGCTGGTTCTCTTCGAAATATATTTAGGTATAGCCTCAAGTGATAGCAATAGGGGGTAGAGCACTGATTGGGCTAGGGCTGCCTACCGCGGTACCAACCCCTGTCAAACTACGAATACCTATTGCCTTATCTTGGGAGTCAGGCGGTGGGTGATAAAATCAATCGTCAAAAGGGGAACAACCCAGACTACCAACTAAGGTCCCAAAGTTCTATTCTAAGTGGAAAATGATGTGAAGTTACTTAGACAACCAGGAGGTTGGCTTAGAAGCAGCCATCCTTTAAAGAAAGCGTAACAGCTCACTGGTCTAGTGATTTTGCGCAGAAAATATAACGGGGCTAAGATAGACACCGAAGTTGTAGATTCTATGCTGGTGCATAGAGTGGTAGAAGAGCGTTCGTATCAGCGTTGAAGCCATATCGGCAAGAAGTGGTGGAGCGATGCGAAGTGAGCATGCAGGAATGAGTAGCGATAAAAGTGGTGAGAATCCACTTCGCCGAAAGTCTAAGGTTTCCTACGCGATGCTCGTCATCGTAGGGTTAGTCGGGTCCTAAGACAAGTCAGAAATGGGTAGTCGATGGAAAATTGGTTAATATTCCAATACCAATAGTAGTGTGCGATGGAAGGACGCATAGGGTTAGGTGAGCTAGCTGATGGAAGTGCTAGTCTAAGGGTGTAGCTTGGAGGATAGGCAAATCCGCCTCTGTATGTCAAACCTAAAAGGCTCTCCAAAGTCTTCGGATAGCGGGGAGAATCACTGATACCGTCGTGCCAAGAAAAGTTTCTAAGTTTAGCTACTATTGCCCGTACCGCAAACCGACACAGGTAGATGAGATGAGTATTCTAAGGCGCGTGAAAGAACTCTCTTTAAGGAACTCTGCAAACTAGCACCGTAAGTTCGCGATAAGGTGTGCCTAGCAATAGGTCTCAGCAAAGAGTCCCTCCCGACTGTTTACCAAAAACACAGCACTTTGCAAACTCGTAAGAGGAAGTATAAGGTGTGACGCCTGCCCGGTGCTCGAAGGTTAAGAGGATTTGTCAGGGGCAACCCAAAGCATTGAATTGAAGCCCGAGTAAACGGCGGCCGTAACTATAACGGTCCTAAGGTAGCGAAATTCCTTGTCGGTTAAATACCGACCTGCATGAATGGCGTAACGAGATGGGAGCTGTCTCAAAGAGAGATTCAGTGAAATTGTAGTGGAGGTGAAAATTCCTCCTACCCGCGGCAAGACGGAGAGACCCCGTGGACCTTTACTACAGCTTGGCACTGCACATGGGAGCATTATGCGCAGGATAGGTGGGAAGCTTTGAAGTCTCTACTCTGGTGGAGATGGAGCTGTCCTTGAGATACCACCCTTAATGTTTCTGTGGGCTAACTGGCTAGAGTTATCCTCTAGCAGGACAATGTCTGGTGGGTAGTTTGACTGGGGCGGTCGCCTCCTAAAAAGTAACGGAGGCTTGCAAAGGTTGGCTCATTGCGGTTGGAAATCGCAAGCAGAGTGTAATGGCATAAGCCAGCCTGACTGCGAGACAAACAAGTCGAGCAGAGACGAAAGTCGGTCATAGTGATCCGGTGATTCTGTGTGGAAGGGTCATCGCTCAAAGGATAAAAGGTACCCCGGGGATAACAGGCTGATCTCCCCCAAGAGCTCACATCGACGGGGAGGTTTGGCACCTCGATGTCGGCTCATCGCATCCTGGGGCTGGAGCAGGTCCCAAGGGTATGGCTGTTCGCCATTTAAAGCGGTACGCGAGCTGGGTTCAGAACGTCGTGAGACAGTTCGGTCCCTATCTGCCGTGGGCGCAGGAGAGTTGAGGAGAGCTGTCCCTAGTACGAGAGGACCGGGATGGACACGCCACTGGTGTAGCAGTTGTTCTGCCAAGAGCATCGCTGCGTAGCTACGCGTGGATGTGATAACCGCTGAAAGCATCTAAGCGGGAAGCCAACTCCAAGATGAACTCTCCCTGAAGGTCGCAGCAAGACTAGCTGCTTGATAGGGTAGGTGTGTAAGCATAGTAATGTGTTTAGCTGACTACTACTAATAGACCGTTTGGCTTATTTGATATTCTAATTGAGCACTACCTTGTTTAGTCTATAACTATTGGCTATTATGAAAGAGAAAGTATAGTGTATCCAAATTATTTGTGTTACATTATCCTTTCTCTTTTCCTTGTGTTTATGAAAAAGAAGGACACACCTAGTTTTCCATCCCGAACCTAGCAGTTAAGCTTCTTTTTGCCGATGATACTGCGTTTTTCAAGCGTGGGAATGTAGGTTGATGCAGGGATTAGAGAAAATTCTCTAACTTATTTCTTACAATTTAATCACTTCAAATTTTATACATTTTATTTTTTTAATTATATAAAATCCATAAGATTCGCAGAATCTAATGCAGATTCTGCAATTTTATACAAATTAGATTCCGCAAATAATTACAATCTTACGCTAGATTCTGCGAATTGATATAATTTTGCTTGGATTGATAAAATTTACGAAAATTGCAGAATCTGCATTATTTGTTAGATTCTGCGATTTTACAAAATTAGCGCATTAGATTCTGCGAATTATTATTTATTTTTTGCATTTTTTAAAGATTATTAAAGTCCATATTGTGTAGAATCCAAAAATTTTGAAAAAATCAAGGACGACTATGCCACAACGCACCGACATTAACACTATTTTACTCATCGGCTCTGGACCCATTGTCATCGGGCAGGCGTGCGAGTTTGACTACTCGGGCACGCAAGCGGCAAAGACGCTCAAAAACTTGGGCTACCGCGTGGTGCTGATAAACTCAAACCCCGCTACGATTATGACAGACCCTGATTTTGCCCACCGCACTTATATCGAGCCTATCACGCAAGAAGTCATCGCAAATATCATAAAAGCCGAAAACATTGACGCGATACTGCCTACTATGGGCGGACAAACCGCGCTTAATGTCGCAATGGAAATGTATGAAAGCGGTGCGCTAGAGGGTGTGAAATTTTTAGGCGCAAATCCTAGCGCAATCAAAAAAGGCGAGGATAGGCAGGCGTTTAAAGAGGCTATGCTAAAAATTGGAATGGATTTGCCAAAGAGCCATTATGCCTACACGCTTGATGAGGCGGAGCAAGCGGCACAAAGCATTGGATTCCCGCTTATTATCCGTGCGAGTTATACACTTGCGGGCGGTGGCAGTGGCGTGGCGTATAATATCGAGGAGTTTAAGGCATTGGCAAAAGCGGGGCTAGAAGCAAGCCCGATAAATGAAATCTTAATCGAAGAAAGCCTTTTAGGGTGGAAAGAATATGAAATGGAGGTAATCCGCGATAAGAATGATAACTGCATAATCGTGTGCTCTATCGAGAATCTCGACCCTATGGGCGTGCATACGGGGGATTCTATCACTATCGCCCCTGCGCTCACGCTAACCGACAAAGAATATCAGCGAATGCGCGATGCTTCTTTTAAGATTTTGCGTGAAATCGGCGTGGATACGGGCGGAAGCAATGTGCAGTTTGCCATAAATCCTAGCAATGGGCGAATGACGGTGATTGAGATGAATCCGCGAGTGTCGCGCTCTTCCGCGCTTGCGAGCAAGGCAACAGGCTACCCCATAGCCAAAGTCGCCACAATGCTAGCTGTTGGATTTAGCCTAGATGAGATTACAAATGACATCACAGGCACGCCTGCGAGCTTTGAGCCAAGCATTGATTATATCGTTACCAAAATCCCGCGCTTTACTTTTGAGAAATTCCCGTTAGCAGATTCTACTCTCACTACTTCGATGAAGTCTATCGGCGAGGTGATGGCGATTGGCGGGAGTTTTAAAGAGAGTTTGCAAAAGGCGTTGTGTAGCTTGGAGAATGGATTTTGCGGGTTGGATAGTATGACTAGCGACATTGAGCTAGCGAAAAAAGAAACGCGCAGAGCAAATGCAAATCGAATCTTGTATGTAGCGGATTGCTTTCGGCTGGGGCTTAGTGTGGAGGAAGTCGCGGAGCTTAGCAAAATCGATAAATGGTTTTTGCACCAAATCTATGAGCTAGTGGAGGCTGAAAGGGGCGTGAGTAGCGAGATTTTACGCGATGAGGGGGCTATGCGCACTCTCAAATCGCAGGGATTTAGCGATAAGGCTTTGGCTAGACTTTTGGCGCAAAATGAGGGCGTGGAGATGAGTGAGGGCGAAATCTACACGGCTAGAAAGGCAATGGGCGTAGTGGCGAGATATGAGGAGGTGGATACTTGTGCGGCGGAGTTTGAGGCTTTGACGCCTTATCTTTATTCGACAATCCCTGTGAATCTTTTTATTGGCAATTCGTCTTTGGGTAATCATTGCGTAGATTTGCAAAATTTCGGGGCTTCGCAGACCGCTAGTCTAGTCTCAGCCCCAAAATTTTGCAAAAACTCCACAAGCACTACCGCAAATACTAGAATTGTTTCAAAAGAAAACGCAGATTCTCAAAATCCCCCCTCCCTTGCGGAGGGGGCTAGGTGGTGGGTAGATTCTGCAAACGCAGAATCTCACACAGCGCACGATTCGCAAAACAAACAATCGAAGGATTTGCGGTGTTGCTTTGGATTATTTTCGCGTGAAACAAGCGAGATAGAACTTGGGGAACACCAGAGCGCAGTTTATGCGGAAACGGCGCAAATTGCATACTCAAAACAAGGCGTAGCCGAAGTTTCTTTAGTAAAGGCAAATTGCCAAAAAGATGACGCACAAAGCAAAAAAGTCCTAATCATCGGTGGCGGTCCAAATCGCATCGGTCAAGGCATCGAATTTGATTATTGTTGCGTGCATTCTAGCTTCGCGCTCAAAGACTTAGGCGTGCAAAGCATAATGTATAACTGCAACCCTGAAACCGTTAGCACGGATTATGACACAAGCGACACTCTTTACTTCGAGCCTATCGACTTTGAGCGCGTCCGAGCGGTGATAGAGAGAGAAAATCCAAATGGCATAATCGTGCATTTTGGCGGACAAACGCCACTAAAACTAGCTAAAAATCTCACGGCAATTAGCGCAAATATCATCGGCACAAAGGCAGCGGTAATCGACACCGCAGAGGATAGAGAGAAGTTCGCCACATTTGCTAAAAAGCTCAATCTAAATCAGCCCCCCAATGGCTCTGCCACAAGCAAAGAGCAAGCCTTTGCCATAGCGCGAAATATCGGCTACCCCGTGCTTGTGCGCCCTAGCTATGTGCTAGGTGGGCGCGCTATGCGTATCGTGCAAAGCGATGATGAGCTAAAAACCTATATGGACGAGGCGGTGAGGGTGAGTGAGTCTAGCCCCGTGCTTGTGGATAAATTTTTAGACCACGCTACCGAGCTTGATGTCGATGCGATTTGCGATGGGGAGGAAGTCTATATCGGGGGGATTATGCAGCATATCGAAGAAGCAGGCGTGCATAGCGGGGATAGCACAAGCGTTTTGCCTAGCATAAATATTGATGAGAAAATGCTAAAATCGATTCGCACCACCACTGAAAAAATCGCCATAGAGTTAGGAATCGTGGGCTTACTAAACATTCAATACGCAATCCACCAAAATACACTTTATATCATCGAAGTAAATCCGCGCGCTTCGCGCACCGTGCCTTTTGTGAGTAAAGCCACAGGGATACCACTTGCCAAAATCGCCACAAGGGTTATGTGGAATCAATCACAAAATCCCACAAGTAAAGGCATTCTCAAAGAAGCGTTGAAATTTTATGATAGTTTTCATTGCGTGGATTTTAGCGCAAAACCGCTTTGCCACAAGGCACTAAATCATATCGCGGTAAAAGAATCTGTATTTCCGTTTAGCAAATTAAACGGGGCGGATTTGATTTTGGGACCAGAGATGAAAAGCACGGGCGAGGTTATGGGGATTTCGCGTAATTTTGCGATGAGCTTTGCCAAAAGTCAAATCGCCTCCAAAAATGTCATTCCGTTATCGGGCAGTGTGCTTTTGTCGGTGGCAGACAATGACAAGTCTGAGTTGCCACGAATCGCAAAGGGTTTTGCCAAACTTGGATTTAAGATTTATGCCACAGGCGGGACTTATGACTGCTTGGAGGCGCATAAAATCCCCGCACACAAGGTGCTAAAAATTAGCGAGGGACGCCCAAATATCCACGATATGCTGACAAACGGCGAGATTTGCCTTATCGTAAATACGAGCGACAATAAGTCTAGCAAAGATGACGCAAGGCAGATTCGCGCCCAAGTCGTGCGTCTAAATCTGCCCTATTTTACGACAATCGCAGGGACAGCGGTAGCGATAGAAGCGATAAAAGAATTGCGCAAAAATTCGCCAAACACCGCAAAACCTTTGCAAGAATATTTAGTCGCAGAATCTAACGCAGATTCTGCGAATCGCACAAAATCTAACGCAGATTCTGCGAAAAACGCAGAATCTATCAAAAAAATTTAGGACAAAATATGGATTTATCAAACGCCATTTTTTTAGCGCAGAGCGACACCACAGCGGGATTTTTGAGCGTAAATCAAATGCGAATCTTAAATGCAAAAAATAGCCCAAAAAACAAAGCGATTTTACGCGAATCCTGTGATTTGGCGCACATAAAAAATATCACGCGAATCCCGCGAATCTTGCAAAAACGGATTCGCCGTGCAAACAAGACAACATTTATTTTTGATAATGGGTTGTCATTTCGCGTAGTATGCGATGATTTTAGCACCAAAGGCACAAATCTCCACCACGCCTTTTTAAGGCGATTTGGCACACTTTTTTCATCATCAGCTAATAAAAATGGCGGACGATTTGACGAAACATTCGCCAAAAAAAGCGCGGATATTATTGTAAGCGATTCGCGCCGATTGCGCGAGGATTCGCCATCACGCATTTTCAAAGTCAAAAAATCCAAATTAAAGAAGATTCGATGATTTCACGCATATTTTCAACTCTCGCATTTGGCGCAATCTTTGGACTTTTTCCGCTGATTATGTTCTATGGCGGGGTTTGGATAAATTATTTTGCGCCCTATGAAATCAAAGAATATTTCAACGGATTTTTCACGCAGAATCTAAATCTGTATTTTTACGCGCTGTTTGGGGCGTTTAGCGGGATTTGTTTTGTGGCGAATGGTAATTTTTTGAAAATCCTTTATTTGCTTTGTGCGATGATTTTGATGGCGACTTTAATCCCGAGCGTGGGGCAAAGCGTGGGGCAGAAACTCTTTTTAAAAGAAAATGTCCGCATTATCCAAAATGGCAAAAGCGAAGTTGTGCGCGTGATTTACAAGGATAAATACAAGTTTTATTACAACACGGCGGAAAATCCAAAGGTTGTGAAAGTGAATTTGAGCGCGAATCGTGCTGAAAATAGGGCAAATCCAAATGCGAATAGATAGTTTTCTAAATACGACAAATATCCTAAAACGGCGAAGCGTGGCGCAGGATTTAATCAAAAATAATTTAGTTTGCGTAAATGGCGCGGTTGTAAAGGCAAGTAGAGAGGTAAAAATCGGCGATATTGTGGAAATCAAATTTTTAGAATACTCCAAAAAATACAAGATTTTAGCAATCCCACAATCCAAAAATGTCCCCAAAAACACCAAAAATGACTTTTGGGAGGAAGTAGGGTAGGGCAGATTCTGCGATTTTCGCAGAATCTCGCGTGAAAACGAACGAAAATCGCAGAATCTGCTTGAATTTCGTCATTGCGAGAAAATGAGCGAAGCGAATTGTCGTGGCAATCCACTTTTTAAATATAGATTGCCACGACTTGTAAGCAAGTCTCGCAATGACAGCGTAAGATAATTCGCAGAATCTAGCGCGATTTTCGCAGAATCTCGCGCGATTTTCGCAGAATCTCAAACGAAATTCGCAGAATCTCACGCGTTTTTTGGGGAAATTCGCAGAATCTAGCGTGTTTTTTGGGGAAATTCGCAGAATCTAGCGCAATTTTCGCAGAATCTATTAAAGGAAACAAATGCAAAAACTTATCTTTTATCTCATCATCTGCGTTGTCGCACACGCACGAAGCGACTTTGAAAAATTCGGCGATACATTTACGCTTATGCCCGTGCCTGTGGGCGTTGTGAGTGAGAGTATGGAGGATTATTGGGGCGCATTTCAATTATTGCTAGGCACGGCAGCAACGCAGGGCGCGATTGAAGGGATAAAAAGCGGTTTTAATTTAGCGCATAAAAATGGATATAGTATCGCATTTGCCAAACGCCCGTGTTGCGATAGTTACAAGGGGATGCCAAGCGGGCACGCAGGCGGGGCGATGAGTGCGGCGGGATATGTATTTTATCGCTACGGGTGGAAGCCGGCACTGCCACTCATCGCGCTAAGTGTCGCCACTAGCGCATCGCGCGTGTATGCGGAGAAGCATAGCGTTTGGCAGGTTTTGGTGGGGAGTGCGATTGCGTGGGGATTTGCCGCGCTTTTTACCACGCCATATAGCGAGTTTGTGGATAATAGTGCGTTTGGCGTGGCATATCGCAACACTTATCATTCCGCACCGCGCCGACAATTTTTCGTTTTCCCATCTGTGGGGCGAGATAGGGCGTATAGGATATTTTATTATGTTAGCGTGAGTTATGTGTTTTAGGTTTTGAGTGCAATTTGTTTTTATAGGAAACTGCGCTTCGCTTGTTTTGGGTAGTCATTCCGCAGATTTGGCAAATCTAAAATCCAAAATAGATTCGTCATTGCGAGATTTTGCAAAATCGCAGAATCTGCTCCCACTTCGTCATTGCGAGGAGCACGAAGCGAAGCAAGTGCAACGAAGCAATCCAAAAATTTTTGCGATAGCAAAAATGATAAAAATCTCGCAGATTCTGCGAATCAAATAAAAAACGCAGAATCTAAAAATGGATTGCCACGATTCTGCTTCGCAGAATCTCGCAATGACAATTAGTTGCAGATTCTGCGTTTTTGTTGCCTTTTGCAGAATCTAAAAATTTCGTCATTGCGAGGCGCACTAAGCGAAGCGAGTGCAACGAAGCAATCCATAGAATTTACAAGCAAAGCGAAGCAACCAATGCTTCGATTGTTTATAATGGCGTGTGAGATTCTGCGTTTTTCGTGCGAGATTCTGCGAATTGCGTAAAAATTGCAGAATCTATTTTTAATTGTCATTCTCGCGTGTAGCGAAAAATCTCAAAATTCAACAAATAGAGATTTTTCGCTCATTTTATTCGCTCAAAATGACAAAAAAAGTATGGATTGCCACGATTCTGCTTCGCAGAATCTCGCAATGACAGAAAGTAATGTAGATTCTGCAAATTGCGTAAAAATCGCAGAATCAACCCAAATTTAGCAGAATCTAACCACAGAATCTAATCGCAGAATCTCCCAAATTTTCGCAGAATCTCCCCAAAAATCCTACTTCTTTTTCCCCTTTTTGCCGTCTTTTTCTTTTTCTTTCTTCTCTTTGCGGGAGAAAAATGACGCTTGCGAATATGGCGTAACGATTGTCGGGTCGGCTAGCAGGCAGACTTTCGTTTGGTCTTTGCCATCGTAATCGACTTTTGAGAGCAAATCCCGTGCGATATTTATTCGCGCTCGTTTTTTATCCGTAGAATTCACCAAAATCCACGGCGCCTCCGCAGTGTGCGTGCGTGAAAACATCTTTTGAAATGCCTCCGTGTATTCATCCCAAAGATTTAGCGATTTGTTGTCAATGGGGCTTAGCTTCCACATACGAAGTGGGTCGGTTTTGCGTCGCTCTATGCGCCTTTTTTGCTCATCTCGCGCGACATTTAGAAAGTATTTAAAGACGATTAGTCCGCTTGAAATTAGCATATTTTCCAAATTTGAGACTTGTATGATAAACTCGCGGTATTCCTCCTGTGTGCAAAATCCCATCACACGCTCGACACCCGCGCGGTTATACCAGCTTCTATCAAAAAGCACGATTTCGCCCGGTCTGGGGAGCTTGATAAGGTAGCGCAAAAAATACCAATCGCGTTTTTCTAGCTCTGTTGGCGCAGGGAGTGCTACGATTCGCAGTCCTCTTGCATTTAGGCGATTTGTAAGTGCCTTAATCGTCCCGCCTTTTCCCGCGCCATCGCGCCCTTCCATAATGATTAACACGCGCTTTTTGTTATTCATCACCCAAGTTTGAAACTTTATAAGCTCGATTTCTAGCTTATACATTTCGTCCTCATAAAATTTGCGTTTGAAAACTTGTAGCTTCCCGCGCTCCTTATAAACCTCGCTTACATCTTTGCTATCCTCTGGTCGAATCACAATTTGTTTTGACATTTTGTCCCTCCGTTTTGAAATTTTAAGTTTTGATTGTAGCAAAAATGCGCTAAAATTCGCTTTATTTTTTTAAAAAGGATTTTGCAAATGAGATTTTTTAGATTTTCGATGAGATTTTCAAAGAGATTTTTGATGAAACGCCACGAGAGAGAGAGAGAGAGAGAGAGAGAGAGAGCGGCGCGGTGCGCTAGATAAGGCAGATTCTGCGAATTTTGCAAAAAATGCAGAATCTAATTGCAAAAATAACGCAGATTCTGCGCTAGATTCTGCGAAAACTTCAAATTTTACACGAGATTCTGCGAATCGCACAAAATCCGCAGAATCTAAAATAAAATTTACCCACCCCCTAACCCCCTCCGCAAGGGAGGGGGAAGTTTTGGAATTGCCCTTCACAAGGGATGGGGAAGTTTTAAGCGAAACTTCCGCATTAGATTCTGCAAATCAAACAAAAAACGCAGAATCTAATCGCAAAAATAACGCGGATTCTGCGCTAGATTCTGCGAAAACTTCAAATTTTACACGAGATTCTGCGAATCGCACGAAATCCGCAGAATCTAATACAAAAAATCCCCAAAATCCCGCAGATTCTGCAAATTTCGCAGAATCTCCCACAAATCCCACAAATCCCCCAAATCCCAAATTTCCCAAATTCCCACGCAATCTAATTCGCGCGATTTTCCCATCGCACGGCGATTTTAGCGACAAAGACTACAAAACTTACCGCGATATTTCCATCTTTGCGATTTTAAATATTTGCTTTTTAATCTGCGTTTTCTCGCCATTTGCGCTGTATGCAAGCGATGTGACGCAGTTTGACGCCACGCAGACGACCTCGACTTTATGCGCGCTAGCGGGATTTTTCATCCTAACAAGCGGGATTTTCATCTACGCCACGAGTTTTTTCTACAAAACAAGACTTTTGAAACTCGGCACATTCGCATTTTGCGTGGTTTTAAGCATTGGGTTTATTTATTGTTTTGTGTTAGATTTTAATGTGATGACGGGTGAAAGTTATAGCGAGATTGATAATTTCACCTTTAAAAATCCGCATAATTTATCCGCACCGCAGGGGAAATTCGTGGATTTGGCAATCGGCATTTTATCGTGCGTGGTGGCGATGGTGCTGTTAAGATTTAGGCAAATTACTCTTGTGATTTTTAGGGTATTTTTTATTAGTTTTGTCGCTGTGGGCGGTATTTATTGCTATAAAATCATAAAAGATACGCACAATTTAGATTCTGCAAAAATCGCAGAATCTAACTCCAAAAATCCCGCAGATTCTGCGAATTTACCCGCATATCACGGACAACTCACTGCTTTTAGTAAAGATGATTTAAATGTGCTAATTTTGCTTTTTGATGGATTTAGCGGGTCGCATTTGAAGTATATTTTTGAGCAATTCCCCGAGTTTGAGAGGGAATTTAGCGGATTTACTTACTATCCAAATACACTTAGCGTGGATGGGCATACCACGCGGACGGCGCACACGATTTTAAGCGGACACGCACTTGCGCCATATGCAAACAAAGAAAAGTCTTTGGAGCAGTATGCAAAAAGTGCCAAAAATGCCTTGATTGAGAGTTATAGGCAATTTGCAAAGGCGGGATTTGAAGTGAGTAGTTTTGGAATGCCATATTTGCAAAACGCAGATTCTGCGCCAAAAATCCACATTTATGAATATGGCGATGATTATTTTGAGAGTTACAAAAATGCGTATAATTTAGATGACTTAGTGCAGAATCTCCGCGCAAAAAATCGCCCCATTGGCGAGATGATTTCGATGGGATTATTTTATTTTGCGCCATATTCTTTTCGTGTGCGTATTTATAGGTACTTTGAGTTTGGGAACTATTCGTGGATTTTTGGTAGTAAAGTGCAAATTGGCGGATTTATAAATGGACTTAAAAATGCTTCGCAACTACCGATGATTGCGGAGAATCTAAACACAAACGCCACGCAAAAAACGCTAAAATACATCCATACAATGCATACGCATTATCCTTTTTCGCTGGATTCTGCGGATTGTGCGCCAAAGTTTAATGCCCCTTCGCAACTTCCAGCGCAGTTTCGCGCATTTGTGGCGAATCCAAATCATTATGATAATGAAATTTGCGCGATAAAAGAAACTATTAAAATTTTGCACTTTTTAAAGGCGGAAAAAATCTATGGTAACACGATGATTGCGCTAGTTAGCGACCATAGTTATAATGACATAATTGAGCATAATATGCCTAAAAAATCGCTTGGAAATAATCCAAATCCGCTTTTGATGATAAAGCATTTTAATGCGAATGGCGCGCTAAAAACGGATATGCGACTAATGAGTAATGCCGATGTTTATGGGATTTTATGCGATAAATTAAATGCGTGCGATGAAAAAAATATCTTGCAAAATTATCCCAAAAATCGCAAAATCATTCACACGCTAAATATCCACTGGACGCAGAAGGCGCAGAGAAATGATGGATTGATTTTTGAAAAAGTGTGGGAAGTTGAAGATGTGTTAGATACAAGCAAATGGAAGGAAATCAAGTAGTATTCGCAGAATCTGCGGTAGATTCTGCGAGATTTTGCTATTGTAAATTGTGAAAAGTTGAATTTAGATTTGATTTGCGAAAAATTTGAAGTTTTAAATTTATGGCGGACATTGAGGGATTCGAACCCCACGCGTGAAAATGTCTTAATGATTATGATTTTAGATTCGGCTGTGAAAAATTTGATTTTAAATTTGTTTTGTAAAAAAGTTGAAGTTTAAAAATGGCGGACAGGGAGGGATTCGAACCCTCGGTAATCTTGCGACTACGCGTCCTTAGCAGGGACGTGGTTTAAGCCAACTCACCCACCGGTCCATCAAAATCTCGCCACAATTCGCAGAATCTAGCACTTGCGACAAGTTTGCATTTGCATTAAAAAAGCGAAATTGTAGCAAAATATTTTGAAATTTCGCTAATTTTTGCGTAAATTTTACATTTTGCGAAAATTTTGCCAAAAATTCGCCTTGATTCTGCGAAATATTAAAATTTTGTTAGTTATTATTTTGCCACTTTAAAGAAAAAGGAGCGACAGATGGAATTTATCGATGAGATTAAGGATAAGGCGCGAAAATATCAAAAGGCAATCGTTTTGCCCGAAACTGATGATATTCGCGTGATTGAAGCGGCGGCAAAGGTACTAAATGACGGCTTTGCAAAAATCATTTTGCTTGGAGATGAAAGCAAAGTGCGCAAAAAAGCCACAGGATTTGACATTAGCAAGGCGGAGATTATAAATCCTGCCACTTCTTCGCTTTTGCCAAAATATGTGGATTTGCTAGTTGAACTTCGCGCACACAAGGGAATGACAAAGGAAAAGGCGGTGGATTTGCTAACAAATAATCCGCTTTATTTTGGCGCGGCTTTGGTGCGCGATAAAAAGGCGGATGGAATGGTAGCTGGGTCGCTATCCCCAACTGCTGATGTGCTTCGCGCGGCACTTCAAATCGTAGGCACACAAAGCGGGGTGAAAGTCGTATCCACATTTATGCTAATGGTGCTAAAAGATTCGCCACTTGGCTACCAGCACAAGTTTGGCGGGATTTTTGGCTTTGCGGATTGTGCGCTTATCCAAAATCCAAATGAAAATGAACTCGCGCAAATCGCAATTTCTAGCGCAAAAACTTTTCATAGCCTAACGGGCGGTGTGCCAAAAGTCGCGCTTTTAAGCCACTCAACTTATGGTAGTGCAAAGCACGAAAAAGTCGATAAAGTGCTTCGTGCGCTTCATATCGCAAAGGAAAATGACGCGAATCTACTGATAGATGGCGAGTTGCAACTTGATGCGGCAATCATTGAATCCGTAGGCAAGGCAAAAGCACCGCATTCAAAAATCGCAGGAAGCGCGAATGTGCTGATTTTCCCAGATATTGACGCAGGAAATATCGGCTATAAGCTAGTGCAACGATTCGCACACGCAGACGCCTATGGTCCTATCACGCAAGGTTTGGCGCAACCGATAAATGACTTATCACGCGGGTGTAGCGCAGATGATATTGTCGGCACGATTGCGATTACGGCGTTACAATCGCTATAAATTCAACAAAAGGGAGAAAAAATGAAAGTTTTGGTAATAAATTGCGGTAGCTCATCGCTCAAATATCGATTGATAGATATGGAAAATAGCGAGGTTTTGGCAGATGGAATGTGTGATAGGATTTATTTAGAAGGTAGCGTGCTAAAATACAAGGTGCGCGGACAGAAAATCGAGCGTCAAATGCCTATGCCAGACCATAAAAGCGCGATAAAATATGTCTTTGATATTTTGGCAGATAAAGAATGTGGCGTGGTTGAATCGCTTGATGAAATTGAGGCAATAGGACATCGAATCGTGCACGGAGGCGAGTTTTTCTTTAACTCCGTTTTAGTCACTGATGATGTCATTGCAAAAATTGAGGCGTGTAGCGATTTAGCCCCGCTTCACAATCCCGCGCATTTGATGGGTTTGCGAGGGTGCAGAGAGCTAATGCCAAACACGCCTATGGTGTGCGTGTTTGATACTTCATTTCACCAAAGTATGCCACCCCGCGCGTATCTTTACGCATTGCCTTATGAGTGGTATGAGAAATACAAAGTCCGCAAATACGGCTTTCACGGCACAAGTCATAAGTTTGTAAGCAAGCGCACGGCGGAATTTTTGGGATTAGATATAAATAACTCCAAAATTATCACTTGCCATTTAGGCAATGGAAGCTCGCTCTGCGCGGTTCAAAACGGCAAGAGCGTTGATACAAGTATGGGGCTTTCGCCTTTGGAGGGAATCGCTATGGGGACGCGTAGCGGGGATTTAGACCCTGCGGTGCTTCAATATATCGCAAAAAAGGAAAATCTAAACATTGATGAGATTTTAAATGTGCTAAACAAAAAAAGTGGCGTGCTTGGAATCTCAAAGCTATCAAGCGATTTTAGAGACTTACTTGCCGCAGAAGGCAGTGGCAACGAGCTTGCCGCACTTGCAAGGCGCGTATTTGCCTACCGCGTGGCAAAATACATAGGCTCATATATGGCAGCGATGAATGGCGTAGATGCGATTGCATTTTGCGCTGGGGTGGGCGAAAATGCCGTGTATATTCGCGGACTAATCGTGGAGCATTTGGGATTTTTGGGAGTGCAACTAGATATCGGCGTAAATGTCGCCACCATCGGCAAAGAAGCGTTAATCTCTACGGCGGACTCAAAAGTCAAAGTCTGCGTAATCCCCACAAATGAAGAGCTAGTAATCGCGCAGGATACTTATGAGATTGTGTCGAAGTTGTAGGATTTTTTATTAGATTCTGCGAATTTATAGATTCTGCGTTTAGATTCTGCGATTTTAGGCGAAAAACGCAGAATCTGCTTTTAAAAAATCCCAAAATTCTGCATTTTTTTCACAAAAATTCACAAAAAATCACAAAAAATCACAAAAATTCAAAAAAAATCAAAAATTTTCAAAATTTCTCATATTTTTCAGCGAAATTTAAGGTTGGGGGGGGGCAAAATTCGTTTTTAGAAATTTTAATTTAAAGGATTGATTATGAATGATGGATTGTTAGCATTGCTTGGATTTTTACTTGTATTGCTTGTGATTGCGTATCTAGTGGCACTTGTTGTCTCGTGGTGGAAAATCTTTAAAAAAGGTGGCGAAGAGGGCTGGGCGGCAATCGTGCCATTTTACAATGCCTATATTTTAGGCAAAGTCGCAGGTGGCGTTGGCTTTGGCGTGGGCTTTCTTGTGGTGGTAATGATTCAATTTTTTGGCATTATTATGGGGCTAGTCGTAATGATTATCACAGATGAAGAAAGAGCTTATGATATTATATATTTTCTTTTTGCCTTGCCATTTTTGATTATGCGTCTTGTTTTGGCATTTAAATTAGGTGGAAAATTTGGCTGTGGCGTGGGGATTAGATTCTTACTTGCCATTCCACATATAAATTTGATAGCATTTCTATATCTTGCATTTAGTAAGAATTGTATTTATAGTGAGCAACCAAAAGAGGCGTCTGTGGGGTTATTTATAGTTCTTTTATTCATACCATTGCTTTTTGTGTTCTTAATACTTACGGCAGTTGCCGTGCCTAGATTTACAGCAGATAGGACAGATGGGCAAGTGGCAACCGCTAGAAGCGACTTAGCGTCCGCGCAAAAGGCGATTGTAGCAAAAGTCTTTGCGGATAATATTGATGTAAATAAACGCAAAGCACCAAATGGCAAAGATTGGGGCGAGTGGATTATGGAAATTGCAGAACTTGATGAAAGCAGGTGGAAAGCGGGAAATAATGGCATTTACGCCATCGGCACGGACGAAAAAGGCAAGAAGCGCAAACTATGCAAAGATATAAGCGGACTGCCCGCGCTGTGGATAAATCCCCGCGATGGCAATATGCACTTTAACCCTAGCAGATTGAGCGATGATTATGACAAAGATGACTTTTGTAGCGCTTTGCGTATGAGCTATGCAAGCAGCGGAGGCAATGGCGATAAAATCATCCCACTTGCTTCTACGGGCGTTATTGAGTTTTAGCAACCTTGTCATTCTCGCGCGAATGCGAAGTGTAAAGCGAAGAATCTCTTTTTTTAAATTTTTGAGATATTTCGACTTTTTCAAAGTCTCAATATGACAAAATTTATTTCGCACGATTCGCAGAATCTGCCAAAAATTTGCGAGATTCTACGCCAAGATTCTGCGAAAATATGCAAGATTCGCAGAATCTGCCAAAAATTCGCGAGATTCTGCGAAAATCAAACAAATTCCGCAGAATCTAGCATTATTTTCAAAATAAAATCGCAGAATCTACCCCTTAAAACAATCTTTTCTGCTATAATTTCGCATTTTTGCAACTCTGTAAATGAAAGGTTAAAAATTTTGGACTACACAAATGCTTTGATGAAAAAATCACGCTGGCGGATATTTTGGCAATGACACAGGCGCAAAGCGACTTTACAGAGCGCATAATCCGTGAGAAACCAGATGAGTGGTTTTGGTTTCATAGGCGATTCAAAGGAAAATATCGTGAGCTTTATGTATAAAATCAGCAATTTTTTGCCACAATTACAATTTTGCAAATTTTAAAGATTCGAGGTAGATTTTGGAAGAATTTGATTATTACGAAGTGCTTGAAATACAGAAAACAAGCGACAAAGAGATTATAAAAAAGGCTTATCGCAAACTTGCCCTAAAATATCACCCCGATAGAAATGAGGGCGACAAGGACGCGGAGGAAAAATTTAAGCAAATAAATGAAGCCTATCAAGTGCTTAGCGATGATAGCAAACGCGAGATTTATGACAAATACGGCAAGGCAGGGCTAGAAAACAGCGGATTTAGCGGTTTTAGCGGGAAAGATTTTGGCGATATTTTTGGCGACATTGGCTCTATATTTGAGAGCGTTTTTGGGAGCGGATTTGGCGGTGGATTTGGCGCAAATCGGAGGCAAAGTGGCTTTGAATCGGACTTTGCCATTGCGCTAAATTTGAGTTTCAAAGAAGCCGTCTTTGGTTGCAAAAAAGAAATCAAAAATTCATATAGAGCGTATTGCGAGGAATGCAAAGGCAGTGGCGCAAAATCAAAAGAGCAATGTGGCGCGTGTAAAGGGCAGGGCAAGGTTTATACGCGCAGTGGCTTTATGACTTTTGCGCAAACTTGTCCAAAATGCGGTGGATTAGGCGAAATCATCAAAGATAAATGCCCCAAATGCAATGGCAAAAAATTCACGAAATTAGAGGAAAAATTCACCATTGAAATCCCAGAAGGCATCGATACAGACAATCGAATCCGCGCTTCAAATCACGGACACAAGCTACCAAGCGGGGAGCGCGGGGATTTATACATTATCATTGATGTGAGCGAAGATTCGCATTTCATTCGGCACGGAAGCGATATTTACATAGAAATCCCCGTGTTTTTTACAAATATTATTTTGGGTGGAAGCATAAAAGTGCCTAGTTTGCGGGGCGAATTAGAGCTAAAAATCCCGCCAAATGCCAAAGACAAAGAACAATTTGTTTTCAAAAATGAGGGCGTAAAAAGCCTAAATAGTAGCCAAAAAGGGCGATTTATCGTCCAAATCAAAATCACTTATCCAAGTGAAAAACTCACAGCAGAGCAACGCAAAATCGCAGAGGATTTGCATAAATCTTTTGGGCTAAAAAGTGAGCCACACAAGGGGATTTTGGATAGTTGTTTGGATAAAATCAAAGAATGGTTAGAATGAGTTAGATTCTGCTATAATTTGCAAAAATGGAGTAAAGAATGAATAAAGAAAATATCGATGTGTGGGACTTAAAACCGCTTTTTAAAAGCACAAAAGAAGTAGATAGATTTGCAAAAGATTTAAAGATTCGCGCACAAAATTTTGAAAAAAAATATAGTGGCAATATTGCAAAAATAAACGATATTGATAGCGTTATGCGCGAGTATGAGGGGATTTGCGAGGGATTAGCGCGAATCGCCACTTATGCGTTTTTGCTTTTTGCAAAGGACACCAAAAACGGCGGAATCTACGCAAAATACGAGCTTGTCGTAAATGAAATTCAAAGCATTGTCATATTTTTTGAAGTGGAATTTGCTGAGCTATCAAAAAATAGCGATAAAATCGCCAAAAATCTAATCGCCCAAAGCAAAAATTACAAATATTATCTCTCCAAAATTTTCGCACAAAAAAAGCACTCTTTAAGCAAGGCAGAGGAAAAAATCATCTTAAAACTCTCCCCTGTGGGCGCAAATGCGTTTAGCAGACTTTTTGATGAGCATATTAGCAAAATGCGTTTTAAGCTAGATTCACAAGAATTGAGCGAAGAAGAGATTTTATCCAAGCTACACGACAAAAGCCGTGCAGTGCGAAAAAGCGCGCAAAAAGCGATGACAAAAAATCTCAAAAAATCCGCGCATATTTTAAGCTACATTATAAATATTATCAAAAAAGATACGGAGATTTCGCGCGAATTGCGGGGCTATGAGCTAAGCGAATCCTTTCGCCACATTGATAATCAAATCTCCCAAAAAAGCGTGGATTCGATGATAAAGATTGTCGAATCAAATTTCGCGCTAGTTCATCGCTATTATCGCCTAAAATCGCGCCTTTTAGGCATAAAAAAGCTAAAAGATTTTGATAGATACGCACCGCTAAACTTTGAATCAAACGCCAAAATCCCTTATGCAGAGGCAAAAGATTTGGTTTTGCAAACTTATGCTGATTTTAGCCCTACATTTGGCAAAATCGCAGAATCTGCATTCAAAAATGGATGGGTAGATTCGCACCCAAGCAATGATAAAAGAGGCGGGGCATTTTCGCACGGCGCGACACCACACGCGCACCCTTTTGTGCTACTAAACTACACAGGCGGGAGGCGCGATATTTTCACTATCGCACACGAATTTGGACACGCGATTCACCAAGAGTTAAGCAAAAGCGTGGGTTATTTGAATATGGACACACCGCTTACAACGGCGGAAACGGCGAGTGTTTTTGGCGAAATGTTGCTTTTTGATAAAATGAAGCAAAAATTGAGTGGCAAAGAGCTAACCGCCATTTATGCAGGGAAAATTGAGGATATTTTCTCCACGCTTTTTAGGCAAGTGGTGATGACAAATTTTGAGCGCAAGATTCATTCAAAAAGCGATGAATTAAGCGTTGAATCTTTAAGCGAAATTTGGCAGAGCGAAAATGCAAAAATGTTTGGCGATTCACTAAAACTCACCAAAAATTACGCGCTTTGGTGGAGCTATATCCCACACTTTATTCACTCGCCATTTTACTGCTACGCATACTCTTATGGGCAGCTTTTGAGTTTGGCACTCTTTGGACTTTACAAAAAAGACAAAAAATCATTTGTCCCCAAATACACGGCGTTTTTGTCCGCTGGTGGTTCAAAATCGCCCAAAGATTTGGTAAAAATTTTTGGCTTTGATATTGAAGATTCTGCGTTTTGGAGGATTGGGATAAATGAAGTTAAAAGTCTTTTAAACGAATTTGAATCGTGCTGTGGCGCAGAATCTAATAAAAAAGGGGGAGCAAAATGAGATTTGAAATAAGCGTATTTCGATTTGACGCGAAATTCGATTACAACGAGCATTATGAGCGCGTGAAAATTGACATTGATGAAAATTTGAGTCTAAAAGATTTGATGAAAGAGATTGAAAAAACGCTAGAAAATTTCACTTATGACAAAGAATCCTTTGGCTTTCGCATAAATGGTAAAGCGATTTTTAGCAATGTGAAATTAGCAGAGATTCACGCGCATTTTGGGGCGAATCTTGCGATAGATTCGCTATGTCAAAAATACGCGCTAAAAGATTTGCTAATCAATAAAGACGAAGTTTTCGCGCTTTATGCCCCGCAATTAGAAAAATTTGCGTTTTTGAATGTCGAATCAAAAAGCGAATTTAAAAAATACATTTTGATAAATCTCATTTCGCCTTTGGATTTGCGCGATTATGTGGGCGATGGGTGGGCGTTGTTTGTGAAATGGATGGCGTTGCATTACCAAGATAATGCGACAGAATTATTTGAATCGATTTTTGATTTTGAGCGCGGGATTATAAATCACATCGCTACAAAAGATTTGATTTATCCGCCTGATAAAAGCATTGATGATGAGATTGAAAGTTTGCAAAGAGAGCTTTTTAGCGCGAATCTGCCCTATATTAGCAAGCTAAAAAAGGCAAACGCCCAAAAATACAGCATTATAAAGGATATTTGATGAATCTAATCTATCATTATTATGATAATTTATCGCTGATTTCATCAGCAATCGCGCTATTTAAGCGACTTGATATTGAAGCGGTGGATAGTGAAAAGTTTGAATTTTATGGGGGCAATTATTTGCTAAATGAAAAGCGGTTTTTTGTCGCAAACGCTTATAATATCGCGCTATCAAAGGGACGAGATTTGCTTATTTTAGAAGATGACGCATTCAAAAATATCACATTTTCTAAAAATAGAATTGATGAAAACCCAAATCTTTACAGCGCGGTTGAAGGCGAGTTAGCGCGATTTAAATTGCAATATAGCCAAGATACGAAAATATCGCATTTGGCAAATCTTTTGGGCGAATCTTGCGATAAGATTCGCGCAAATCTTAAAAGCGATTTGAGCGATTTTAGCGTGGCGGTTTTGGGGAGCGATTCTGCGTTTTGCGCGAATTTGGAAAAGATTTTAAATGCGCTAAAAATTAAGATAAATTTTATTGAAACAAGCGATATTTTTTCTCTGCCAAATAGGGATTTAGCGCACAAATACGGCGCGAAATACTTTGAAAATGCGCTAGATTCTGCGAGTGATTTCATCATCGCGCAATCGATGAGTGTATTTGAGATGTTTGACAAAGAGCGCAAATCTTTGACGCGAATCGCAAACCGCAATTTAGGCGATATGCCCGTGCTGTTTTTGCCACAGCTTTTGCTTTTGGCATTTGGTGAGCGCAATGAGAGCGCGCTAAATTTTCGCTACCACAAATTCGCGCCAGATTTTTTGTAAAGAGATACTGATGAAGTTTGCGCTAAAAGTCGCACTATCAATAATCGTAATCGCCATTTGGCAGGTAATTAGTGGCGATTTGATGATGGCGTGCATTTTGGGCGCATTTGTCTTTGCAATCCTTTGCATTTCGCCAAAGAGAGATTCTGCGCTTGAAGAAAGCGAGGCGTTTAAAGAGATGGTGCGGGAGAAAAACGAGCAAAAATTATCATTAGAAGAAAAGCGCATTTTAGAGAAAAAAGAGCAAAACCAAAAATAAAAGGACGAAAAATGGAGATTTTACTTTTAATTATCGCAGGGGGCGTGCTTTATATGCTTTATAATAGTTTTAGCGACTATATGAAAAATCCATATAACCCAATGCAAAGCAAGGATTTAGGCGAGAGTTTTAGAAGTGAGTATAAGCCAGAGGATAGCCCCTATGAGATGATAACCGATGAGGATAAAATCAAAAAGGGCGAGTTTGGGATTTTGACGCAGATTTTGGCAAATGTAGCGCGGAGCGATGGCGAAGTGTGTGCGTTAGAGCGCGAACTCATCAAAGATATGCTAGATGATATGGCAGATGAAATCAATCAATACAAAGATTATAAAGACGCGCGGGGCGGTTTGCAAAGCATTTTTGATAATGCAAGTGATGATTTGGACGCTTTGGCGAGTGCCTTTGTGGAGGCGACAAAGGGCGAGTATAAAAAGCGAGTTAAAGTCGTGGAGTTTTTGTTTGCTTTGGCTTATGCGGATGGGATTTTATCAGAGGCGGAGAGGGAGAAAATCATCGATGTGGCGGCGATTTTTGAGCTAAATAATGATGATTTTAATAAAATCTATGATGACTTTGAGGCGAAATTCGCGCAAGGCGCAGTGGCAATGTCAAAGAAAAAGGCGATGGAGGTGCTTGGACTAAATGCAAATTTTACTCGCACAGATTTAGAAAACGCCTACCACAGCGCGATAAAGGCAAAAAAGCAAAATATTTTTAAGAGTTTAAATAAGCAATTTGATAATGAGATTTTACGAGAAATAGATAGTGCGTATAAGGTTTTAGGCGAATCGCTCGTAGATTCTGCGAAAATCGCAGAATCTAGCGCAGATTCGAGCGTAGATTCAAGTGGCAAAATCGCAGAATCTAGCGTAGATTCTGCGAAATCAAATGCAAAATAACGCAGATTTTAGGATATAATGCTAAAAATTTTTGCGTAAAGGACTTAAAATGGTAGCGGTAAATAAAAGCACACGGATTTTGATTGACAATTTTATCAGCACTTGTTTTGCGAACATTTCTAGCGAAAATAGAGAGAAAATCAAAGAGGGCGTGGTAGAAATCGCCGATTCGATTTTAGAGCAAAGCAACAAAGACACAAAAAACTTGGATAATTTCGCCACAAAAGGCGACATTATGGCTTTAAAAGAGGATATTATGGCTGTTAAAGAAGATATTATGGCTGTCAAAGAGGACATTGTGTCTATAAAAGAAGATATTGTTGCGTTAAAAGGCGATATGAATCAAAGATTTGATGGCGTATATAAAAGATTTGATGGCATAAAATACGACCTATTAAAGTGGATTATCGCAATACAAGTCGCCTTTGGTGCTTTGGTGGTGGGCGCAGTTACTCTTGCGCTGTATGTTTTTAAGTAATTTTTTACACCAATAAGATTCGTAACTTTCAATGAAATCCTGCTCTCACTGCCATTTGAAGTATGAAAAATCCGCGCTTTTTAAAAAAGTCATAAATGGCAAGGTAGAATATTTCTGTTGTCGCGGGTGCGAGGGCGTTTTCACGCTTTTGGGCGAATGCAATTTAGGCGAATTTTATAATAAAATCGGCGCAACCACGCTCACTCCGCCAAAAGAGCCACTCAACGATGATTTAGCAAAATTTGATAGCGAATCTTATGCAAAAAAATATATTAAGATTTTGGGGCGCAAAGATTCGCGTAGTGATTCGCACAAAAATTCCCAAGATTCGCACGAATCAAAGCCCGATTCGCATAATAAATCACAACCACAACTTTGCGAAGTCTCCCTCATCATTGAGGGCATTCACTGCATTGCGTGTGTGTGGCTAAATCAAAAGATTTTAAACGCTACACAGGGCATTATCAGCGCGGATATAAATTTCACAAACAACAAAGCAAAAATTATTTTTGATAAAAATCAAATCCCACTAAGCGCGATTATCGCTAAAATTCGCGCAATCGGCTATGATGCGCAAGGCTATGACCCAAAAATGCTAGAAAATATCAACGCAAAAGAGCGCAAAAGCTACTACACGCGAATGATTGTGGGCATTTTTTGCACGATGAATATTATGTGGATTGCGGTGGCGCAGTATAGCGGGTATTTTTTGGGTATGGAGCGGGATATTAAGGACATTTTAAATTTGGCGGGATTCGCCCTAGCCACGCCCACGCTGTTTTTTTCGGGCTTTATATTTTTCCGCAGTGGCTATTTTGGGCTAAAAAATGGCTTTATAAATATGGACTTGCTTGTCGCCACAGGCGCGACTTTGGCGTATATTTATTCGATTTATGCCGCGCTTTCGCATAGTGGCGAGACTTATTTTGAAAGCGTTACGATGATTATCACTTTTGTGCTAATCGGTAAATTTTTGGAGATTACCACCAAAAAAAGCGCGGGGGACAGCATTGATAGGCTAAATCTAAGTGTGCCTACGATTGTAAGCGTATGCGAATCGGCGGACTTTGAGAGAAGCGCACTAAAAACAATTAGCCCCGAAGAAGTGCAAATAGGCGACATTATCCAAGTAAAAGCTGGCGAAAAAATCGCAATCGATGGCATTTTGCTATCCCCAAGCGCGACAATCGACAGCTCAATGCTTACAGGCGAATCAGCGTTAGAATCCAAAACCCAAAACGCCCCGCTAATTTCAGGCTCTATAAATTTGGAGCGGACAATTTTTTATCGTGCCACGCGGATTTTTGAAGATTCAACGCTAAATAATATCATAAATTTGATTCAGGACTCAATCACAAAAAAGCCCACCATTGAGACAAAGGCAAATGCGATTTCTTATCATTTTAGCGCGTTTGTGTTGCTTTGTGCGGTGGCGACATTTGCGTTTTGGGCGTGGAGTTCGGGCAGTTTTGAAAAGGCGATGATTGTCGCAGTCAGCGTGATAATCATCGCTTGTCCCTGCGCTCTTGCCCTTGCTACACCGATTGCTACGATTATCGGCATCACAGAGGCTTACAAGCGCAAATTGCTTTTCAAAGAGGCGCGGTTTTTGGAGAGTTTTGCCAAAAGCGATTGCATTGTGTTTGACAAAACGGGGACGCTCACTTTTGGCAAGCCAAAAGTCGTGGGCGAAGTGAAATTGCGTGAATATGAAGTGCTAATCTTGCGTGATTTTGTGCTTTTAAATACGCACCCGATAAGCAAAGGAATCGCAGAATTTTTAGGCGAATCTATCGAATCTAATCACGAATCTAAAAGCGATTTTGGGCGCAAATCCAAAAGCGCAATTACTGATTTTAAGCAAATCTCCCAAAAAGGCATAAGCGCGAAATGTGGCGATTTGGAGCTTTTGGGCGGAAGCGAATCCTTTATGCGCGAATATGGCGTGAGATTTGCGGATTTGGATTTAATGGACAAATCTAATTCAAGCAAATTTTATTACGCAATCAACGGCGAATTAGTGGCGATTTTTGATTTGAAAGATAGGCTAAAAAATGGCGCAAAAGAGGCGATTGCAGAGTTTCAATCACAAGGATTTCGCGTGGTGATTTTAAGTGGCGATAGATTCGCAGTGGTGAAATCAATCGCAGATTCGCTAAAAATCGCCGAATTTTACGCCGAACAATCCCCAATCGATAAAAGCGCATTTATCGACAAACTCCGCGCACAAGGGCACAAAGTCGTAATGATAGGCGATGGCATAAATGACGCAATCGCGCTAAACAAAAGCGACATAGCCATTTCTATGGGCGCGGGGAGCGATGTGGCAATCGAATCAAGCGATATTGTTTTGCTTGATGATAGTCTGCAAAGTTTGCGATTAGCGCACAAAATCGCGCTAAAAACCTACGCCACGATTAAGCAAAACATAAAAATTAGCATAATTTACAATCTACTTACAATCCCCATTGCGATGGCAGGGCTTATAATCCCGCTCTTTGCGGCGATTAGTATGAGTTTTAGCTCGATATTAGTCGTCCTAAATTCGCTAAAAATCAAGCGAAACGCAGAATCTACAATGAAATCTCTGCAAGATTCTGCGAAAATTTAATATTTTTACGCAATAATGCGTTTTATTTTTGCGGAGGTGGGAAATGAAAAGATTGTTATTTATGCTGATTGCGGGGGGGGGGGATTTTATAAATTCGCAGATTCTGCGAATCGCACGAAAATCGCAGAATCTCACGCGTTTTTCGCAGAATCTAGTATATTTTGTCATTTTGAGCGAAACGAAAAATCTCACACAAAATTCGCAGAATCTTGGAGCAGATTCTGCTAATTTTTCGTCATTGCGAGGCGCACGAAGCGAAGCGAGTGCAACGAAGCAATCCAAACCTGCGCCATTATTGCAAGATTCTGCGATTTGCCCAAAAATTGCCCAATCCACCGCAGATTCTGCGTTTCAAAGAATCAAACGCACTTCGAATTTAGATTCTGCAAAAATTACATTACCTCATATTTTGCTTTTTATTATTTTGTTCTCACGGGGGGGGGGATTTTGCTTATTAAATGCGATTGAGTTGAGTGTCGCTTGCGAAATCAATGGTGGAAATTGCGATATTAAAAAGCCCTATGATTTAATCACCAATCACACCCATTTCACGCTAGGCAGTGGCACTAGCATAAATCTCGCGGAGAACGGCAATGAGAAAGGAATCATAGCAACTTTTATCAATTACAACACGATTGATACTTACATCACATTTAACAAAGGTGCGATTAAAAATCTCATCAATTATGGCGCAATGCAGGGGATTTCCGTGAGTTATAACGACCACAGCAATCAAATGGTTACCATTCAAAATTTCGGCACGATAAATCCGCTTGAAGGCAAATATCATTTTAAAAGCGTCAATCTCACGCTACAAAATTATGCGATAAAAATCACGGAAGATTCTGCGAAATTTAACGCATTTAGCGGGACTTCAAATGGCACAAACGGCACAATCGATAATTCGCATTTGGTGCTACAAAATGGCAGTGTGAAATTTGCCGAAAATGGGAAGTTGATTTTGGACTTTGGGGAAAATTTCGAGTTTGGCAGTGGATATTTGTTTGAAAAATTAGTCGTTGATAAAAGTGGCGCAAATAAGCTAGGCGTGGATATTTCGCACCTAACTACGAAAGATGACATTTTTGAAATCTCGCAAAGTGGGAAGCATTTTATCATCACTCCAAAACCGCAAAATACTTTGATTAGCGCGACTTTTAGGACAAACCTCCGCACGATGAATAATCTTTCTTTATTGCTAAACTCGCAAATTTTCCCACGCAAATTTGGCAAATCGCAGAATCTAACGCAAACTCCGCAAAATTCACAAACCCCGCAAAAACGCACGATTCGCAGAATTAAAAAAGTTTCGTCATTGCGAGGCGCAGAATCTAACGCACAATTTTCGTCATTGCGAGAATCTGTGTTAGCAGATTCGTGGCAATCCATAATAAACGCAAATGAATACGCAAATCTAAACAATTCAAGTGATTCGTGGATTGCTTCGGTCGCTTCGCTCCCTCGCAATGACGAGTTTATGGCAGATTCTGCAATTTTAAAACAAAACGAAACATTTTTCTACAAAAACGCAGAATCTACCGCACAATTTCCGTCATTGCGAGAATCTGCGTTAGCAGATTCGTGGCAATCCACAAACACAAATAAATATGCAAATCCAAATGATTCAAGTGATTCGTGGATTGCTTCGGTTGCTTCGCTCCCTCGCAATGACGAGTTTAGGGCAGATTCTGCGCTTCTCAAACAAAACGAAACCTTTTTCTACAAAAACGCAGAATCTAATGCGAAAATTACCCACCCACTTAATCCCCCTCCGCAAGGGAGGGGGAGAAAATGAGAAACACACCGCAAGGGGAGGGGAAGAATTTTTTAAGATTCTTCGCTTCGCGCGTTGCGCTTCGCTCAAAATAACAAAAAACGCACTAGATTCTACGAATTGCAGAAGCTCGCCTCCACTTGTCATATTGAGACTTTGAAAAAGTCGAAATATCTCTATTTTTGAGATTCTTCGCTTCGCGCGTTGCGCTACGCTCAGAATGACAATTTAAATTAGATTCTACGATTTTCACGCGATTCGCCAAATCTACCCCGCCAAATTCGCCGAATCTAAATGTATTTTTTGCTACAATCCACGCATTTAAAATAAAGGCGCAAAATGGACAAAAAATTCAACCTAAACTTCATCGATTTATACAAATACAGCTTCATCGATAGGATTTTCATTCGCCTGCAAACCCGCGCACTAGGGAGCAAAATCGAGCGATTATTCACGCTTCTCCCTGCACTAATCAACTCAAATCCAAACGACAAACATAAAGCAATCGAGCGCACAAAAGCGTATTTGTTAGATACAATCGCCCCCAAAAATCTCGCGCTAAAAGTCTATGACAGGGTGATTTTGCGCCTTTTGGATTACAAGGCGGATAACAATCTTTTTATCCAAGATAGGCAAAGGGCGTTTGATATTCTCACACAGGACATTCAGCTTTATGGCTTGGTGGAGCGGATTTTGAGCGATGCAAGTAAGCGCGAAATGTTTGAAGAAATCATCAAAAAGCAGTTTGACGCCCAATATGAGATTGATAGCGAAGGGCGCAATATTTTGCAATTTCAAGAGCGACATTATAAAAGTTAAATCGCAGAATCTACGCGAGATTCTGCGAAAAATATTAGATTCTGCGACTCGCACGCAAATTTTTATTAAATTCGCAGAATCTGCGCTAGATTCTGCGCCAAAATCAAACAAAATCAAATAAAATCAAAAATCCTAAAATTGTCAATAAAATGTTAATTTTATGATATAATCCGCTTTGATAACTTCATTAAAAAGGGACTTTTAAAATGACTGCAAGATGCGATACACGCGATAAATTACGCGACAAAATAAAATCCGCAAAATTACTTTTTGCCATACTCGTGCTGGGGGGGGGCTTAACAAGTAATGCGATAGACGCCAAAGAGCCATCAAATTGGATTTTTGGCTTTGGCATTGGCGCGGGATTAAGCCAAATTGATGAAATCTACCCCGATTCTGCGAATAATAAAATCGGTGTCACTTGGAAAGATTGGACGCCGGTGGATAATTCTAGCATTAAGGATTGGGGCGTCACTTGGGAGTTTTTGGCGGGGTATAAGCATTGGTTGAATGATTGGGTAGGATTTCGCTACTACGCAAATGTCGGCGCACAGCACTACAAGCACGAGATTTTCACAAGCGGAAATGTCAAAGCCGGCATTATCGAATACACCGCAAACGCGGACTTGCTCTTAAATTTTTACACAAGCGAATTTTGGAGCTTTGGGATTTTGGGCGGATTTGGCGTGGGTGGGGCGTATTTTGACTCACCTGCGTTAGATAATTATCGCAAAAGATGGAGCAAGGAAAGTCCAAATTTTTCAAACGAGCGATACAAAAACATAGGGCAGACGAAAAATCATCATTTAAGCGCGTCTTTATCCGCAGGAATGCGCTTTAACTTCTTTCAAAAAATCCGCAAAGTCGCACAAAAAACTTGTGGCGATGTGGAAAATGGACGGCGCACTTGTCGCGTGCCAATCTCATATTTAGAGCATAGCGTGGAGTTTAATGCGAAATTCCCAATGCTAACTTATCATCCGACTGACCCGGGCGATGTGATTGGCGCGTATTGCACGGATAAAGATACTAATCTCACAGGGCAGTATAAGTGCCTTTGGAAGCGTCCGGGATATGAAGTGAAAAATCCCTACAAACTCACACTGCGCTATATTTTCGCATTTTAAGGGGGTGGAAAATGAAATATATAACTTTACTTAAAATCACGCTAATCGCATTTCTAATCCCCGCCTTTGCAAAAGAGCCGACAAACATAATGCTTGGCGTGGGCTTTGGCGCGGGGGAAAGCGAGATAGAGATAACGCACTCGCAAGTCATAAATGACCCGATATTAAATTACGGCAACAGCACGCCAAGATGGCCCTCTCAGCAAAATAAAAATCCTAGCTCGTGGGCGTTTGCGTGGGAATTTCTGCTAGGGTATAAGCATTTTATAAACGACTTTGTGGGATTTCGCTATTATGGAAATTTAGGCATTCAGCACTACACGCCACTTTCGCTAAACTCAAAAGAGCAAAAAATCGGCTTTGTGGATTATACGCTAAATGCGGATTTGCTAATTGACTTTTGGGAGAGCGAGTTTATTGCGGTGGGGATTTTTGGTGGAATGGGATTTGGCGGGACGAGCTTTGATAAAAAGGCAATCGCGCAATATATGGCGGTTTATAATGTGAATTCCGCGCGTCCCATCGGACTAGCGGATGTGAAACGGCACTTTTTTAATGTCAATGCAAATGTGGGTGCGAGGGTGACATTTTTCCAAAAAGTGCGGCAGGTAGAAAAGCGTGCGTGCGATAAATATAAAGACGGCAAACGCACCTGCCGTGTGCCGATTTATTATATCGGGCATAGCGTGGAGCTAAATGCGAAATTTCCGCTATTAGACTATCAAGCGACGCCTTGGGCGGATATCATCATTCAAGGCAGTGCAAATGGCGGAAATAATAATCAAACTCTCGCCTCCCGCCCCGGCTACAAAGTGAAAAATCCATATCGAATCACTTTGCGCTATGTGGTGGATTTTTAGCGATTTTTGGCAAAAGCGCGAGATTCTGCGAGATTCTGCGAAAATTGTGGATTTTTGTGCGAGATTCTGCGAAATCGCAGAATCTTGTTAAACCTAAATTTTTGCTTAAATTCAGCAAAATTTAAGTTTCATTCACTACAATTTCGCTTTTTTAATAAATCAAAATTTAAAGGTTTAAATATGACTACGATGGCTAAAAATGGCAATGTCAAGCGCGAATGGATTGTGCTTGATGCCAAAGATGAGGTTTTTGGACGGCTTGTAACGAAGGTGGCGACTTATTTGCGCGGTAAGCATAAGCCAATCTACACGCCACACATTGATTGCGGGGATTTTGTGGTGATTATCAACGCGGGGCAGGTGAAATTTAGCGGTTTGAAGTTAGAATCAAAAGAGTATTTCACGCACAGCGGGTATTTTGGCAGCACAAAGTCCAAAACTCTCGCAGAGATGGTAGAAAAGCACCCTGAAAAGCTATTTCGTCTCGCAGTGCGCGGAATGCTCCCAAAGACAAAACTCGGCAAGGCGATGATTAAAAAGCTAAAAGTATATAATGGCGCGGAACACCCGCACACAGCGCAAGTTTCAGCAAAGAAAAAATAAAAGGGAGTTAAAATATGTCAAAAATTTATGCGACAGGCAAAAGAAAAAGCGCGATAGCAAAAGTTTGGATTAGAAGTGGCAAGGGGCGTTTGAGCGTGAATGGCAAAAGCCTTGATGAGTGGCTAGGCGGACACGAAGCGATAAAAATGAAAGTTATGCAACCGCTTGTGCTTACAAAGCAAGAAAAAAGCGTGGATATTATCGCAATCACCTTTGGTGGCGGATATAACGCACAGGCGGAAGCTCTGCGACACGGCATTTCAAAGGCTTTGAATTTGTATGATACGAGTTTCAGGGCGATTTTGAAACCAAATGGGCTTTTGACACGCGATTCGCGCGTGGTAGAGCGCAAAAAATACGGCAAACGCAAAGCGCGTAGAAGCCCACAATTCTCAAAACGATAGTTTCCTGTAAAACGATAAAAATTTGCTTTTTAGATTCTGCGAATCGCAGAATCTAACATAAAAAATACAAAAATCGCAGAATCCGCCACAAATCCGTCATTGCGAGGCACGAAGTGCCGAAGCAATCCACATATTTTGCCATTGCGAGATTTTGCGAAAAAATATTAGATTCTGCGAATTTGTATAATTTTTATGCTACAATTTCGCCTTTTAAATTTTATTAAATTTTAGCAAAATAGGAAAAATAAAAATGCCACAGCACTATAAATCCCCCCCCCCAAGCGAGTTTTTATAAAAATCTAGCGCAGATTTTGATTTTTGCCTTTATTTTTTGCGCTTGTAGTAGTAATCAACCGCAATATGTAGATTCGCGGGATTATATTAGTTTTGGGATAGATGCGCACGATATTGACGATAAAATTACCGAAATAACACATTCATTTTTAAATTCACATTTTTTAAAAAATATCAAAGAACCAAAATATCAAAAAGATAGACTTGGCGTAGTGGTTGCTGATATTGAAAATCACACAGATGAGGACATTAACACTACGCTATTTAGGCAAAAACTCGTGCAAAAACTCATCAATCATAAAAAATTTAGAATTTTAAGTTCTTTTGAAGGCAGAAACAAAAAGATAGAAAAGGCAATAGGAGATGTTCGCAAATTGCGTGATGATAGCGAATACAATCAATACACCACGATAGAAAAAGGCAATTTAGATTCGCCACTATATTATCTCACAGGCGAAATCTCGCAAACAAGTAAGGTTATAGATGATAAAAAGATTGTAAATTATTTCTTTTCATTTGAATTGATAAATTTGCAAAATGGAGAATTGGTTTGGAGCGATACAAAGACTTTTAGCAAAGAGTCCAAAAACGATGAATCTACAAGCGATGAATCTACTAGCGGTTCTATGGATTTTTATTCTGCTAATTTCCCAAATGAGCCACAATATAATTACACGCAAAGCTATGATGATGATTCGGATTCGTGGGAGGATGTAAAGGAATTTTTTAGTTTTGGGGCAGATGGGCGCAATCACTTTATTTTGGGCTTTGATGGTGGGATTTTAAATATGGGTGGCAAGATAAATATTGCGCCTATTGACTTTACAATTATAGATAAATGGAACGGAACTTATCCTACCACTACAATCACACCACACACTTTATACGCTAATGATTCGTTATATTCATATCCATTAACCGCTCGTGTAGGATATTTGCGTGATTTTGGCGATAATTGGGCTTTTGGGCTAAATTTTATTTATAGTTATATGATTGCTAGTGTTGGTAAATATAATATAAAAACCACTGCTAGTTCTACGGATATAGATATGATAGAGCCTACTTTTAAATTGCAACGAATCGGTGGTGAAGTAGAAATATACTATAAATTCAAAGATATACCACAACATTGGGGAGGTGGTGATATTTATATGTATTTGGGCGGCGGAGCAATGAAAGATTTAGGTTCAAAAGTAAAAATAACACTCGAAGCAACACGCTGGAGTAGCTACACAGACATATCCATAAACACCACAGGACAGAAACGATTATCACTAGAACAAAAAATCGATTCGTGGTATCCCATAGTGAAACTTGGTTTGATTTGGTATTTTAATGATTATATAGGTTTAAGTTATGAACTAAATTGTAGCTGGGCTTTGGGCGAATCTAGCTCCGTTAGCTCGGGATTTGGCTGGGGTGTTTTGGGACTGCGCGTGAAAATCTAAAATTTGGTTTTGATAGATTCGCGTAAAGTAAGCGATTCTCACACGATTCAAAAGTCGCTGAAATAGATTGCTTCGTTGCACTCGCTTTGCTCGTGCGCCTCGCAATGACGGAGATATTTCGACTTTTTCAAAGTCTCAATAATTTACCGCTAGATTCTGCGAATCGTAGAATCTAAAAAGTTCTCCCCCTCCCTTGCGGAGGGGGATTAAGGGGGTGGGTATTTTTCGCATTAGATTCTGCGATTCGCAGAATCTTATAAAAATTTCGCAGAATCTACGAATTTTCTTTATACATTACCGCGCATTCTTTGGCGATTTCGCGGATTTGCAAGATATAATCCTGCCTTTGCGTTACGCTAATTGCGCCCCGTGCGTCCAGCACATTAAAAAAATGCGAACAATACATCACGCAATCATACGCAGGGAGCGGGAGATTCGCACGGAGAGCCGACTTTGCCTCCGCCTTAAATTTATCAAAAAGCAAAAATAGCATATTTGTGTCCGCCACTTCAAAATGATACTTTGAAAACTCGTATTCACCGCGTTTATGCACATCTGCATAAGAGACGATTTTGCCATTATTTTCGCTAAAAACTATGTCAAAAACGCTTTGTTTGTTTTGGATATACATTGCAAGTCGCTCCACGCCGTAGGTGATTTCGATAGGCGTGGGGTGGCACTCCAATCCGCCTACTTGCTGAAAATATGTAAATTGCGTGATTTCCATACCATCTAACCACACTTCCCAGCCAAGCCCCCACGCGCCTAGTGTGGGCGATTCCCAATTATCTTCGATGAATCGAATGTCGTGTGCCTTTGTGTCAATTCCTAGCATTTCCAAACTTTGCAGATAAATTTCTTGTATATTTTGGGGGCTAGGTTTGATTAGCACTTGAAATTGATAGTAGCTACCCAATCGATTTGGATTTTCCCCGTAGCGTCCATCTGTGGGACGGCGTGAAGGCGCAGTATATGCCACCGCCCAATCACCACTATCTAGTGAGCGCAAAAGTGTCGCAGGGTGAAATGTCCCAGCCCCCGCAGGTATATCATAGGGTTGCAAAAGCAAACAGCCCTCATTTTTCCAAAAATCTTGTAATTTTAATAGCATTTCACTAAAAGTAATCATTTTTTAACTCCCTTATTTTTGCTAGATTCTGCACTTTTCGCAGAATCTTTCGCAGAATCTCGTTTTGCAGAATCTTTTGGCACAAAAATCGAGCAATCGCCATTGCCTAGCGTTTTTAGCACTTTGTAATCGCTAACTTTATCCATAACGCCTAACTTTTTGCCGTATTTATCAACGCAACCTAAAATTATAGGCTTATTTGCGCTTACAAACGCGCGGAATTTGTCATTTATATCGGGCATAAATTTTTCCCTATCAAAAATCTGATAATAATATGGAAATTTATGCGCGAGTGCGACATTTTTCACGCCAAAAAGCAACGGCGCATTTGAAGCAATACTCTCTAACTCGCCATCAAAAATGATTTTCGCATTTGGGTGCAAACTCTCATAATCGCGCAATTTTTGAAGCGAATCCAACTTATCATCAGCATAAGCGTTTCGCAAGATTAGATTCGCATAAGGCGTGTTTTTTGGCATTCGCGTGTGGTTTTGTTTGGTGCGCAAAAAAGTATTGTAATAATTCCACGAAAACGCATTTTCATATTGGCGCAATTTTAGATTATGAAAGCCTAAAAAAATCACAGCGATTGCCAGAAGCGAAGCGATTCGCGCTTTCTTATTGTAGATAGTCAAATAAAGTGCGTCAATAAAAAGCCAAATCCCAACCATACATTGCACTTTCATTCGTGCATCCTCTTGAATGGGATAGTTAAAAACCATCGTAGAGAGCGTTAAAAGCGCGGCGATAAATTTGACAGTATCCTCATTTAAAATCGCCTCTTTGCTAAAATATAAAATGAGCGGACGAAACGCATAATACACGCAAGGGATTAGCACGATTAGCCAATAGCGCATATTTTGCATAATGCGCCCGTGCCAAGTATCATCATTGCTAGTGTAGTTGAAAATATGCGCTGCCATAACGCCAAAGTCCGCAGGATAGCCCTGCATAGGTTGCGCCATCGAAACTAACGGCAAAAGCGATGAGTATAAAATCTCTAACCCTTCAAAGCCATTTCGTAAAAATACAAACGCCAAAAACGCCACATTAAAGACTAAAAATGAGCCAAGTATTAGGCGCAAAATGTCTTTATAAGTCCTTTTTGTAATCGCGCTTATGTGATAAAGAATGATAGGAATGATAAAAAACACCGACAAAATCACAAGCCCTTGCTGACGCAAATACGGAAAGCAAAAGCACACAAATCCAAGCACCACAAGTCGCCACGCCTTTTTATCCTTGATATATGCGCATAGCAGGTAGATTCCCGCCGCTACAAACACCATAAAGATATGATTAAACCACGGCTGGTCATTGCCCTGAAAGCTAATTAGGATTGTAAGAATGGCAAATTTCGCCCAAAGATTGGGCATTACTAATCGCGCCGTTTTGTAGATGAAAATAAATGCGACGAAAATCCCCACACCGCCTACACATACCGCAAGTGTGATTTGACTAACGCCAAAGATTTTTAAAAAAATCCCAACCACAATGGGGATAAAAACCGAATGTGGCGAGTAAAAATCGATTCCGCTTAAATGCCCATTTGCCGCCATTCCGCTTAAAAAAGTGAAAAACGCCAAATGGTGGTCGTGGTGCTGTCCTACGCCATCATCGTATTTCATAAATTGCCCAGAAGCAAAAGAGCTAATAAGCAACATAAACGCCACAAATCCCCAAAATGCGAGTTCAGCACCCAAAAATGCAAGTTTTTTTGCGTTTAGATTCTGCGAATTTTGCGTTAGATTCTGCGAAAAGAGATTCTGCAAGATATTTTGCGAAAAAGTGCGAAGTTTATTTAGTGGATTTTGCATTTTGATATTTCCTTGCAATTTAGTTGCGTTCTGTTTAAAAAAAGTGCGATTTTAGCCTAAAATTGCTTAAAGATTCTGCTATACTTTTGCAAATTTCAACAAAAAAGGATTTGAATATGATTTTAGAATTTGAGGGCAAAAAACCGCAGATTAAAGCTAGTGTGCGGATTTTTGATAATGTCAGCATTATCGGCGATGTGAGTATTGATGAAGATTCAAGCGTGTGGTTTGGGAGCGTTTTGCGCGGGGATTTAAACGCTATCAAAATCGGCAAACGCACAAATATTCAGGATTTAGCCATTATTCACACGATTCAGCCTGATGCAGTTTTCCCAAATGGGCTTGGCGTCATTGTGGGCGATGATTGCACAATCGGGCATAGAGTTACGCTCCACGCGTGCAAAATCGGCAATAATTGCCTTATTGGTATGGGTTCTGTGGTGCTTGATAATGCCGTAGTGGGCGATGAATGCTATATCACAGCTGGCAGTGTGCTACTAAAAAACAAAAAATACCCGCCAATGTCGCTAATCTCTGGCAATCCCGCCAAAATCGTCCGCCCCTTGCAACCCAAAGAAATCGAAGCGATTAAAAAAGAAGCGCAATTTTATTTGGAGCTAAAAGGGCGATATTAGTTTTATTGCATTTTAAGGCAAAAGTGTGCAAAATTCGCACTTTATTTGCAAACGCAGAATCTAAATTGCGAAATCTAAAAGGACAAAAAATGAATGATTTAAACCCAAATAAAGTCGATGGATTTTATCCAAAGTGCCTAAAAACGCCGTTTTTGGTGTTTGGCGTGATTGTAGCTGTGCTGTTTGTTGTAGCGATTATGCTGTGCCGTGGTGGCGTCCCTGATTGCTGTAAAAACGCAGAATCTACCGCAAAAATCACAGATTCTGCGCCCAAAAACGCAGAATCTACCGCAGAATCTACTCCCAAAATCGCAGAATCTGCCCCAAAAGAACCCCAAAAATTTGATGATATCAAGCAAGAGGGCAAAGCATTAACCGCCATCACAACCCTAGCAGACAAGCCCAAAAAGCCCCTGCACCAAATCGCGCAAGAGCAGTTTTTGCAAACGGGCAAAATCATCGATGGATACACATTTAAAGTGTCGGTATTTTTTGATAAAAATAGCTCATTTTTAGGCAAAAAACAGCAAGAAACTTTCGCCGCCTCGCTTTTAAGCAACGCAAAAGACGCCAAAGTCGCCCTTGTGATGGGATATGGATGCGATTTGGGCGACAAAAAATACAATCATTTTTTAATCAACAAGCGCATCGAGCGGACGATAAAGGCGATTAAAAAGCAATATCCAAATATGCAGATTGCGAGCTCTAACGAGGGGCAGTTGCGAGAGAGAAGCGATGAAAAGGGCAGAGAGATGGAGCGCAGAGTGGATATTTACTTTTATTAAATGACGATTGATTCGCTTTAAATGACGATTGATTCGCTACTAAAATCAGCGCGTTTGGCATATAAAGGCGAACGAGCGAATTTGGTGTGCGAGACTTTACTAGCGCACTTTTTAGGCAAAAATCGCGTTTTTTTGCACTCACATAGCGAAGCAAAAATACAAGATATTTTGGCAGATTCTGCGCTAAAAATCGCAGAATCTAGCGGAGATTCTGCGTCCGTCATTGCAAGAGAGCAAAGCGATAGAAGCAATCCACTTTTACAAGGCGCGAATTTAGCGCAAGATTCTGCGTTTTGTCATTCTCATCAAGGCGCAGAATCCATCCAAAATTGTCATTCTCTGCAAAGCAAAGAATCTAAAAACTTAAATTTGGAAACTTTGCAAAAACAGCTTTTTGAAGCCATTTCGCGCCTAAATTGTGGCTATCCATTGGAATATATCACAAAAAAAGTGAGTTTTTATTCACAAGAATTTTTTATCGATTGTGGTGCGCTTATCCCGCGCCCAGAAACCGAGCTTTTGGTGGATAGGGCGTTGCAGTTAATTAAAGCGCACGACATTCAAAAAATCTATGAAATCGGCGTAGGCAGCGGGATTATCAGCATTATGCTTTGCCTTTTAAATCCGCGCATTCAAATCATCGCAACGGATATTTCGCCCACCGCCCTTAAAATCGCACAAAAAAATATCGCGCTAAAATCCGCGATAGATTCAACCCTAAAATCGCGCATTTTGCTTGTCGAATCTGACTTGCTAAAAAGCGTAGATTTTAACCCAAAAGATTCGCTTATCATCTCAAATCCGCCCTATATTGCGGAGGATTATGCGATTCCACGCAATTTGACTTATGAACCACAAAACGCGCTTTTTGGTGGCAAAAATGGCGATGAGATTCTGCGCCAAATTATTGCGCTAAATTCAGACTATCTTTGTTGCGAAATAGGGCACAATCAAGGGCATTTGGCGGATTTTTTGACTTGCTATAAAAGCGTAGAATTTTACAAGGATTATGCGGGATTTACTCGCGGATTTGTAGCGGTAAAATAACATTTTTTTGTGTGGCAATTTGTGTCTTTGGTAATCCGCAGAATCTACTTTCATTTCGTTATTGCAAGATTCTGCGATTTACACGAAAATCTCACAAATTTCGTAGAATCTACCCTAAATCTCACCATTTTTTTCTAAATTCTGCAATAGTTTTATAACCGCCTCCGTGCGTAAATTTGCGCCATTTTTATTGAGATGATAATTTGTATCATAAAAATATTTTTGCGAAAAAATAAAATCTCTAAAATCGCCATAAATCTTAATATTTAGCGATTCTAGCGCAGTTTGCAGTGCCTTAATATTTCGCAGAATCTGCGTATTATTTGCGCTAAATAGTTCATTTTCTGCGGTGGCAGGGTAAGTTAAAATAATCTTAATATTTTTAGATTCTGCGAAATTTTGCAATCGCCTAAATTCATCAACAAAAAACGCCGAAATTTCCACGCTTTGCGCCATTCCATAATCGCTTTTTATCGTAAAATCGCCATTATTTTCCTGCGTGCAAAAATCTCCATAAACGCTTAAACTTTTATAGTTATATCCTTCAAATTTCCCTTCGCAAGGTGCGATATTCGCCCATTTATTTTGCATATCGCTTATGATGTTTGGCGAAGTTTTGCGATAAAAAATATATTTGATGATGGTTTTGGCGACTTTTAGCGGAGGATTCTGCGAATATGCTAAGATTCTGCCCTTAAAATCGATGTATTTGTCATAATCGCCCCAAGTTTCCATATTTTGGATATACCATAAATCATCTTTTGGCGCACCTCGCGTGTAATATCCAAAGGCAAGTGGCATTAGCACGATATCTCCATTTTTCGCAGAATCTATAATTTTATCAATGTGATAATTTATCGGTAGTCCGCCGTGCGTGGCGTAATTTATCGGTTTGTATTTTGTTTTTACATCAATTAGCGCGGAGTTAAATCCAAACAGCGAGTTAGAATCGCTAATGATAATAAGTCGCCGTTTTTGCGTGGGTGTGGCGTTTATATAATCTTTGATTTTGTAGGTATTTTTCAACCAAATCTCGGCATTTGTAAGAATGGGAAGCGAAAATATTTTCACAGCACACACAAGCATCGCAAAATAGACGATAATCGCGCCAATACTAAATATAAAAAATGTAGCGATATATTTTTTTGATTGCATTTAAAAACCTCAAAAATTAAAATAAATAAATGGTGGCGCATAACTCGCCCCAAGCATCTCTAATATCACAAACGCAAAGGCAAATCCAGCGATGATGAAATGAAGCATTTTTGCAGATTCTGCGATTTGAATGGCGTTTCTACACGCTACGCAAATTAGAAGTGCGATGGTAATCCACGCCACCATTTCATTTGCATTCGCCCCAAGTGTGCTAAAAGTGCTATGCCATTTGTGCAGCGTCTCACTCGCGCTAAATCCAAACATACATTTAAGTAGGCTGAATGCGCCATTT
>NZ_JBSIUR010000005.1:0-157166 GCF_053654655.1 Helicobacter sp. 23-1045
GCGTAAATAACGCAAATTTACCCTACGCAGAATCTCCGCTTTTTTCATACTCCAAAACGGACAAAAATATCGTGGTAATCGTGCTTGATATGTTTAGCGGTTCGCATACGCCTTTTATTTTCACGCAGTTTCCGCACCTAAAAAGCGCATTAGATGGATTTACGCTTTTTCCAAACGCGATTTCTTCGGGTAATGCGACAATGCAAACGATGGCAACGCTCATCGGCGGGGAGCATTACGCGGTTTATAATATGAATAAAAGGGCGCAGAATCTCGCAGAGCAAATAGATTCTGCGTTTATAAGCACTGCAAATGCCTTTGCGGATGGCGGATTTCAAACTTCGCTTTTGCCATTTGTAGCGACAAATATTCAAAATATTGCGCCAAAGTTTCGCAGTGAGGTTTTCGCCATTAGTGCGAGTAGCAGGGCGTTTGATGAGTATTATCAGCGCAGAGAAAATCTACTTAAAAAAAATATTTATCGAAGCGTTTTAGGGACGCAAATCGCGCTACTGCTGAACTTTGGACTATTCAAATTCGCCCCAGAGTATCCATTTCGCGCAAAAATTTATCGAGATGTGGATGGTTGGATGGTAGATTCTGCGAAGCAAAGGACGCTAAATGCGATGAGTGCGATAAGTTACTCTGCTAGTTTTTACGCATTTACGCAGAATCTGCGCGTAGATTCTGCGAAACCGACTTTTAAATTTATCCACTCGATGATTACGCATTATCCACTCGCGCGATATTTTGATGGGCGGAGTTGCGACTTTTTTAGCGCAAAAACGGCGTGGGATGACTTCCCGCACACAGCGCAGATGAATTATGAAAGTGCGATGGATGCGCGAGATTCATATCAGCATTATGACACCGAAGCGTGTGCCTTGCATTATTTGCGCGATTTCGTGAAAAATCTCAAAAATGCGGGGATTTATGATAACACGCAGATTTTGGTTGTGAGCGACCACGGCGGATATGATGCGATAAATATGCCAAGCGGCAATGCGGATGTGCTGTTTTTATTCAAGGATTTTGGGGTGCGTGGGGAGTTGAAGGTGGATAAGCGCTTGATGGCAAACTTTGATATTGTGAGCATTTTTTGTGCGAATCTAAAAGGCGGATGTCCAAATGTGCCGCCAAATATTTTGCAAAATTATCCGCAAAATAGGGAGTTACTTCACACGATTTTGTATTCGTGGCGATTGGAGCAAAATGAGGCAAATCGGTGGATAATTAGCGATGTGCTCAAAGTGCGGGGCGATATTTATAAGGCGGAGAATTGGGAGTTTGTGAATATGAAGTAGATTTGTGCGAATTTTGCTTTTAGATTCTGCGAAAATTTGGATTTTTTGCATTAGATTCTGCGATTTGACGAAAAACGCAGAATCTCGCACGAAAATCGCAGAATCTAATGTGTGGATTGCTTCGGCACTTCGTGCCTCGCAATGACGACTTTTTTTGAGATATTTCGCTTCGCTCAATATGACAATTTAAATTGGATTGCCACGACTTGCATTCGCAAGTCTCGCAATGACGAAATATTAAAATAATTTGCGTTAGCAAATTACAATCGAAGTAATGGCGGTGTGGCTTTGCACGAAGTTTGCCCCGTTGCTAGGAAATAGAACTAGTGGTTCATTGACGACGCAATGGGGCAAACTTCGTGTGAATTGCATACCCCAGAACAAATTGCCCCCAAAAATCATTCTTAAAACGAATACCCCATTGATAGATTCGCTAGTATCAACCTCCCCAAATCGCCTGATTGATAAATACTCTTTGAGCCGTCTTTTAGATACATTGTCGCACTTGCGCCAAGCGTGAGATTTTCTGTAACGGGGAAGTTTATGCCACCGCCCACGATATACGCGGTGCTATCGGGGATACCGATTTGCTCTTGCGGGACGGGGCTTTCATCATACGCCACGCTCCACATCATTGTGATGCCATTATCCATTCGGTATGTGAATCCCAAGCGATAGGCGTTTGTGTCCTTCCAGCCGTTGCCCATCGCCACTGCGTTATAATTTGCCATATCCATCATACTATCGATTTTCCCAGCCTTTATGAGTTGTGCGACAAGGCTATCGGGGTTTAGTGCGGTAAATGTGGGATTGCTGAAACTAAAATCAAACTTTTTCCCGCCACTCCACCAGATTTTTTCATAGACAAATTCGATGGTTAGATTGTAGATTCGCTGTGCTATGCCGACTTTGAGCTGTGCGGGGAGTTGCGTTTCTAACGCCAAATCTGCTTTCATATTCACATCGCCAATGGGGTCGCCTATGTAAGTATCCGCGTCCAATTTGCCCTTAAACTTAAACTTCACAGGCGAATCAAACACCACACTTGCGCTAAGCGCGTAGTTTTTTGTATTTATGGGGCGATAGGTTATTCCAGCGCGATAGCCAAACGCCAAATCCGCGCCATTGCTTCGCTGCTCGACTTTGGTAGAGCCCTGCAAAATCGTCTTTATATCCATATCGCCCATACCAAAGGCATTTGCGACTTCTTTTGCGCCCCAAAGGTGCTTATATCCGCGCGGTGCGCCGTTTTCATCTTTTTCGGTGGGGTTTGGATAGTTGCAAGGTCCCGGGTCGCCTGTTTGCGGAGAGCCATCAAAGTTATACACCGTGCCCGTGTAGCAATTCACATATAGCGAATTTACGCCAAGCTCGTTTTTCAGCCTATCTAACTCGCTGTAATTCATATTTTGACAGCCAAAAAAGACAGACCAGCCGTTGCGATTGTTAATGCAGTAATTTACGCCATTTACGAATTTAAATCCTGTCGCCTCTTTGCCATTTGGCAGAGTGGTTTTGTAAGTGCGGTAAGGCACGGGATTAAAGTAGGTAGGGAGGCAAATCGTATCCTCATTCGCGCAAGTTTTGTCATTATATTTCCAGCTTAAATTGCCATTTTTCCACTCATTTTGGTAAAAATTCCAATTTTCCTTCATTATCGCATTTGCAGAATCTACGCGCTTATTATACTCGGCGATTTTTTTATAATCGCCCAAAGTGCCGACATTTGGCAGTCCAAACCACCGCTCGGGATTGAAAAGCGTAGGATTATTATACCGCTCTCTATTATTCCAATGCGCCCCGCCACCGACAAAAAATCCCGCAAATCCGCCCATATTTTGCGCGTTATTGATATTATCTATCAGCTCTTTCATCACAGGCGGGATTAGCGCGTCAGGGATTGAATCAAAATCTTGCAATTTTAGCAACACATCGCCTTGCAGTGGGACATAAACGGTGTTATTAAAATTCCCCATTCCATATAAGATTCGCGGGCTAAAACCAATCGAAATTATCTCGCGGAATTGATAAGAAATCGCAGGGCTAAGCTCTAAAATCGCAATCATTACATCTTTTAGAAAATCTCCCGCTTCGCCATTCCAAGTCATCGCCAAACCGCTAGGCGCAGTAAATGCAAGTCCAGCGTTGAATCCGCCCCCGCCGTAGTTTAAAAAACTCTCACTCTTATAAAACACCTTTGGCACGGGGAAAATAGTCGTATCCGCGCTCCCATCGACCATCGCACCATTTGCGCTGTAACCAAAAGTGCCGTGCTGATTTGGGACGGCGTGTTGCACGACAATGGGATTTTTCAGCGTATCAAGTCCGTTAATCCCAAAAAACTTCGCAACCGCCGCCAGAGTATCGTCTATGGGGGGCTTCATAGAGCCGTCATTTTGCAAATAGCCCATATAAGTGCTTGAAGTAAGCCCCCAATTTATGCTACCCTCGCCGATTTGCTTTGTGCGCGTGTCAGTGGTAAAGTTAAAGCCGGGTATATAAATCGCCGTGAGACTCACCTCCAAATCGTGCTTGTCTTTTCGAATGCCGTCCAAAAAGCCCATATTTGCGGGATTAAAATAGCTCGAATCTGCCCCATAAGCAGCCGCCACATACGCGCTACTAAGCGCGATAGAGCGCAGACTTTGCTCATTTATCTTAAAGCCAGAAGCGTGAATCTGCACCGACAACAAAGCTAGTATCACAAGAGCTATTCGAAACATTTTTGCGCTTTATCTCCCCAAAAATTTATCTCCAAAAAAATTGCAAAAAAGTTAAGCATTATAGCAAAATAAAATTATTTTCGCTATAATCCGCAGTTATGAGTAAAAAAGACGATGTTAAGGCGAAAGTCAAATTTTTTCAAGGTTTTATTATGTTGTTTGTAGCCACGCTATTTGCGATATTTGGCTACACGGCGACACATTACAAAGAATTTGACTTGGCGTCTAGGGATAGGCGTTGCAATAGGCATTATCCTATTATCTATTGCGATTTGGATTTTTGTGAAATTATTTTTGCAATATACAAAGAAATTAAGGAAATTAAAATGATTGGAATTTTTGTTTTGATATTTGCGTTTGTGGCGTGTGCTTGGTCGCTATTTTATATCGCTTATGCTGTGGGCGGGGATTTAAAGGATTAGATTCACGCTAAATCGCAGAATCTGCGATATTTTCTACCTCAAATCTACAAATCTTTTATCCGCCAAATATTTCGCCCTTTCATCGCCACCTATAAAATTAAGATTACCATTTTTGTCCCTGCCCTGCCTTGCATTGTGCCTTTTGCAGTATTCATCCAAACTATGAATTTGCAAAAAATCCACCTTTTGCGCGAGCGCAGAATCCACAAAAAATAGATTTGTTCCGCTAGATTCTGCGCCAATAAATTTCATCCCTTTTTTCTCACCAAGTGCGATAAGTGCGCAAATGCTCGCCCCAAAATACAATCCACTATAATCCGCGCTAAATCGCTCAAACTCCGCGCTGTAAGGCACACTTTTAGATTCTGCGCTACCCAAAAGCGCATTATATTCCACAATCACAATCGCAGGGCGGACGCACTCTATCGCCTCCCACACGAAGTAATCCACGCCATCAATATCCACACTCAAAACCGCGACATTTGATAATTTCGCAGAATCCATCCAATTTTTTATAATCTCATTTATGTTTTCACGCGTGATAAAGGCGCACTTCGCGCATAAATCAAACTTCCAATAAATCTCATCATTCCGTATAAAATCAACATTTTTTGCGCTCCCATCGATGACTAATCCCCTAAAATTGCGCTTTTTGAGCAAATATCGTGTATTGCTTTCGCTGTAATTTTGCACGCCAAACTCCACAAACGCCCTTGGATACGCGCTATTTTCCAAATCCAAAATTTCGATTAAAAAGTCGATTATGCCATCCTCGCCATTTTGTGAATACGCGCTAAATTCGAAGTTTTCTATGCTGATTGTTGCGGGAGATTTGGTGGAAGATTCTGCGGATTTGGTGGATTTTACGGGAGATTCTGCGTTTTTTAATCTATTCTGCCCCCCCCCTATTTGCACTTAAAAAATTATGCAAAAATTCCATATTTTTTCGCGCCAAAATCGCAGAATCTAACATTATAATTTTGTCTAATTTAGCATTGATTTCACGGGTGAAAAAATGGTAGATTCTGCGCTTTATACGCATTAAAAATGATTTCATATAACACTCCAAATTTCAAAAAATAAATGGCAATTTTATCTAAAAATAAGCAAAACTTCACGCAAATCTAAAAACCAAAATATGCAGTTTAGATTTAGTTTGGATTTAGTTTAGGTTCGTTTAGATTCGCATTTTGTGCGAATCTAAAAAATTTATCGTTTATGAACCTCATTTGTGTAGAATCTCACAGATTCTACGCCCTCTTTTTGCGCCCACTCAAATGCGCTACTTACAAACGCCCAATTTATGTGCGCAAAATACTTCTCCAAATACGCAGGACGCGCATTTTTGTGGTCGATATAGTATGCGTGTTCCCACACATCTACCACAAGCACGGGGATTTTGTCCTCTGTGATGGGCGTTTGCGCGTTGCTAGTTTGGATAATTTCTAGCTTTTTATTCGCAGGATTATACGCAAGCCAACACCAGCCCGAGCCAAAAAGCGTAGTGGCAGCGTTCAAAAACTTCTCTTTAAACGCCTCCACACTGCCAAATTCTGCCTCAATCGCGCTTTTTAGCTCCGCACTCATCGCCAAATCGCCCTTTGGCGCGATGCAATCCCAATAAAAATCGTGATTATACACCTGCGCCGCGTTGTTAAAGACGCCTCCACTTGCCTTTTTGATGATATCATACAGCTCTGCGCCTTCAAACTCGCCACCTTTGATAAGGTTGTTTAGATTATTGACATAAGTTTGGTGGTGTTTGCCGTAGTGAAAATCAAAGGTAACGGGGCTTAAAAAGTCCCCAAAGCCGTCTTTTTCGTAGGGTAATTTTCGTAGTTCAAACATTATTTTTCTCCTTAACTTTAAAAATATTTTTTTTAGCGCGTTTGATTTGCGACTAAAATTTGCAATTATAGGCAAAATTCCTTGCATTTTCTTTGAAATGCGATAATTTTTTGCAAATTTTGCAATTTCACACACGAAAATGCACGATAAATCGCAGAATCTCGCCCCTGCCAAATCAACTTTTTTCAATCAATTTTTCTTAATCAACTCGCGCAATCTCATCGCGCACTCTTTTAACTCATCCAAATCTTTGCACTCGCCAAAATACTCGCAAAACGCCTCTTTCGCAGAATCTAGCGCATCAAACGCCTCTATTGCCTTAATGCCGTCTTTTGTTAGCCTCGTTCCGCTGCCGCCCTTCCCACCGATAAATCGCTCCACAAGTGCATCGTCGCTTAGATTATTTATCGCATCGACACTATCCCACGCCGCTTTGTAGCTCATCTTCATTTTTTTGGCACTTTGGGAGATTGAGCCCGTTTGCGCCACACCTCGCAGAATCTCAACTCGCCCCACGCCTAAATAATTTTTATTATCTTTTTTTACCCAGATTCTGCTACAAACTTGCATTTTGCGCCTTTTAGTCGAAAAATAAATTGACTTTGTGTCGCTTTTTTTCTTTATACATTAGTGCGTCTGCTTCGATTATGCAGTCTTGGATATTTGCGCCACTGCGATATTCAATCACGCCCTTGCTTACGCTGATTGTGTATGGAAACTTGCCTTTTACATTTTTGTTGTCAAAATCGCTTTGGATTGCCTTCCAAATGCGCTCAATATCGCTCATATTGCGATTTATGAAAATAATCAAAAATTCATCTCCGCCTATGCGGATTATCATCTCATCTTTTTTAATGTGCGATTTTATCGTGGCAATGGTGATTGAGATGAGTTCATCGCCAAATTTATGTCCTAATTTATCATTCGTCTTTTTTAAATTATCAATATCCACTAGGCAAATATGAAGCGAGTTGAAAAATCGCCTAAAAAATATCCCCCTTACAAAAAAGCGATTTAGCGCACTTTTATTTGCCAAACTATAAAAATGCGTAAGTTTTTCTAGCAGTTGAAATCCTCGTCTGCGATTATATGCGCCGGTGAGCTGGTCGGTGTTTGCAAGCAGACTATTTTTAATCCGCCCGATGATGATAATATACATCACAACACTTGTAAAAGTTATGAAAAAATATCCAATAATCCAATATGAAATCCTATCTTTGAAATCCACATATTTTATAAACGCACGAATGCTATCAATGTGATATGGACTATCTTTTTTATCAATCGTCATCATCGATAAAAAATACAAATCCCCCGTTTCGATTACAAATTCATTTACCTTTTTCTCCGGCACGAGCAGTTTATATGTGAAAAGCGCAGAATCTGTCCTAAACTGCCCTTCATTTTTTTCCTGTATTTTTTCCCACTCTTTTGGATATAAAAATCCAAAAGTTTTATTACCCAAATAAATGCTGTTTATATCGCTATTATTTAGCACAAAACTATCTTGCGAGATAAGATACATATCGCTAATATCTATAAACGCATTCACATCCAAATATCCCACGATATATCCTTCAATTGCGCCATTTGTGACGATTGGATAACTCAAAATGCGGTAAGTTGTAAGCGTGTGTGTGTCATAAAGAATGGTGGATTTTATGGTTTGCGTTTTTTTGTGCGGTTTGAAAGTAAAGATTTTCGCTAGATTTGGGTTGTTTGAGTAGATGAACTTCCCATCATTATTCATAATACCCACAAAATCATACATTACACTTTTTGGCAAAAACTTAATCAACTTCTCTTTATCGCTTTTGTAAATATGCTCTAACAATCGCGCAGTGTCTATAAAATATCGCAATTGACGGAAATTCACAGATTCTGCGATATTTGCCGTGCGGGAAATGTGAGTGGATATCATCTGCTCTTTGCGGTTTAACTCCGCCTTAATGGCGTCAGTTCGATTTATGTAAAATAAAATCAAATAAAAAATCGTAAATGCCGTTAGGATAAACATTAAAATATGAATATATTGCCTTGCGATTGAGCGTCTCATTATGCGCCTTTTGTGATGGGATTGCTGATTGCTTCGCCGATGAAAAATCCTTGCGAAAATTCAATGCCTAGATTCTGCGTTAGATTCTGCGTGACTTTTGAGTGCACATGCTCAGCAATGCACTGCACGCCGATATTTCGCGCAAACTCCGTAACCGAGCGGACGATTTTGTGACTGATGGGATTTGCGTCCATATTTTTGATAAATCGCCCATCGATTTTTATGTAGTCAATTTGCATTTTGATTAACCGCCCGAAGTTTGAGTTTGCATACCCAAAGTCATCCACCGCGATTTTAAATCCCATATCTTTCAAAATCAAAATATTGTTAATTATCAAATCATCATCATCAAACTCAATATCTTCAAGCAACTCAATAATTATGCGTTTAGGGTTGATGCCGTGCTTTTTGCAGCGATTGCGGATATAGTCAATCATCTGCGTATCGCGGATATCCTCTTCTGTGATATTGATTGAAAATTCAAAATTATTTTTTGAAAAAGTTTGAAAACTATGATTTATAATCGAATATGTAATACTTCGCATAAATCCCATTCTCCGCACTTGCTCCAAAAAATCAAATGGATACAAAACTCTATCATTTTTCTCATCAAGCAATCTTGCCAAGCACTCAAATTTCGTCACTTTTTGCAAAGCATTATCAAAAATCGGTTGATAAAATGGGATGATATTTCCGCTCTGCACGGCATTTTTTATAAGTGCGTTATACTCAATCTCTTTGCTTTGCTGCTCTTTGAAAATCTCATCATTTATATCCAAAAAATACACTTTTGAAAATAACTTTTTGGCACATTTAATCGCGCTAAATGCCTTTGGCATAATGATATCCGCCCCGCCAATCACAAGTCCGCTAGAAATCGTCACATCCACTTCGCTTAAATTCGTGCAGGACTTTCGCTCAATTATTAGTGTCTTTAAAATATGCGCAAATTCAATGCCCCGCCTCGCATCCACTTCGCCAAACAAAATGCAATATTTATCATCAGATATTTGGAAAAACTTCGCCCCCAAAGGCAAGATTTCATTTATCACACCCAAAATCTCTTCACCTGCTTTTGTCACGATATTTGGCGCATAGATGGAAAACCACTCATCCAAATCCTCCATCTCAAAAAGCAGCAGCATTACTTCCCTATCGCGCGGATAGTCCGCCAAATAATACAGCAACGCCTGCCTATCAAACAAATAATCAAAAAATTCTCGCCCTTTTACGCCCTGCCTAAATGGTATCATTCTAACGCCTTATTTAAAAGATTGCTTTCTAACTCTTGAAATCGCATTCGCATCGCATCAACTTGCTCTTTTTGGATTGGTTGCTGTGTATTATAACTATTTGTAGATGAATTTTGCGACTTTTTTGCAGAATCTTTTGGTGGATTCTGCGAATTTTTAAGATTTGGCGGAATTTCGCCCGCAGGCATTTTGATAAATTTATCCTCGTAGTTTTTCCCCTCGCCCCTATGGCGGATGAAAATATCGCCACTTATATTGTTATAAATGTAAGTATCCTCGCCGTCATTAAACATTACCCACGCGCCAAATAAATGCGTCCAAACCACCGCCATAAAAATCAATATTTTCATAATTTTCCTCCAAAGATTCTGCGAAATTCCCTTGCGTTGCCATTGCCTACGCCCTTTTTCCGTCATTGCGAGATTTTGCGTAGCAAAATCGTGGCAATCCATTATTTTGTCATTTTGAGCCGTAGGCGAAAAATCTCTTTTGTTTTGAGATATTTCGCTTTGCTCAATATGACAAGATTTATTAGATTCTGCGATTTTATCACAAAACGCAGAATCTAGCAAATTCTCCCCCTCCCAAATGCACGCGGGGGATTAAGTGGGTGGGTAATTTTCGCATTAGATTCTGCGTTTTTAGTTTCATTCGCAGAATCTGCGACAGATTCGCCATTTTGATTTTTAGATTCGTTTATTTCTTTTCGCAAAAAGGGCTGCACCCCCCCCCTACCCCGCTCCCCCGACCATTAAATTGTGTCCCAAAAGCTCACGCTTTTTCGCTTTTAGGGGGAGAGCCTCGCTTAATCCGCTTCTAGCAAAAAATCGGCGGTTGCACTACTGCAACCTTGAATCCGATTTTTTGCACCACGAAGCGGGCGAGATTCGGGTGCTTCGCACGGATTATTTTTTTGGATTGCCACGCTCGCTTCGCTCACTCGCAATGACGAATAGATTTTTCCTCCCTTGCGGAGAAAATTCCCACAAATTCCCCCTCCCTTGCGGAGGGGGATTAAGGGGGTGGGTTTTTTAGATTCTGCGAATTATTTTGCATTTTCCAATTTCTCATATAAGTCCAAAATCTCCCTTTTTTTCGCGTAAAAACTATTTTGATTTGCGATTAAATACGCACTTGACTCCATAATAACTTCATCGACTTTTAGATTGTGCTGTTTCATCGTGCTTCCCGTCTCCACAATATCCACGATTGCATCCGCCAATCCCACAAGTGGCGCAAGTTCAATCGAACCATAAAGTTTTATAATCTCTGTCGCCACCGCTTTTTTGGAGAAAAATTCGCGCGTTATGTTTGGCATTTTGGTAGCGATTTTAATCTGCGGTTTGTTAAAGTCCAAAACTTCGCCATTTTTTGAACCAAGCACAACCTTGCACTTGCCGATTTCCAAATCCAAAAGGCGAATAATATCGCATTTATTTTCCTCCAAAACATCCAATCCCACAATGCCTAAATCCGCCGCTTGGTGCAAAACATAACTTGGCACATCTTGATTTCGCACGAGCAAAAAGCGAAAATCGCCCTTTTGCAAAATGAGTTTCCTATCCAAAAAGCAAAATTCATCATCAAATATCCGCCCAATCATCGCCAAAACTTCATCTGCGATTCTGCCCTTTGGCAGTGCGATTGTAATCATCTTTTCCCCTTGTTTATTGCTTTTGTCATCCCTTTGAAAATTAGCGTGCTATCAAAAATCGCATTACTAAAAAACTGCGCTAAAAATTTCCCATCGCCACCTGTGAAATAAATCGCAGAATCTTTTGCAATATCGCCAATATTTAGCACAATGCTTTTTAGCGTCCCGTAACTAATCGCATCTCGCGTATTTTGCGGAATGCAATCAAGCGAAACACCTAAATTAAAATCAACGCTCAGCACCTCGATTTTTGAAAACATTCTTTTATAACTCTCAATGCCGGGCATTATATATCCGCCCAAATGCACGCCCTTGCGGATGATATCGATTGTGATGGCACTTCCTGCATCCACTATTATGCCCTCATCCACGCCAAAGCACGCCGCCTTTCTATCAATCCCCAAACCTTCATAAATCGTATCAAGCGTAATTAGCGGGGCGATATTTTCGCAATTATTGTGCGTTTCTAATAACTTTTTTTCACTTCTAGGATTTACGGAGATATAGTAAATGCGGTAATTTTCATTTTTTTTGGTTAGGGCGTTAAATCCCTCTTTCCAAACTCTGCCTTTGTAATAAAAGTGAAAAAAGGAATTCCCAATATCGCACAAAAGCATCGCTACTTCACTTTTATGATTTTGTTATCATAATAGATGATTTTATCTGTCGCAAAACTGCTTTTATACGCGCCAATGTTGATTTTATAAATGCTATCGCTAAAATCTTTTGGATGGATTTTTATCAAAAATCCCTGCGATTCTAATGCGTAAATATATTCATTCACCGCAAGCGAAGATAGCGTGGCAAAGGGGAATTTCTTTTTATTGAGTTCATTTAAAAGCAAATCTAGCATTATAACTTCGCCCTCCAAACTCAAAATATAAATTTTGTCATTTTTATGCAAAATGTCATTGATATTCACCGCGTAATTAAACTCTTTTCCGCTCACTATCGTGCTAACCTTGCTATTTGTCGCGGCGATTAGATTTTCGCCCTTTACGCTTAAATAAATGACATTGCCAAAATAATTTCCCCCGCCTAGCGTAATATTTCGCAGAATCTTATAGTTATTCGCGCTCACCACGAGCAGTCTCGCATCTAACATAGGAAAAATAATCGTAGAATCCAAAAAATACGGCGAGGCATTTTTCGCACTTATGGCATAAACGCTTCCGCCTTTATCGATGAAAAGTTGCTCATTTGTCTTTGTATCCCACAAAATCGCCGTATTATTCGCAAGCACCACCGCCAAAATATCGCCCTTCACACTCGCACTCAACGGCATAAACTCAAATTCAAAACTTTTCAAAATCTTCCCATCACTGCTTAAAAAATGCACGCTATTATTGCTGTAATCTCCCACAACTATCGCAGAATCTGCCACATTTAAAAATAAATAGTTTTCATTTAATCTCGCCTCAAAAATGCCTTTTTTTGTCACAAGTGCGCCATTTTCCAAAACCGCGCCATTTTTATTTGCCAAAACAATATCGCTTGGCAGTTTGTCATAAATCTCAAATTCGCCACTTATCATTTCCTTTTGTGGCGTGAAATATTGCTTTTCACTGCACCCAAAAAACAAAAGCGCAATCGCCAAAAAAACTATTTTCATTTATGTTCCTTATGCAAGTTGATTGTCGAGTGGTAGAGCAAATCTACCAATTCTTTCAGCGCAGAATCGCTTGAAATCGCACTCAAAATATTTTTTGCCTCGCTGATTTTGCCCTCTTTTAGCAAAATATATGCTTCCTGCACTTTGGCAAAATCGCCGATGGCAAACTTCCCACTTTTGCTTAACGCCCCCGCATCGCGCTCAAAAGAGGCAAAATGATAGTTCGCCAAAAACTGCGCCAAATCGCTTTCTGCGCCTTTTTTGTCCGCATTTTGCGCGACTTCTTGCAGTTGCGCGATATTGCCATTATTTAGCGCGTCTTTTAGCAAAAATAATTCATATAAATTTTTATTGCTTTTTTGCAAGTCCGCGCGGAGATTTTCATCGCTTGGATTTTCAAGCAGTTTTTCCAAAATCGCACTTGATTTTTTTGCATTAGATTCTGCGATATAATTTTTTATCCCAAGCACCGCAAAAAGCGCAATTACCGCAATTACCGCGCCCCAAATAATATGCCGATACCGCCGATACAAAATCTCTAATTTAAACGCACCTTCGATGATTTTCTCATCACTGCTAAATTCATTTTTTATGAAATTTAGATTATTTTTTATGCTCATTTTATTTCCTTAAATGTGATTTTTGGATTCTGCGTTTTTGTGGCAGATTCTGCGAATTTCCCGTCATTGTCATTGCGAGATTTTGCGTAGCAAAATCGTGGCAATCCAAAAATCCCCCCTCCCTTGCGGAGGTTTTCGCCTTTTGTTCCCCCTCCCTTGCGGAGGGGGCTAGGGGGTGGGTAGATTCTGCGTTTTTCGCGTGAATCGCAGAATCTAATTTGCTATTTTCCGTCATTGCGAGATTTTGCGTAGCAAAATCGTGGCAATCCACATTAAAATCATCGTGCGAAGCACCCTTAATCTCGCCCGCTTCGTGGTGCAAAAAATCGGATTCAAACGAGCAGTAGTGCGAGTGCCGATTTTTTGCTAGAAGCGGATTAAGCGAGGCTCTCCCCCCTAAAAGCGAAAAAGCGGCTGCTTTTTGGCGCGTAGGGGGAGCGGGGTGGGGGGTGCAGCCCTTTTGCGAAAAAGAAATGAACTTCAAAAAGTGTTTTGGCGATGGATTTACAGAATCCAAAAGAGACACTTCGCTTCGCTCAAAATGACAAATTGATTTGGATTGCCACGATTCTGCATTCGCAGAATCTCGCAATGACGAAGTATTCGCAAAAATTCCCGTGCGAGTCGCAGAATCTAAATTCGCAGAATCTGCATTTTGGATTGCCACGCTCGCTTCGCTCACTCGCAATGACGAAGTTAGGACAGATTCTGCAAATTTTTGATTTTTTTTCACTAGATTCTGCGAATTTATATTAGTTTCTGCGATTTTCGCGTGAAACGCAGAATCTAATTTGCCATTTTCCGTCATTGCGAGATTCTGCGAAGCAGAATCGTGGCAATCCATTTTATTTTTTGCGAATTGCTTTGTTGTTTTCGCTTCGCTCAATCCGTAGGATTGGATAAAGAAACTTCGGCTTTGCCTTGTTTTGCGAACGAAGTGAAGCAACCAAATGACAAATGAAGTAGATTCTGCGTTTTTGCGTAAGATTCTGCGATTCGCAGAATCTGCGAAATGTTTCCCTAAAAGCAAAAAAGGCGCAGTATCCCATAAAGGCACATTAAGCATCCCAAACGGCGCACACCTAAATCCCCGTGCTGCCAAATCCGCCCTCCCCTCTTTTCGTAGAATCTAGCTCATCGCTTAACGCAAAGTCCGCCAAAAACACCTGCGCCAAAACCGCCTGCGCGATTCTATCGCCCTTTTTTATCTCAAACTTTTCTTTTCCAAAGTTAAACAAAATCACCATAATTTCCCCGCGATAGTCGCTATCAATCGTGCCGGGCGTGTTTAAAACGCTAATGCCGTTCTTAAACGCAAGTCCGCTTCGTGGGCGCACCTGCACTTCGTAACCTTGCGGGATTTCAAAGGCAAGTCCCGTTTTCACCGCGCAAAATCCCCCGGGCAAAATCTCGCTAGATTCTACGCTATGCAAGTCAAATCCCGCAGCACCCGCACTTTGATACTTTGGCAAAATCGCAGAATCTACCAATTTTTTCACCTTTATTTTCACAGCTCAATCTCCCTATAAAAAATCTCCGCAATCTCAAATTCACTCTCGCCACGCGGCAGTTTGATACTCACCTCATCGCCCACACTTTTCCCAATAATGCTTTTTGCAATGGGCGAGTGAAAGGAAATGTAGCCATTCTCCGGCGCACTTTCATACGAACCTACAATCGTATATTCAAATTCCTTTTCGCTCTCAACCTCCACTAACCGCACCGTGCTCCCAAAGCTAACGCTTTTATGCGCGCTCTTTGATGGGTCGATAATCTTAATATTCGCCAAAATCTCGCTCAGCTCGGCAATCCGCGCTTCGATAAACGCCTGCTTCTCGCGCGCCGCGTGATATTCGGCATTTTCCTTCAAGTCGCCGTGTGAGCGCGCGATATCAATCTCTTTAACGATATTTGGTCGCTCAACCTCTTTTAATTCCTTTAATTTCGCGCAAATCGCGTTGTATCCGCGCTCAGTCATTGGCTCTTGTCGCATTTTTGTCCCTTATTTGATTTTCGCTAAATTCTCGCAACTTGGCTTGTATCCGCTATCACACGCCTTTTTAAAGAGTGCCTGTGCTTTCTTTTTGTCGCGTTTTATACCGCCCTCATCGTTGTTGTAAATCACGCCCAAATTATTGCACCCCTGCATTTTCCCGCCATCGCACACTTGCTTAAATAGCGAAAAACTTTGCTTTACATCGCGCTTAACGCCATCTCCGCGATAATATTTCACGCCAAGCACATAGCATCCATCAAGCGATTTTAAATCACACGCCTTTTTGGCAAACGCCACGCCAAGCGCATAATCGCCCAAATCATCGCCATAAATTTCAGCAATATTCGCGCAAGATTTTGCGTCCTTATTTTGGCAGGGTTCAAGTAGCGATTTTATCGCATCTATTGCTTGTTTTGGGGACTTTTTTGGTTTTTTCGCTTCTTTTGTGCTGTCTTTTACGGGAGACTTTTTTTCTAGTGGATTTTTCGCAGAATCTGCGCCTTGTCCGCCCTTATTTGCGGAGGGGGCAAGTGTTTGTGTCGCAGAATCTGCCCCACACTCATCAATCGCGCAAGTCTCACTTGGCGCAGAATCCACCGCATTTGGCGTAAAATCCGCAGATTCTGCGCCTTGCGGTGCTTGTGGCAGTGGCATTTCCAAATCTTCCACTATTTGACTTCCACCGCCAAATCCCACAAGCGAGAGCAAACTATCCTTATATAAAAACCCCGTAACGCCCAGCACCACGACTAAAACAACCATATAAATTATCTTCTTTTTTGACTCCATCTCTACTTCCTTCACAAAAATTTATGAGATTTATAGCATAAATTTCATTTATAAATCATAAAGCAGTTTTGCAACCGCCTGTGCGCTACCTTTCTGCAAGTATTTTCGCAGTGCAGTAGATTTTTGCAAAAATTCATCTTTATTCGCAGAATCTAGCGCATTTAGCAGATTTTCCGCGCTCATCTCATCCTGCACCAATTCCGTGTGAAACGCAGAATCTTCCGCGATTTTCTCATACAAAATATTCGCCAAACCAATGTATTTGATTTTCAAAAAGCACCTCGCGATAAACGCCTCAAATGCGCGAGTTTTATACCCAAGCACAAATGGCGTCCCAATTAGCGCACACTCCAAAGTCGCCGTGCCCGAGCAAATAAAGGCAAAATCGCTTTGAAAAAGCGTCCTATGCGCATCAAAACTAATCTCAAAATCGCTCAAATCGCCGTAAATCTCGGCGAGATTCTGCCCTGCGAATTTGTGCGGGATGATTAAATGAAACTTCGGAGCGCGGCGCGTGGAATGCTGATTTTTGTCGCTAGATTCTGCGAATTTTATATTGTCATTCTGAGCGAGTGAAACGAGCGAAGAATCTCTATTTTTTTGAGATACTTCGCTTCGCGAAGTCAGACAATTCGCAGAATCTACTGCGTCATTTTCCGTCATTGCGAGATTTTGCGTAGCAAAATCGTGGCAATCCATTTTGTCATTCTGATCGGAGTGCGAAGTGCGAAGCGAAAAATCTATTTTTAGATTCTGCGCTTTTATATGGGATTCTGCGCTTTTCATTTCATTCGCAGAATCTGCGATAGTTTCGTTATTTTGTTTATTTGATTCGTTTGTTTTTTCTCGCAAAAGGGCTGCACCCCCCGCCCCGCTCCCCCTACGCGCCAAAAGCTGCCGCTTTTCGCTTTTAGGGGGAGTGCCTCGCTTTTCCGCTTCTAGCAAAAAATCGGCGGTTGCACTACTGCAACCTTGCTCCCGATTTTTTGCACCACGAAGCGGGCGAGATTCGGGTGCTTCGCACGGATTTTGTTTGGATTGCTTCGTTGCACTCGCTTCGCTTCGTGCGCCTCGCAATGACGAATCTATTTTAGATTCTGCGAATTGCGCTTGATTTGCAGAATCTGCTCGCTTTTTTAAAATATCCTTTACCTGCCGAAAAATGGGGAAAATGCGCCGAATTTCACTCAATCGACTGCCGGGCATAAAGGCAAAAATCTCGCTAGATTCTGCGATTTTATAATTTTTCGTGCAAGTCGCAGAATCTCTAAAATATTTTATCTCATCCATCAGCGGATGCCCCACAAACTCCGCTTTTTTCGCATATCTCTCCACCTCAAAGGGCAAAATCGCACAAAGTTTATCGCAATATCGCTCCACCGCCTTCGCACGCCAAGCCTTCCACGCCCACACCTGCGGGAGAATGTAATACATAATTTTTCTTTGCGGAGCGATTTTTTTAATCTTTTTTGCAAGGGGGAGGTTAAACGAACTGCTATCCATAAGCAAAATTTTATCGGCGGAAATGGCGAGATTTAGGCACTTTTTCCGCAAGTCCAAAAAAAATCGCATTTTTTTCAAAACATCCACAAATCCCATCACGGCGACTTTGTTTATATCGCAGATGGATTTGCCGTTGATTGCGAATTGTTTTTGAGTCGCAGAATCTAAAATATTTTCATTAAAAATCCCGCATAGTTCGACATTTTCATACTTCGCCAATTCACGCAATAAATATCGCAAATGCACATTTGCAGAGTATTCAAGCGCGCTTACAAATAGCTTCATTTCGCACTTTTATCTTTCAAATCCCTAATTTCTTTCCGCAACTTGGTATTTTCCAAATCGCTATCAACTAACTGCGCCTTTATGGACTTCAACTCCCAGAGGCACTGCAAATATTTCTCCGCAATCTCCCTGCTATACACATCATCGGCGGGATTTGCCTTCACGACAATGCCATCTTTCAAGCGAATATCAACCTTTGCAAGTGGCGTAAGCGGGAGATTTTTCCGCAGGTTATCAATCGAGTCCGGCACGCTCTCCCTAATTTTCTCGCTTCTATCTTTTAGCAATTCTAACTCATCTTTTGCGCTTTTTATTTCCTCTTGCAGTGCCAAATACTCGCTTCGCAAGTCTTTTAGCGCGTTTTGCTCTTTGCTAATGTTGAACTCATAGTCATTTAGCTCATCTTTAAACTTCTGCATCTCATTTTCAAAAAACTCGACAATCTGCCACGACTCGCGGATATTTTCGACATTTTGTATAAATCGCTCAAACACGCCATCAAACTTTTGATTACCCATCATCCACCTTCCATTTCTAATCTTAGCAAATCTAACTCCATCCCTTTTGCTATCTCAACGCTTCTGCTTCCGCAAAAAATGCAAAGTCCGTATTCTAATCCCTTTGCCTTAAAGTTTGCATTGCAAGTTTGGCAGCGCAACTCAACTGCGATTCTGCGGACTTCTAACGCAGAATCTACGCAAATTTCGCTTTCTTTTTTAAACACCTCAAACGCGCTTTTTAATAGCTCCACCTCCACCGCGCTTCGCTCACCTACGGCGATTGTGATTTTGTGAATTTTTTTTGCGTTATTTTGGCGGGCGTTTTGCTCGCTTAGCTCGATTAAATGCTGGACTATGGAGTATTCGTGCATTATTTTGTCGCTTTTTTTGCTAGAAAAATGATGATTAAAATCACGCAAATGCCTATCGCAGGGAAAATATATGGATTTGAATATTTCTCATACACACGGCGCAAAGTCTCGCCCATCACAAAGGCACTCCCGCCAATCGCCCCCGCCCAAAGAAATGACGCTAGAATATTATACGCCATAAATTTTCTCCCGCTATACTTGCTAAACCCCACAACCATCGGCACTATCGTCTTTATGCCATATAAATATTTGTGAATGAAAATAATCCAAAAGTCAAATTTCTTAATCCAAATGTGGCTTAGCGCAATCTTTCGGCGGTGATTTTTTAGAAATCGCATAACTTCGCTTTTTTGATAGCGCGAGAGATAAAAAAGTGCCGATGAGCCGATGAGATTTGCAAATCCTGCCACAAAAATGCAAAGGGCGATATTTAGGGAGGCGGATTGGATACTTGATAAAATCCCCGCCGCCAAAAGCGCGACAAATCCCCCGCCAAGCGAGTAAAAAAACAAAATCACATAGCCCCACAAGCCAAGCGATTCGCTTAAAGTCTGCAAAAGTGAATCCATAAAAATCCTTTGCATAAATTGCATAAAATTGCACAAATTTTAAACGCGGATTTTAACATAGATTCTGCGAATTTTTGGCATAGATTCTGCAAACTCGCATTTATCGCACGAAAATCGCAGAATCTAATATTTTATGCTACAATTTCGCTTTTTTAAGGACAAATGATGATTACACTAAATCCGCAATATGCGCCATTAGAAATCAAAAGTTTTTTGGGTGGCGATTTGTATTATGGCTCTAAAATCAAGCCCGAGCAGTGCGAAGATTTTCGACAAAAAATCAATAATTATTTGCCCAAATTAGACTTAAATCAAAACGAAGATTATTTAGTCGCAAACGCGCTAAATCCGCTGTTGCAGTCGCTAGGATTTACCACCGCAATAAAGCAAAAATCGCAAGGCAGAAGCGAGATTGACTTAATTATCACGCAAGAAAATAATGTCGCTGTGATTTTTGAGGCAAAAAAGCCCCAAAATGCCGAAATGATAAGCGCGGACAATCCCAACAAAACCGCATTGCACGAGGCGATTTTGTATTATTTGAGAGAAAAAGAACGAGCGATTTTGCAAGGCAAAAGATTCGAGCTAAAATATATCATCATCACGGATTTTTATGAATTTTTCTTTTTCAAAGAGAGCGAATTTGAGCGCGTTTTTTACAAAGATGAGTTTATAAAAAGCCTTTATTCGCGCTACAAATCGCTAATCAAAAGCGATTTGGCGCACGATTCAAAGCGCAATATTGACTTTTATGACGAGTTAAAGGCGTATTTTGGGGCTGAATCTTTTAGCACAAATCTTATGCCCTTGCACCTAAATTTGCAAAATATTGCAAATGCCACAGATTCAAGCGATTTTAAGCCCTTTATAAAGGCGTTTGCGCCTGATTTTTTGCTTGATAGATATATCCACAAAGATGAAATCAACGAAGCATTTTATAAAGAATTGCTCTACATTTTGGGGCTAAAAACTATCGAATCTGGCAAGGATAGAAACAAAATTATCCCAAATAATGTAAGCGGGACGCTCTATCACAATATCGCTGATTCGCTGCCAAATGACGCTGATAAAACGCAAGAAAATATCATCTCACTAATCATCGTGTGGCTTAATCGAATCTTATTTTTGAAGCTGATTGAAGCAAATTTGGTGCGATTTAGCACAAATAGGATTGACAAAAATGCAAACAAATTTTTAACTACCGCGAACATAAAAGATTTTCAAAGTTTGGAGCATTTGTTTTTTGAAGTTTTTGCAAAATCGCACGACAAGCGCGACAAAGATTCGCCCTTTTTTGCCTTGCCATATCTTAACTCATCGCTTTTTTCTCCAAGTCAAATCGAGCAAAATCTAATCCATATTCGCGCTTTAAGCAATGACAAAGAGTTGCTTTCATACAAATCGCAAACCAAAATCAACCTTTTGCGCTATCTTTTGGATTTTTTAAATAGCTATGATTTTGGCAGTGGCGAGGAATACGAAGCCGATACGCTCATAAATGCGAGTATTTTAGGCAATGTCTTTGAGCGAATAAACGCCTACAAAGAAGGCTCTTTTTACACGCCAAACGCGATTACAAGCTATATGTGCGAAGTTGGTTTGCAAAAAATCGTAGTGCAAAAGTTTAATGAAAGATTCGCGTGGGATTGCGCGAATCTCACTGATTTGCGCATACAAGTGGATAGAAATTTCAACAAACACAAAGATGATTTTTTGCAAATTTTGCGCGAAGTAAAGATTTGCGACCCTGCGGTGGGCAGTGGGCATTTTTTGGTATCCGCCCTAAATGCGATGATAGGGATTTATGACGCGCTTGGGCTTATTGAAAATATCGCTTCGGGCAATGTTAGTATTATCGGCGATGAAATCATTGTGCGCGATAGATTGGGGCTAATTTTCACCTATCAAAAACCCCGCGTAAATAGTGAAAATCACAAGATTCAAGTCGCCATTTTTAATCTCAAAAAATCCATAATCGAAAATAATCTCTTTGGCGTGGATATAAATCCCAATTCTGTGGAGATTTGCAAGCTCCGCCTTTGGATAGAATTGCTAAAAAATAGCTATTATTTGGTGGATTCGGCGGAGGGATTTGATGCGAATCTAAGCGATAAGATTCATCAAATGCAAACGCTCCCAAACATTGACATAAATATCAAATGTGGCAATTCGCTTTTATCGCGTTTTAGCCTAAATGATTCGCTCCCCACTACGCAAAATATCAAAAATCAAATTAGCGAATATAAAAAATTAGTGTTTGACTACAAAAACGCCGACAGCGCGATTTTGAAGCCAAACAAAAACGACATAGAAAAAAAGATTGACAATCTAAAAGCGACATTTCGCCTAACGCTAAAAGATTCAAAGACGAAAAAAGAGTTAGAAAAGGCAATCAAAAATCACACCGCGCTTTATGGATTAGTCGCTTTGGAGGGCGAATCGCTGTTTGTGGGATTGGATTGTGGCATTAGCAATTCATTTGCAGGTGTGAATCTAAGCGAAAATGAAAAAAGAGCAGCATTCGCAAGTGCCGCAAATATCAATTTTTTGCGCGATAAGTTAGATTCAAATGGCAATGGCAACGCATTTGAGTGGCGATTTGAGTTCCCAGAAGTGTTAAATGAAAATGGCGACTTTATGGGATTTGATTTAGTCATCGGCAATCCGCCCTATGGCGTGGATTTAAGCGCGGAGGATAGGCAAAAATATAAAAGCATTTACAATCTCATCTCTACAAACACAGCGCAACTTTTTATCCTACTCGCCGACAAAATCGCAAGTCAAAACGGCATAAATACCTTTATCGTGCCAAAATCCCTAGTCTATGTCGCACAATGGAAGCCACTGCGCGATTTTTTGCAACCAAATCTCTTTTTGCTTACCGATTGTGGCAAGGCGTGGAGCTATGTTTTGCTTGAAATGGTGATTTACGCGGTGCATAAAAATCACAAATATGAATCTTATACAAATACATTTTTGCCACCGCTAAATCAGCCCGTAAATGAGCGTGATTTGGGCGTTATCGTGGATAAGAAACTCATCGATTTATTTGGGCTTTTTGTGAATGGTTTGAGCCAAAAGGAAATCGATTTGGGCGTAAAGATTCGCAATACAGGGGAAATGATGGGGAAATATTGTAAAAATATCGGCGGTTCATCATATCAAAACAAACTAAAAAAGCGTGGCAAACACGCATTTATTGGCGGAAAAGAAATCGGCAGATATGGAATCAAATCTTTTAAAGGATTTTGCAATGATATTTCAAAATTGCCAAATTGCGCTAGAATAGTGCCAAATTCGATTTTGGTGCAAGACATTGTCGCACACATTCAAAACCCAAAACCGCATATAAAAATTATCGCTACATTGCCTGATTCGCAAAAAGTATTTTTGCTAAATACGATAAATCAACTTGTATTTACGGAGTTAGATTCGCGCTTTGCTTGGGCACTTTTTAACTCAACTTTGATAAATTGGTATGTTTATAAATTTATCTTTTCAAATTCTATTAGGACAATGCACTTAAACACCACAGCCACCGATAAAATACCGCTCCCAAAACTCACCGCCAAAAATCAAAAAATCACAAATGAAATCATAAATTTAGTGGATAAAATTTTAGCACTAAAAGCGCAGGGCAAAGAAATATCCGCATTTGAATCTAAAATCGATGATTTAATCTACAAACTCTACGCCCTACATTCGCACGAAATCCAAATCGTAGAATCTAAGTAATTTTCGTCATTGCTTTGGTGAATCTAGTTTCGCGCAAAGCAATTCACGCACTTTTAGCACAAATCGCGCGAATGGCACGAATCTTGCTTAAAAACTACAAATTTTTTCATATTTTTTTCACATTTTTTTATAGGATTTGATAAATGCTAAATGGATTTTACGGTGCAACAGGCGGTATGATAGCGCAATTTAACCGCCTTGATACCATTTCAAACAACCTTGCAAACGCAAATACGAATGCCTACAAGCGCGATGATGTCGTAATCGGCGACTTTTTGCGCCTTTACCAAGAGTTTAAGCACGAGTTGCCCTTGCATAATCACACACGTGAGGCGTCCAAATTCTTAAATCGCACGATAAATCGTGTGCCCGGTGTTGTGGAGGAATACAGCGATATGAGCGTGGGGAGTTTTGAGAAGACGGACAATCCGCTAGATTTGGCACTCAAAAATAAGGACGCATTTTTTGCAATTCAAACCCCAAATGGCGTGAAATATACGCGAGATGGGGCTTTCACGCTAGATAATAACGGCGTTCTTGTAACCAAGCGCGGATTCCCCGTGCTTTCACGCGAGGGCATTGATGAGCGTGGCACAATCACCATTGATTTGGCGGTTAGCAATGTTGAGGTAAATCCAAATGGCGATATTTTCGTGCGAAGTATCACAAATGACAGCGTGGGCGTTGCCGAGCCTATCGGTGCGGTTGCGATTGTGAGCTTTGTGAATCCAAAATATTTGAAAAAAATCGGCGACAATCTCTACGAATTGCCAGATGAGCGCATAGATGAGCGCGTGAATATCAACGATGACAATGTCATTGCAAGTGGATTTATCGAAAAAAGCAACATAAATCCTGTGGTAGAGATGACTGCGCTTATCACCACAAACCGCCTTGTGGATATTTATAGCAAGGTGATGAAAACTTATCAAGATGACCTTGCGCCAGAGGCGATAAACAAACTAGCGCAACACAGAGCATAATTTTGGAGCATAAATAAAGGGAGGATAATATGATTCGAGCATTATACACGGCGACTACGGGTATGATAGGAATGCAAACGCAAGTGGATACCACTTCAAACAATATCGCAAATGTCAATACCATCGGCTACAAAAAGCAGCGTGCGGAGTTTGCGGATTTGTTTTACCAAACGATGCAATACGCGGGGACTTCGACAAGTGAGACTACGATTTCGCCCACAGGCATTGAGATGGGGCTTGGTGTGCGAAATGTCGCCATCGCAAAGCATTTCTCACAAGGCAACCCAAAAGAGACAGAAAATAATTTAGACATCGCAATCACAGGGCGCGGATTTTTTCAAATCGAGTTGCCCGATGGGACGATTGCCTACACGCGCGATGGGAGTTTTAAGCTTGATAACGAGGGCAATATCGTAAATAGCGAGGGTTATCGCCTTGTGCCAAATATCACAATCCCCGAAGATTCGACACACATAAATATCGGCACGGACGGCATTGTAAGCGTGGTGCAGGCGAACTCTACGCAGATAAATACGCTTGGGCAAATTGAAACGACCGTTTTCATAAACCCAGCGGGGCTTCATTCGCTAGGCGACAATCTCTACCTAAACACAAATGCTTCGGGTGAGCCGATAAATGGCGTCCCGGGAATGGAAGGATTTGGCGCACTTCGGCAAGGGTTTATTGAGATGAGTAATGTGAAGTTAGTAGAGGAAATGACGGACTTAATCACAGGACAAAGGGCGTATGAGGCAAATTCAAAATCCATTCAAACCGCCGACTCAATGTTGCAAACGGTGAATACGCTAAAAAGAGTATAGATTTTAACGCAGAATCTTAAATAAAAAATGCCTTAACACTCCGCAGAATCTCGTGCGAAAATTTCGCAGAATCTAATATAATTCGCAGAATCTGTGAGATTTTCGCCGTTTTGTCCCTTTAATTCGCAAAATTTATGGATTGCTTCGTTGTTTTCGCTTCGCTCAAACTGCCTCGCAATGACGAAGTGGTGCGTTGTTGTCCGTCATTGTGAGATTTTGCGTTAGCAAAATCGTGGCAATCCAAAAATCCCCATACCTTGCAGAGAAAATTCTCAAAAATCCCCCCTCCCTTGCGGAGGGGGCTAGGGGGTGGGTTTTTTAGATTCTGCGATTTTTATTTGAATCGCAGAATCTGCGAGATTTTCGCCATTTTGTCCCTTTAATTCGCTAGATTTTTTCGCAAAATTTTGGATTGCTTCGTTGTTTTCGCTTCGCTCAAACTGCCTCGCAATGACGAATCGGGCATTGTTGTCCGTCATTGCGAGATTTTGCGAAGCAAAATCGTGGCAATCCATTGTCTTGTCATTATGAGCGAACAAAGTGAGCGAAGAATCTCTATTTAGATTCTGCGATTTTATGTCAGATTCTGCGTTTTTCGCGTGAATCGCAGAATCTACGCCGTTTTTTAGATTAAATTCGCTTTCTTTCTCGCAAAAGGGCTGCACCCCCCGCCCCGCTCCCCCTACGCGCCAAAAGCTGCCGCTTTTCGCTTTTAGGGGGAGTGCCTCGCTTAATCCGCTTCTAGCAAAAAATCGGCGGTTGCACTACTGCAACCTTGAATCCGATTTTTTGCACCACGAAGCGGGCGAGATTCGGTTGTGCTAACGCACGGATTATTTTTACTAGATTCTGCGTTCGCAGAATCTTGGATTGCTTCGGCACTTCGTGCCTCGCAATGACGAAGTGAGGGCAGATTCTGCGATTTATTCCCCCTCCCTTGCGGAGGGGGTTAGGGGGGTGGGTAGATTTAGATTCTGCGAATGAAATAAATTTGGATTGCCACGAAAATGCTACGCATTTTCTCGCAATGACGAAGTGGGGTAGATTCTGCGATTTTCGTGCGAGATTCTGCGAATTTCGCACGAGATTCTGCGAATTTCAAATAAGATTCTGCGATTCGCACGAAAAACGCAGAATCTACCTCGCATATCGCCTCATATCCTCATTAAATCCTTCAATCGTTTGAAGCACGCGGATGAGTGCCATCATAAGCTCTCGCGGGATAAATTCATCCACTTCCACGAGGCGATACAGCTCGCGCGCAAGTTCCTTATTCTCGCGAATGGGGATATTATTCTCCCTTGCAATCTCTTTTATCCGCACGGCGAGCAAATCCGTCCCCTTTGCCACCACCTGCGGAGGTATGCCCTCTTTCACATCCAAATAAATCGCCACAGCATAATGCGTGGGATTTGTGATGACAACCTTTGCCTTTTTGACGCTTGAAAGCATTTTTGATGATGCCATCTTACGCATCATTTGGCGCACGCGGGCGCGGATTTGCGGGTTTCCTTGCAGTTGTTTGAACTCATCTTTGACTTCTTGCTTTGTCATTTTTAGCGAATTTATATATTGCCTTCGCTTTACAAAATAATCCACAACCGCCATAAAGAAAAACAGCACGAGAAGCGCGGATGCGAGGATTAACGCCTTATCTTTCAACCACAAAAGTTGCTTAAAAATATTTAGAAACGCAACGCCCTCTAACTCCCTCAAAAATGTCGCAAAAATGAAAAATCCAAGACACAGCGCGATGCCGACTTTTAGCGTGATGAGCGCACCATCGAGCAGTTTTTTCGCCGAAAAGAGATTTTTTAGTCCATTTATCATATTTATTTTTGAAAATTTTGGAATGATGGTTTTGATGGTGACTAAAAATCCAAACTGCAAAATATTCCCGCCAATGCCGACTAAAATCAACGCCAAAAATATCGGCGCAACGATTAGCAAACTCTCGCCAATCACGCTAAGCGCGAGATTTGCCATCCCGCCACTATCAAAATCCTCTAAATTAAAATCCATCACCAAAATAAATAAATTTCGCACGCGCCCCGCAAGGTAGGGAAGCAGGGCAAAAATCGCGCCAAATCCAAAAAGCAGTGCCAAAAATCCCACGACTTCTTGGGACTTTTTGACATTGCCTTCCTCGCGCGCCTTTTGGAGCTTGTGCTCACTAGGTAGCTCGGTGCGCTCTTCGCCCTGCGCCATTTACGCGCCTAACGCTTTTAGCGCGACTTTGTAATCGCTAGCTGTGTTGATATTCAAAAACTCCGCCCTGTCGAAAAAAATCGACTTTATGTGGGTAGGAATATTTTGCAATTTAAAGTCGCCTTTTTCAATCATTTGGCGCAGAATCTGCGCTAGTGACGCACTCCACACACCCACCAAATAATGCACATTCAAAGAATCTCTAGCGCAAGTAATCTCATAATCCTTTGAGTTTTTGCATAAAATATCGATGGTTTTTGCCCTAATGAGCGGGGAATCGCAGCTTATGAAAAATGCTTTTTTGGATTCTGCGATTAGATTCTGCGAAATGGTTGATTTTGTGGCAGATTCTGCGAATTTTGCAGAATCTACGGGGTTTGCGTTTTGTTCCCCCTCCCTTGCGGAGGTTTTCGCCCTTTGTTCCCCCTCCCTTGCGGAGGGGGCTAGGGGGTGGGTAAAATCAAGATTCGCAGAATCTAAAATTTTTGCGGTGGATTCTGCGAATTTCGTGCTAGATTCTGCGGTGGATTCTGCGCCAAAAAGATGATTTAGCGCATTATAAATGCCAAAAATCGGCGCGAAAATATCGCCATTTTCCACAATAAAAATATCATTTAGATTCTGCGAATTCGCAGAATCTGCGAGATTTGCGGTAGATTCTGCGATTTTCGTGCTAGATTCTGTGATTTTGAGATTCGCAGAATCTATGGCGTTTTTTGAAATAAAATTCGCAGAATCCACATTTTTCGCAGAATCTCCCGCCAAATCCGCCAAAGATTTTTTAATATTTTCCCTTTGATTTTCCTTGCACGAAATAAATACTTTGGGGAAAATTTCTTTCATTTTTTTAAATTGAAATGCGACTAAATTCGCCCCGCCAAATGGCAAAAAGATTTTAGATTCTGCGTTTTTAGTTTTTATGCGTTTGCTTGCTCCACCGCATAAAATCACGCAAGTATCAATATTTTTCAGCATTTATCAAATCTCCAAAAATTTATTACACGATGAAATGATAGCATTTTTGATTTCACTTTTGCTAACCGAAATGCAATTTACTTCATCTTTGTCAAATAAATTTCTTATATTTTTGTGAATTTTTAGGTTGAATTTTTGGCTAATTTTTAGCATTGCGTCTTTTTCGGATTTTTTAGATTCTTCGCTTCGCTCAGAATGACAAATGGGGGATGATTCGGCATTTAGATTCATTAGATTTGCCGAATCTAGCGCGTTTTTGATTGTCGGCACGAATTTGCACCATTCTGCCGTAGAGCAAACGATAATTTTTCGGCTTGAATCTACCTTTTTTGCGCCTAAAATCGCATTTGCCGTATGTGGGTCGATGATAATATTTTGCTTTGCATAATGTGCGATGATTTCTAGCACCACTTCATCATCAAAGCTAAATGCGTCAAAAATTTCTTGTATTTTTGAGAGTTCATTATCGCTTAATTTGTAGCATTTTTTGGTTTCTAAATCGCTCATCAAATCTTTTGTCCGATTCGCCCCAAATAGCGCAAAAAGCACTCGCTCGACATTTGAGCTTTTCAAAATGTCCATCGCAGGGGAGTTTGTCTTAATCAGTGTGCGATTTGAAATGTCATAAATCCCGCGTGTGATGAGCGATTTAAGCACATCGTTGGCGTTTGTGGCGATGATGATTTTAGCAATAGGGACGCCCATAAGTTTGGCATAAAACACACCCAAAGCATTGCCAAAATTCCCGCTAGGCACGACAATATCAAAGCTCTCACCATCCGCAATCTCCCCCAAATCACACAAGAAAATATAGCTGTGAATGTGATAGATGATTTGAAAAGCGATGCGCCCGAAATTCACAGAATTACTCGCGCTTAAATGCAAGTTTTTTGCACTCAAAAATGTGCGAAAATCGCTGTCGTTTAGCAAGGATTTTAGCGCGTTTTGCGTGTCATCAAAGTTACCATCAACCTCCAAAACGGCGATATTTTTGGCGTCATTTGTAGTCATTTGAAGCCGTTGCACCGCGCTTGTGCCATCTTTTGGGAACATACAGATTCCAAAGATATTTGGTTTATTTTTGATTGCCTCCAAAGTCGCTGGTCCCGTGTCGCCACTTGTTGCTGTTAAAATCAAATATCTTTTATTTTGTGCTTTTGATAAATCGCAAAGAAGCGCACCAAAAGGTTGCATTGCCATATCTTTAAATGCGCGCGTTGGTCCTGTGAAAAGGTTTTGTAAAAATATATTTTTCTCGATTTTAGTGTAGCTTAAAGGCAAGTTTGGATTGTCAAAATTCTTGTAAGATTCAAGGCTAATTTTGCGACAATCAATGCCGATTCGCTCAAAAATATAAGAAATTAGCTCGTTATAATTTAGACTTTTAATGGCGCTTAAGTCGATTTTTGGGAGCAATTTTGGCTCATTTGGTAAAGTCCATAATCCGCCAAAACTCGCCTCTGGGTTAAGAGTCGCGCTAAAAAAGTCGCTCTTTTTGTCTCTAATCCCATCATTTCCGCGTGTTTCTACTAACATTTTTTGCATTTTTGCCTCCGTGTGTTTTGTTTGGATTGCTTTGATTCGCGTTGCGAATCTCGCAATGACGAAGTGGGCGTGGATTGCTTCGTTGTTTTCGCTTCACTCAAACTGCCTCGCAATGACGAATCTGTGCTATTTTCCTTTAAAAACTCGCGCACTTTTTTATATTCTTTTTTATTTAAAAAGCGACTTTTACCACAAGGCAAGGCATTTAAGTGGATAAAGCCAAAACTCACGCGCTCTAAATCCACCACTTCCAACCCAAAGTGCGCGAAAAATCGGCGCAATTCCCTATTTTGCCCCTCATTTATGCCGACTTTGATTTTCGTATATCCGCCACTTGTCCGCACAATCTCAAAAAACGCAAATGGCGCAAAATCCATTCCCACAATTTTGCTATTTTTATGCCCTCCAGCCCTTGCGTCCGCCAAACTCAAACCATTTTGCGCCGAATCCAAAATCTTTGCTAACACACTATCTGTGATTTTGCCACTCACTTTGACATTGTAGATTCGCACCAAATCGCTTTTTGTAAGCGCGGTGGCGATTTTCACGCTATCACTTAAAATCAAAAGCCCACTACTCGCAAAGTCCAACCTCCCCACAGGCGTAAAATGCTTGAAGCGAGTTTCAAGCGAATCAAAAATCACTTTGCGCCCTCTATCATCTTTGCGACTTACAAGTTCGCCCTTTGGCTTGTTGTAGGCGATTATGGTGTATTGATTTTGTGGCTTAATTTGGCGCGAATCGATGAAAACTTTGTCATTTTCGCCTACTTTGTCGCTCAAAACCGCGACTTTGCGCCCTATTTTTACCCTGCCACTTTGCACCAAAATATCCGCTTCTCTGCGTGAAAACTTCGTGTTGTGCGATAAAAATTGATTTATTCTCACGCGATTTCTTTCACTTTGCTTTTAAAATTATCATTTATTTTTAGCGCAGTGGTGATTTTGTGCGTGTGTGCGCCGTCCTTTACCATAAAAATCAGCACTTCATCGCCGACATTATTTAGCGCAAGATTTTGAATCTCTTTTAGCTTCGCATACGAAATATCGCAGGGCAAGGCAAAAGTAAAGTTTAGGCAACTATCATTTAAGGCATTTGCATTTATCGCAGAATCTGCCAAATTCGCAGAATCTACGCTAGATTCTGCGTTTTGCGCGTTTGATTCTGCGCTAGATTCTGCGTCTTTTTTAAACTCAGGGATAATCTTTCGCTTTTGCGCCTCTTCAAAGCTCAAAACACCGCTTAGTCGCAGTGAAATGCTTTTATCCCTGCTATCCTCCCCTGCTTGGCACAAAAAGCACAGCGGCACTCCCTGCGCGGCGTTTTCAATCACGGGCAAGTCCTTTTCAAACACGCTAATTTGCACATTTCCCACGCTATCAACTATCAGCACTTCGGCAAATCGCGTCCCCTTTTTGCTTATGCGAAACTTTATATCCTTAATCACGCCCACGATAAACGCCCGTGAGCGGTCTTGCAAATCCTGTATTTGATACCCAAGCACCACGCCTTTAATTTTTTTGATTTTGTCCTTGTAATCCTCCATCGGGTTGCCACTCATAAAAATGCCTATCATATCGTATTCAAAGTCCAAAAGCTCCGCTTTGCTAAACTCATCCACCGCCTTAATATCAAGCGAAATACTTGGCGTTTCCTCCACAAATAGCGCGTTTGAAGTATCATAGCTTGAATTTTCGCGCACTTTATCAGCGAGTAAATCCAAATTTTCGATAATCGTGCGCGTATTGTAGCCCAAATTACCCAAAGAGCCGGATTTTGCGAGAGATTCAAGCACTCGTTTATTTATGACTTTGCTATCCATTTTGCTTAAAAATTCTTCTAAATTATTGAATTTACCGCCATTTTTCGCCCGTGCCTCCAAAATATTTTCGATAGGCTTTTCGCCAATGCCCTTAATCGCGCTAAATCCATAAATGATTTTTTTTGTCCCATCGATTTCAACCACGCTAAAATCTTTATTTGAATAATTTATGTGCGGTGGGAGCACTTCAATCCCCATATTTCGGCACTCTTCGATATATTTGTTGATATTATCGGGCTTGTTTTTCTCGCTTGTCAAAAGTGCTGCCATAAATTCATAGCGGTAGTAAGTCTTTAAATACGCCGTTTGAAAGGTGACAAAGGCATAGGCTGCGGAGTGAGATTTGTTAAATCCATATTCGGCGAATTTTACGATTAGCTCCCAAAGAGATTCGCATTTTTGCCGTGCAAAGCCCTTAGATTCTGCGCCATTTAGAAATTTCTCTTTATTATCCTGCATAATTTTGGCGTCCTTTTTCCCCATCGCACGGCGTATCAAATCCGCCTCACCAAGTGAAAATCCGCCGATGACTTGGACTATTTGCATAATTTGCTCTTGATAAATTATCGCGCCATAGGTTTTTTCTAAAATGGGTTTTAGCTCATCGAAAATGTATTCAATCTTTTGCGTCCCGTGCTTTCGTGCGCTAAACTCATCAATCGTCCCCATCGGTCCAGGACGATAGAGCGCAATCATCGCCAAAATATCCTCAAAAGTGCTAGGACGCAGAATCCTAGCGGCTGAGCGCATACCATTTGATTCAATTTGAAACATTCCTAGCGTATTTCCCGCTTGAATCTCATCATAGACTTTTTTGTCGTTTAAATTTACATTGTTAAAGTCAATTTTTTGTGGGATAATTTCAAGCGCGTTTTGAATCACCGTCAGCGTTTTTAGCCCCAAAAAGTCAAATTTTATGAGATTCACCTTCTCTAAATAATCCATCGAATACTGCGTAACGACTTCGTTGTTGATTAGGCAAAGCGGGATTTTGTCCCAAAGCTCATTTTCGCTATCAATGACAATCGCTGCGGCGTGTGTGCTTGTGTTGCGCTTTTGGGACTCCAAATTTAGACTCATATCCCACACTTTTCGCAAAACTTCATCGCCATTTATCGCATTTGCGATTTTTGGCTCTTTTTCAAAGGCGTCATTTAGGTGAATCTTCAGCTCATTTGGGATTAGCTTTGCAAATTCGTCCGCCTTTTTATACTCCACATCAAAAACCCGCGCCACATCGCGAATCACAGACTTTGCCGACATTGAGTTAAAGGTAACCACGTGCGCGACATTGTATTTGCCATATTTTTGCTCGACATATTCGATGATTTCGCCCCGCCTACTTTGGCAAAAGTCCATATCAATATCAGGCATACTCACGCGCTCAGGGTTCAAAAATCGCTCAAAAAGCAAATCGTGCTTCAATGGGTCAATGTCGGTTATCTCTAAACAAAACGCCACCAAACTCCCTGCCGCACTACCACGCCCGGGACCGACAGGAATCTTTCGCGCCTTTGCTTCTCTCACAAAATCCCACACAATAAGCATATATCCGCAAAATTTCATTGTTGCAATGACTTGCATTTCATATTCTAGCCGTTTTTTGTAGGTTTCGTGCATAGATTCATCGATAGTTTTTAGGCGCGATTCAAGCCCTTTTAGGCATTTGTAGCGAAAATATGGCTCATCATCGCTAAAATCTAACCCATCATTTTTGGCGTATTCGCTTGTAAATTTAAAGCTAGGTGGCGTGGGCGCGGAGTATGGGATAATCACTTCGCCTTTGTCATTTTTAAGCTCAATGCTTTTTAAGTCAATGATGAGATTGCATTTATCTGCGATTTCTTGCGTATTTTCTAGGACTTCGGGTATGTCTGCAAAGATTTTTCGCATCTCTGCTTGGGATTTCACATAAAATTCATTCACAGAGTGCTTCAAGCGGTTTGAATCTTGGAGCTTTTTGCCTGTGGAGATACACATTAGGATTTCTTGGCTAAATGCGTGTTCTTTTTGCGTGTAGTGCGCATCATTTGTAGCGATGAGTTTAATGTCGCATTCACGCGATAATTTTATCACTTGCTCATCGATAAATTTCTGCTCTGCAATGCCGTGCCGCATAATCTCTATGTAAAAATCATCGCCAAAAATGTCTTTGTATTCTAACGCGACTTGCTTTGCGTAGTCATAGCCTTTTGCGCCTGTATTTTTGCGCCCGATTGTGTTTAGGTGGTAATTCACTTCGCCTTGCAAACACGCCGATGAGCAAATAAGCCCCTCACAACGCTGCCTTAAAATCGCTTTGTTGATTCGCGGTTTGCGATAAAAGCCCTTTAAACACGCCATCGAGCTTAAATACATTAGATTTTTGTAGCCCACTTCGTTTTTGGCAAAAAGGCACAAGTGAAATGCGGGGGATTGCGGGTCTTTGGTGTCAAGCGATTCGCCGTTGTGGATATAGGTTTCAATGCCGATTATGGGCTTTATGCCCTCTTTTAGCATTGTGGTATAAAAGTCAATCGCGCCGTGAAGGACGCCGTGGTCGGTAATCGCAACCGAATCCATACCAAAAGATTTGAGTTGTTTTGCGAGTTTTTTGATTTGATTTGCGCCATCAAGCAAAGAATATTCGGTATGCAAGTGCAAATGCGTGAAATTGCCTGAAAAATTGCTCATAATGTGTCCTTTTTGATTTTAGATTCTGCGAATTTTAGCAAAATCATTATTAGATTCTGCGAATTTTATGCGAGATTCTGCGAAACAAATAAAAAACGCAGAATCTAGCGCAGATTCTGCGTTTTTTGTATTAGATTCTGCATTCGCAGAATCTCAATCGAAGTAATGGCGGTGTGGCTTTGCACGAAGTTTGCCCCGTTGCTAGGAAATAGAACTAGTGGTTCATTGACGACGCAATGGGGCAAACTTCGTGTGAATTGCATACCCCAGAACAAATTGCCCCTAAAAGCTATCGATAAATTTCCATATCAACACCGCTACGATTACTATCGGCGCGACATATTTCACAATCACATACCACACATTAAATAGCTTTCGGCTCATAAACCCACGCGCAAATTTATACACAATCTCTTTTCGAACAAAATACGTAATGAAAATCAGCGCAGAGAGCGCGCCTAGTGGCATTATAATTGCCGCTGTGATAAAGTCCATCCAATCAAAAAAGTTCTTGCCAAAGAATGTAAGATACGCCTTCGTCCCTTCACTCATCGATAAAATCACCAAAACCCCTACCAAAAATATCATCACACACAAAGCATAAGACGCCTTTGTGCGCGAGATTTTGTAGGTGTTTGAGAGATATGCCACAGGCGGCTCTAAAATGCTGATTGTCGAAGTGATACCCGCAAAAAGCACCGCCAAAAAGAACAGCGCAGAGATTATCCACCCATAGCTCATATCGCCAAAGACAATCGGCAGACTGATGAAAAGCATACCCGGACCCGAGCTTGCGGGCTGATTATTCTCAAATAAAAATGTAAAAATCACTAGCCCCGCGATGATTGACACCACAATGCCAGATAGCGCAATCCAAATGGCACTTGTTAGCAAGTTTTCGCCCTTTTTGGCGGATGAGCTATAAGTGATAATCGTCCCTACGCCCAAAGACAGCGAGAAAAAGACTTGCGAGAGCGCGATAATCACCACGCTTGGCGTAATCTTACTAAACTCAAACTCAAATAAAAACTTCGCAGAATCTACAAATTTATCCATACTCATCGCGTAAAAAAACAGCCCGATAAAGATGATAAAAAGCAAGGGCATAAGCACCAAATTATACTTCTCCAAACCATCTTTTACGCCCTTTGAGACGATAAATCCCGTGAAAAATATGCAAAATGCAAACGAAATCAAAGACGCCATAAAATTATGCCCGACAAAATTGCTAAACATTTCTCCACTCGCCTTTGCGTCCTGTGGCAGAGAAAAACTACCCACAAAAAGATAGTAAAACACCCACCCAAGCACCACAGCATAAAATGTCAAAATGATAGGACCGCCTACAATCATCAGTCCCGCCTTATTCCAATGTCCGCGCGTGGTTTTATCAAGCTCCCTAAACGCGGCTACGGCGTTTTTCTGCGTTTTGTTGCCGATAATCATCTTTGCCACAAGGATTGGCACGCCGATGGCAATGGTTAGCGCGACATACAGCACCACAAACGCGCCGCCGCCGTATTCTCCCGCCATATACGGAAACCGCCAAATATGTCCAAGCCCAATGGAGCTCCCCAAAGTCGCCAAAATAAACCCGATTTTGCTGAAATTATTCATAATTCGCCTTGCAATTTTTGATAAAAAAGAGCGAAATTTTATTGTAAAATATTTTAAGTTTGCGTTAAGTGGATGAAAAATTATAGATTCTGCGTGTAGATTCTGCGAAATTTGGGTGATTTTGTGTGGTAGATTCTGCGATTTTGGCATTTTTTGCGTTAGAGATTCTGCGAAATTTGGCAAAACGCAGAATCTAACAAAAAATCCCCCCCCCCTCCCGTGCGGAGGGGGATTAAGGGGGGGGGGTGGGTAAAAAATCCCGTCATTGCGAGGCGATTCAACGAATCGCCGAAGCAATCCACAAAAATAAAAACGCCGTCATACTGAGCGAAGCGTTAGCGTAGCGAAGTATCCAAACCACGCGAATCTAAATCGTAGATTTACGCAATGATAGTTTAATAAAACCCTACCACTCACCTTTACTTATCAGCTCTTCAAAAGTTTTTACATCTTTCAGTTTTAAAGTGTCAGGCAATGATACTTTATGTTCCATTAAATCCTTGTTGCCAATAACTTCTGGCGGTTTCATTTCAAAGCGTTCCCTGCCTACATAGCCCGCTTCTGTTACAGGACTTGTTCCTATCATATGATATAGTCTCCATCCTACTTGCCCATACCCTTTTTCAAAAACCCTTAACATCATGTTTCCGCCTACAATATCACCATCGCAATATCTCTTGCGATTAAGTTTAAAGCAAGGTAAATCATCTCTAAATGTTTGTTCTAATTTTTTATAATCATTTTCTAGCTTTTTTACTTGTGGTGAATCGGCTTTGTATATGAAACCGTTATGTTTAACAGCAAATATTTTTTCTATTTTATATATGGGTATTTGTATATCTTGCTTGATTATTTCGCCATTTTTTACTTGTTGTGCATTATGCACTTCTTTTGTAATTTTTACATTAAAGTCATCTTTTCCTCCGCCATTTACCGCGAAAGATTTGGTTTCACTAGAAACTTTTTCTAACAATTTTATTTTAGGGCAATAAATTTTCCAAAGATCGCCACTTCTTAATTGACCTTTTTTATAGTCAATTATATATACGCTCCCAAAGTAATAATCTTTTTGTGTTGCCGCCTTATAAGTTGCTGTTAAATCTTTGTCATCTAAAGACGAAAAAGACCTTTTGTTGAAGTTATCCCATAAGTAACCATTAGTCCTTATAAATGCCTTATCTACTCTCTCAAAACCAATGCAAGAATTTTCTTTTTGTTGCGCATATTCATCCATAAATAAAGCACAGCCATTAAATACTAATCCAAATATTATAGCCACTATAATGCTAAATCCTAACCTTCTCATTTTTCACCTCCATTTTTAGAATACAACACAGGATTTGCCATACCTTTTGTGCGGTAATGCTCGGGGATTCGCTTGTTTATAAAAAGTTCGCGAATCTCTTGCCTTGCGACTTCGCCGTTAAATTCATAGCGTCCTTTTAGGTTTGATTCTTGCCACTTTTCCACTTCAAAGACTTCTTTGACTATGCCATCCATCACGCATAGCACGAATCTATCTTTGGCTTTTTCTGGCGAGATTTTCCACGCATAGCGACAGGTTTCATAATAGCTTCCGCGCTCATCTAAAAATCTTTGCTTGATTTTAATCATAATAAAAGGCGGTTTGTCGCAATCGCTAAATTCCTCGCAAGAATACACTTTTTGCAAGGTTTCAGCCCTAGCAATACCATAATCATCGCTATCTGCGCCACTTTGCTCGTTTGTCAAAAACTCTAAACCATAAAAATCAATCAAAGTCGCTTCTACAACTTCGGCTTCTTTCGCGCTTAATCCGTGTCGCAAAATAAGGTGCATTACCTCTAAATTTTCTTGTTTGATTTGATTGATGATTTTGTGCTTATCTTTTTCGGCATTTTCGCCCATATTTTGCGCTTCTTTTATATGCTGAAAGATTCGATTGCCTTGCCCCTTGCCTATGTAAAAATATCGCCCATTGCGCGGGTCAATAAGCCCATAGACATAGTGCCCTAATTTCTCGCACACTTCATTGCTGAATCTATCGATTGTCATTTTTTGCTCCTTAAAATTAAATTTTTTGCCCCTTTTGATTTTGGGGCGAATCTTGCCTAACCGCCACCTTAAAAGGCGCAGAATCTTGCGTGAAAATCTAAATATTTATTTTCACGCCTTTTAGAAAAATGCAAAGAAATTGGGTAATTTGCGGAGAAAATCGCAATAATAAAAATCGTGGTGGTGAAAATCGTAGAAGTAAAAAGATGAAATTGCGCGAAGATTCGTAGAATCTAATTAAGTGTGTAGTTAAAAACGGGGGGGGGGGATTTGCCTAAAATGCCTAAAATGCGCTGAATCTTTGATTGAATCTTTTGCTAGATATTTGATAAATATTTCGCCAAATGCTTTGTGAAGTTTATCAAATATTTTGCTAAATGCCTTGCTAAATGCGCTCAAACTCTGCCCTTTTTTAAAAAAATGCGAAATTTTATAAAAAATAAACTTAAATAAAAATTGCTATGCGAGATTCGGCGAATTGGATTGCCACGAGAATTCGCATTCGCTCATTCTCTCGTAATGACGAAGTTCGTGGTAGATTCTGCGAATTTGCAAAATCTGCCTTTATTTTGTCATTGCGAGATTTGCGGATGCAAATCGTGGCAATCCAAAAAAAAACAAAAGAGATTTTTCGCTCACTCGCGCGAGAATGACAAGTTAAATAAGTTTCTACGCTTCACGCAAAAGCGCAAAATCTCAATACGCCTTGCTTCTATGCGTGATTTCAAGGCATAAAATTATCAAGACGCTATCGAGCTTTTTAAACTGCTTTTGCGCTTTTTCGTGCAGTTCAAGTTTCATAAGTTAATCTCTTTTTTAAAATCTTGCCACGACACGCTATTCTCGCCGCTCTCCAAATACTCTTTATACGCTATCTCGCCGCGCCTAGCGTCCTCCAAATCATCTAAATAATCCAAAATCATCTCTTTGATGAGATTTTCGCGCGAGAGATTGCGCTCTTTTGCGATGAGTGCGAGCGTTTCCTCCGCATCATTTGGCAAATCTATAACTACGCTCATTTTACGCCCCCTTAAAAAAATATGCGAATTATAGCATTAGATTCTTGCGAATTTCGTGTGATTTTCGCAGAATCTCGCAATGACTAATTTCGCAAAATCTGCCGTAAAAAATACCAAATTTCGCAGAATCTATCGCCCAAAAATCGCCTTTATAAATCGCTTGAATGCCCTTCGCAGTTCTTTTGCATTCGCTTTAATCGCCCTAAAATTCTCTCGCAGATTCTGCGAATATGAGATATTTTGCGGAGATTCTGCGATTTTGGGCGATTCTAAAAACTTTGGCGCATAAACTTCACCCGCCAAATCCGCCACATTTAGCACTTCGCATTGAAAAATCGAAGGCGTTTTTGTCTTAATCGCCTTTCGCAAATATGGCGGGATAAAATAAAATAGCGCGCCAAACCATCCATCCACCGCATAAATCGCGCATTCTTTTGGATAGTTTCTCGCCACCCACAAATACAGCTTTTGGTCATCATCCATTATTTGAAAGCTCACAAACGCGCGGAGTGCTTCTTTTAGGCGGGAGTTAAACTTCAACCACGCATTCCCCCCCCCCCCATAACATTGCCGATTAGAAAATGCTCCGTGCCGTGCGTTAAAATATGTGGCATTGTATGTGAATCAATCGCACCAAGCGAGAAAAGATGGATTTTATCCTCCGCCAAAGTCGCACAAATCGCAGAATCTGGCGCGAGTTCAAAGTCAAACTGCGTAGAATCTGTAAAATAAAATCCATTAAAGTTATATCCAAAGTCCAACCAAAGAAATACGCCGTCCCTAGATTCTGCGTGATTTCGCACAAAATCGCACACAAAAAACGACTTGCAATACATCAAATAATCATAATCCGCGCTCGTATGTGGCGGGTGCGTGGGGTCAAATCGCCCCTGCGTTTGATTAAATCTCGCAAATGTGCCCTTAATCGCCTCATAATCATCAATCGCAAAATCCAAAAGCGACTTTTTGATAATTTGCGTTTTACCCCCATTTCGCGCACTTCTCATCGCATAAATCTCATCTTCAATATCCAAATCCGTGTAAATCACAATGTCATTTTTGACCCCCGCCCAAAAGCCAAAAAATGCCAAATAATCCGCCGTTGTGCGCTTTGCTTTGTAAGATTGCGCGCTAGTTTTTGCCAAGTCTAATTGGTAATATGCCGTGATTATTGTCATTTTTGCGTTCATTTTGCCCCCAATTTTTCTTTTAATAGCTCATTTACCCTTGCGGGATTTGCGCCTTTGGCGTTTTTCATCACCTGCCCTACAAAAAAGCCAAAAAGTTTATCCTTGCCACTTTTATACTCCGCGACCTTATCGGCATTTGCGCTTAGCACGGATTCAATCGCGCCCAAAATCGCGCCATCGTCATTTACTTGCGCTAGCCCTAGCGATTGTATAAGGCTATCTACTTCTAGCTTTTTGCCACTCTCATCTACGCCCCGTTTTTCTACGAGCAAATCCAAAATCTGCTTGCCACTTTTGCCACTTATGGCGTTAGATTCTACGCTTTTTACCAGATTTGCCAAAGTAGCAGAATCCACCCCGCAAGTTTGCAGAGTATTCTCCCCCTTTAATCGCCCCAAAAGCTCATTGCCAAGCCACACAAACGCACCCTTGCCACTTGCACCATTTTTTATCATAGATTCAAAGTATTGCGCAAGTTCTAGCTCATTTGTCAGCATTTGCGCATCTTTTGGCTTCAATCCAAAGTCATTGATATATCGCGTGCGCTTCTCATCGGGCATTTCAGCGATTTGCTGTCCTTCGCGCATTAGATTTTCATCGATAAACACGGGGAGCAAATCAGGGTCTGGGAAATAGCGATAATCCGCCGCTTCCTCCTTGCCACGCATAGAGCGCGTCTGCCCCTTTTGCGTGTCAAATAGGCGCGTTTCTTGCACCACTTCGCTTTCATACTTGCCATCTTCCCACGCCTCTCTTTGCCTTTGCACCTCGTATTCAATCGCTTTTTGGATAAATCTAAATGAGTTTAGATTCTTAATCTCCACACGCGTATAGAGGTTAGAATCTCCACGCGGACGGATTGAGACATTGGCATCACAGCGGAAGCTCCCCTCCTGCATATTCGCATCGCTAATGCCTAAAAATCGCACGATTGAATGGAGTTTCTTTAAATATGCCACCGCTTCATCGCTACTGCGCATATCAGGCTCGCTTACGATTTCTAGCAATGGCGTGCAGGCGCGGTTTAAATCGACTTTTGAGTAGGTGCTTTCGTGGATATTTTTGCCCGCGTCTTCTTCTAAATGTGCGCGAGTTACACCGATAATTTTACGCATTGCGCCATCAGATTCAGAATCTAGCTCAATCTCAATTTCTCCCCGCCCCACGATTGGAATCTCATATTGGCTGATTTGATACGCCTTTGGCAAGTCGGGGTAAAAATAATTTTTTCGCGCAAAAATCGAGTTTTGGTTAATAACCGCATTTATCGCCGTGCCAAATTGAATCGCCTTTTTCACCGCCTCGCGGTTTAGCACGGGCAGTGCCCCGGGCAGTGCAAGGCAAGTGGGGCAGACATTTTTATTTGGCGTATCCCCAAAGCTTGTCGCACAACTACAAAAGATTTTGGTTTTGGTATTTAGCTGGACATGGACTTCTAGCCCGATAATCGTTTCAAATTCCATTGATTTTCCTTATCAAAAAAATAGCGAAATTATAGCGCAGAATCTGCGTTAGATTCTGCGATTTTGTTTAGATTCTGCCTCAAAAAAATAGCGCGATTATAGCAGGTTTTGCGCCAAAAATCACAAATTTATACAGCAGGTAGAATGTAGAGCGGTTCGCATTTGTCGCTAAAAATGCTTGAATCTAGCCTTTTGGGGAGCGTAAAGGCATTTTGGCGTTTGGATTCAAGCGTGGCGGTGCGAATCTCGCCATTTTCCTTAAAAAAGTGGATTTTGCCATAAGCGTTTATAAACTCACTATCGCTAAAATGAAACGAATCTGCGCAAAAAAGGCGTATTTTGCGATTTTGATTCACACTATTTCGCGCGATGATTAGGCTTTGCAAAAAAATATGCGTGAGTTTGAGCGCACTAAAATTGCCCGGTCCATTTGCATAATAAATATCAAAATCTTCGCCTATATCGCGCAAAATCTCGCCAAAAAGTTTTGGCAGAGTGTCGCTAAATTTGCCCTCTTTTGCAAAAGAGCGCGTTAGCATTTTGTCCTCATAAATGCCAAGCATTATGGGCGAATCCACGCTGATTAGCAATAAATCATAATGTTTATTTTTTTGCGCCAAAATCATTTGTCCTTCAAAAATGCAAAATTTCAAAGGCGAAATTGTAACATAAATCTACACAAATCAAAGGCGAATCGCGTTGCGAATCATCAAAATTTGATTGTGCCAGTCGATTCTAGCGGGATAATCCTATCGCCGTTGCCTTTATCGCTCACATAACTCTCGCGCAGTTTTTGGCAAAATTCGCCATCGCCCAATTTACTAGGATTAAAGTGCAAACTCCCCGTGCGCGTGTTTATCCAAAGCAATGGCAGTTTGCTTTCATTAAAACATAGCTTGTCCTTTGCGCCGTCTTTATAAATGGGATAAACGCCGTTATTTTCGTAATACCATCTATTGCTATCAAGTCCCGCGACGCTTATAATCCACTCGCCCCAGCCGCCTTTTAATCTTTTGCCTTTGCCCCACGCCATATTTGGGTCGGTTGGCTTTGCAACTTTTGGATTGATGTTATCTGCGAATATTTTTGCCACAATCGCCTTTTGCGCACTTGCCATATCGCTTCTAGCTACCGCCACCTGCGCATCGCCTCTTGTTGCTACAAATCTAGGCACGATGATTGCCGATAAGGGCAATAGCAAAACAATCGCAAATCCAATCAAATCCGATTTACCTAAAAATCGCTTTTGTCCGTCTTGTGCGGTTTTGAGCTTTGCCCTATTGTCAAGCACAATGCCAAGTGGCACTAAAAACCAATCCAAAAAATAAACAATGCCATATAAAATAGCATACACAATCCCCGCCTCCACACCAACGGCAAAAAACACCACTAACGCCCCGATTATCCCAAAAAGCTTGATAATCCCAAGCAAAATGCTAATAATCCCGCCTTTGTAAAACCTATCAATCCCAAATCCGCCCAAAAAGATTGTTAGGACAAAGCCTATCACGGGGGATTTTAGATTCGCCACGACTACTTTGACATTTTCGTTTTTTACATTTTCGCTCATTTTTCTCCCCCTTATTTTTCTAAAATTTCTTTGATTTGCTTGTAGCCGTATTTCTTTATCAAATCATCGGCTGAACGCCTAGTCTCCCCCGAAGTAGAGCACAGCGGACAAAGTATCTCATCGATATTTTCAAAATAGCCACCAATCCACTCTCTAACGCCCCATTTGTTAAATGGGTGTTCTTTGTCTTTTGCGTAGGTTTCGCTACCACCGATTGTCGTAAAAATCTTTTGGATTTTTGCGGTGCGTAAAATCTCGCTTAAATCCACGAATCTGCTCTCACTAGCGATAATGCTATCATCACTCGCGCTATCTTGCGGATTTTTGTAGCAATATCCCCAAATATCCCAAAGCGCGATACGATTCGACTTCAAAAACGCGATTTTGTCATCTTTTGACTTGCTCTTTAAATCGCTATCGCCAAACAACGCACCCAAAATATCCCAAAATCGATTTTTTAAATCACCATAATAAAATCCCGCTTCTATCGAGCTTTTGGGCGGAAATGAGCCCAAAATCAGCACCTTTGAATCGCTCTCAAACACAGGCGCAAATGGGTGCTTTTGTGCTTTTGTATTCATTTTTTATCCTTTTTTGTTAAATTTTTGCTTGCTAAAAATCATAGATTCTGCGAATAAAAGCGCAGAATCTACGCAGAATCTTTGCGCAAAAATCTAAATATTTATTTTCACGCCTTTTAGAAAAATGCAAAGAAATTGCGTAATTTGCGGAGAAAATCGCAAGAATAAAAATCGTGGTAGTGAAAAGATGAAATTGCGCGAAGATTCGCAGAATCTAATTAAGTGTGTAGTTAAAAACGGGGGGGGGGGATTTGCCTAAAATGCCTTGCAATGAGTGCTTTGTGAAGTTCGCTAAATATCTTGCCAAATGTCTTGCTAAATGCGCTCAAATCTTGCCCTTTTAAAAAAATGCGAAATTTTATAAAAAATAAACTTAAAGAAAAATGCTGTGAGATTCTGCGAAAAAATATTAGATTCACGCGAATCGCAAAAAACGCAGAATCTAAAAACGCCCCACGCAGTCATTGCGAGATTCTGCGATTTTCGTGCGAGATTCTGCGATTCGCCTTCACAATGATTTGATTTATCCTAACGATTCATATTGCTTTATCAGCGTTGATTCGAGTGTGGATTCGTCTAAATGCGGGATTTTGCCAAATTGTGTGCGATTAAATGTCCGCTGTCGCTTTGCCAAAGCCAAAGTATTTTTGATAATCGCGCATTTTGCTTCATCTTGCGTGATTTTGCCATCTAAAAATGGCAAAATTTCTTTGATACCGATTGCTTTTAGTGCCTGTGAATGTGAGAAATTGTCGCGCAAACTTCGCACTTCGCTTACTAATCCCGCGCGAAACATTCGCTCTGTGCGCGTTTGTATGTCATCTCTCAAAATTTCACGCGCCTTTATTAGCTCAAAGATTTTTATCTCACAAGGTAGTTTTTGGCGCGGATTTTGCGCAAAAAACGCGCTTGGAGCTTGGCGCGTAGCAAAATAAATCTGCAAACCTTTTGCGATTCTAAATCTATCATTTGGGCTAATTTTATCAGCAAAATCTCTGTCGATTTCGCGCAAAAGTGCGTAAGATTTCGCCCTATTTTGCGACATTTTTGCGATGAATCGCTCTGCGATTTCGCTTACCTTTGGTGCGATTGACAAGCCATCGATTATGCTTTTTAGATAAAAGCTACTACCGCCTACGATTAGCAATTTTTGGGGATTTTCGCGCTCCAAAACTTCGCACAATAGCTTTAAAAAAATCCCCGCGTTGCATTTTTCGCTTGGATTTAGCACATTTATGCCATAGTGGCAAATCTCGCGCAATTCCGCTACGCTGGGCTTTGCGGAGGCAATGTCTATGCCTTTATAAATGCTAAGTGAATCTAGCGAAAAGATTTTTAAGTCAAATTTTCGCGCTAGGCGAATGGCTAACGCGCTTTTGCCACTTGCCGTAGTGCCTATTATTGCGGGGATTGCGTGAAATTTTTTTGTCAAATGCTATTTGCTTTTTTGTTTGCAGCGTGAATTGCGTCCATAAATGCGCTACGAACGCCCCTATTTTCCAAAATCGCTAACGCCTCAGCTGTGGTCCCAGCGGGGCTTGTGGTATCAGTGCGAATCCTCTGCGCCTCTTGCTTCATAAAAAGTGCGCTAAATCCGCTAAAAAGCCCACGCGTTAATTCTTTGCTAACCTCCAAACTCAACCCTTCGCGCACTCCGGCATCAATCATTGCCTCCGCGACTAATCCCAAATACGCCGTCCCACTGCCAGAAATCGCGCCCGATGGATTGATATATCTCTCTTTATCCACAAAAATGCACTTGCCAAGCGGGGCAAAAATGGATTCGCATTCGCTTTGAATCTGCTCTAAATTTTTGCTTTTGGATTCGGCGGATTCGCCACTAGATTCGCACGATTTGGCATAAATCACGCTTACGCCCATTGCCACAAGCGAAGCGACATTTGGCATTACGCGCACAAAAATCCCAGCCTCCGCGCATTTTTGCAGTCGCTCTATGCTAATCCCAGCCATTATGCTATAAATCGCGTGTGCCTTGCCTGTATAGCGGAACGAATCTAGCGCATAAGGTTTGATTGCCAAAATCACGCGCTTATTTGCAATGTCAATCGCACTTGATTCGGCGCAAGGCGTAATTTTGGCATTTTGCAAGGCGTTTTCGCGGATAAATCGCTCCAATTTTTGGGCATTGCGCCCGATGATTTCAAATGCGAATCTACCATTTAGCCCACACGCGATTGCCTTTGCCATTTTGCCATAGCCGATGATTGAGATTTTTTGCATTGATTTGCCTTTTATTTTGTGCGATTCGCGCTTGAATCGCCACTAGATTCGCCCGAATTATCTCTTTTTAAAAATGTCGCTATTGGCTCAGCAATGCTATAATGCGGATATTTTGGCGCGTCCAACACCACTTGCGCCATTGTTTTATTATCAAAGTTAAATACGATAGGCGCGATAAAATTGATTGTCGAATCGGTGATTTCCTTATAAACCACCATAATATTTGCGATGAGAATATCTTGCGTTTTGCCCTCTTGTAAGTCAAGCAAAACTTGAATAGCACTAGGAATCTCAAAGCTATATTTATCCCAAAGCGCAAATGGATTTACGAGCGTAAAGCAGGGCGTTGGCGCATCGGCGTTGCTTAATTTCAAAAAAATATCATCGATTTTTGTAAGCTTCATTTTGGTAACTTCTTCAAAGCCTAAAATGGGCGATTTTACGATAAATTCTCTTGTTTCCATTGCGCGTCCTCTTAATTTATGATTCGATAGCTTAATGCTTCCAATAAATGCTCTTTTTTAATCTCTTTGCCGTTTTCACAATCTTTCGTTTCCAAATCGGCAATCGTTCGCGCGACTTTTAGAATCTTTTGTCGCCCACGATAACTCAATCCATATCGTTGCGTAGCCAAATCTAGCAATTCTGCCTCCGCATTTTTTAAAGCGCAAAATCGCTCAATCTCGCTATCATCTAATTTGCCATTTAACTTGCGCTGTCCGCGTGAAATCTGCGCTTTAAACGCAACTAGCACTTGTGCGAAAAGCTCCGCTGAACTCACGCGTTCTTCGCTTTTGCTCTCGTCCATTTTGATAAAAATATCAATCCTATCGCGCAGTGGTTCGCTTAATTTGTTGCGATATTTGCGAATCTCCATATCCTTGCAACGACATTCTTTGGTAAGGCTGTAAAGATTCCCGCACGGGCAGGGATTCATCGCGCCGATAAATAACACAGAGGCGGGATAAGTTACCTTAATATTCACACGCGAAATGCTTAATTCATCGTTTTCTAGCGGTTCGCGCAATGATTCTAATGCGGTTTTTTGAAAATTTAGCAATTCATCAAAAAACAAAATGCCATTATGCGCTAGTGAAATCTCGCCCGGTTTGGCGTCATTTTGAATGACAGAGCCTAAAATGGAGGCATTTGAGCTACTTTGATGAGGATTGCGAAATGGGCGAAGCGCAGTGTAAGAGTTTTCGGCATTATTTAACGCGCTAATACTAGCACACTCGCACATTTCAGCAAAGCTAATGGGAGGCAAAATGTAGCGCATTCGTTTGGCTATCATTGACTTGCCACAGCCCGGGCTGCCTTCAAAGATGATATTGTGAAATCCCGCAGCTGCGATTAGCGCGGCTCTTTTGGCGACAATCTGCCCTTTGACATCGCTAAAATCCATTGCAAACGATTCATCATAATAATATTTTTCGCCCTTAATTTCGACATTTTTAAAGCTAAATTCGTATTGTTTTGCTTTATTCGTGGGATTTTTTAGGATTGCGATTGCCTCCATCAAATCACTTGCATAATAAATATTTAGATTTGGTATGTTTGAGTAGAGTTTTTCGCCCTCTTTTGGGAGTAAAACATTGCTTTTTGGGTAGGATTTGGATATTTCAAGCAAAAGCGGATAAATCGCATTTGTGTTTTTGATATAGCCATCTAATCCCAATTCGCCAAAGGCAAACCAATTTTTTAAATCCACTTCTTGCTTTTGGAGTGCGACTAAAAGGGCGATGGGCAAGTCAAAATGACTGCCATTTTTGGATAAATCCGATGGCGATAGATTTATGGTGATTTTAAAATTTAGCGTTTGAAAGTTGTTGTGTGCTAACGCGCCTTGCACTCGTTGCTTTGCCTCTTGAATCGCGCTCCCAGCCAAACCGCTAATCACAAAGCTAGGCAGTCCGCGCGAAAATGTCGCTTCTACTTGAATCACCTTTGCGCCAACGCCGTAAGCTGTGGCACAAAGCAGCTTTTTTACCATTAGGATTTGCCCTTTGAATCGCTCTTTTTGGTGCGATTAGATTCGTGCGAATCGCCCTTTGAATCGCTTTTTAAATCACCTTTTTTGGCGTGAATCTTTGCCTTTTTTTCATAAAAATCCTTTGCTTTGTAAATCTTTGGCGGTTTGTGGAGTAATTTTAACTCATAAGATTCGCGGAAATCCTCGCTCATTTCGGGCAAATGAACGCTTTGGAATCCCTCTTTTTGCAATCTTTTGTATTCTTTTTCAAACTTTTTGCGCTTCAAAATCGATAGCTTATCCACAAAAAGCACACCATTTAAATGGTCAATTTCGTGCTGAATTGCAACAGCCAAATAATCCTCCGCCTCTAAAATCCACTCAACGCCGTATCTATCGCAATATTTTAAGACAATATTGCTAAATCGTTGCACCATTTCAAAAAAGTTTGGCACACTCAAACAGCCCTCTTGAAATAAAATTTCGCCCTTTGCCTCCAAAATCTCTGGGTTTATGATTTCAAGCAAATCATCTTTATGAAACTCTTTATCCTCGCGTGGCAGGTTGATTACAAGCATTCGTTTGGCGATGCCTACTTGAATCGCAGCCAAACCCACGCCACCTTTTTCTAACATCGTCTCATACATATTGTCTAAAATTTCGTGCAGATTCGCGTCAAAATTTTCAACAATCTTTGATTTTTGGCGCAACCGCGAATCTGGGTAAGTTACGATTTCTAAAAGCATTTAAATCCTTGCGAATCTTTAAAAAAATTGCGCGATTCTACTATAAAATTTAAAAATTTCACAAATATTTCACTTTTAGCACATAAAATTTCATCGCTTTTTTAAGCTAAATCTTAAATTTTAAAAGGAGAAACAATGAAAAAGTTGTTTTTGTTAGTAGCATTTTTGGGCGTGGCGTTGGCGGATATGGTAGTCCCTGCGACTAATTTACCGCCAAATGCGCAAAGTTTCATCACCCAAAATTTCAAAGGCGCGAACATAATGTATGTGAAAATGGACTACGATGAGTTTGAGGCAATGCTAAGCAATGGCGTCCAAATCGAGTTTTTCACAAATGGCGAATGGAAGGAAATCAAAAGCTATATGGGCGTGAATCCCGCTTTGCTCCCCGCACCTGTGGCAGCAGGAATCGCAAAATCCTTTGCTGGTGCGCAAATCATCAAAGTAAAAAAAGAGTGGAATAACTTTGAAGTCAAATTAGCAAACCGCATAAAAGCCTACTTTGACGCGAATGGGAATTTGATGGGACAGAAATATGATGATTAGGTAAAATGCGTTTGTCTTTTAGTGATAAATCGGGGAGACTTGCAACTCGCTTCGTCAATCCGTAGGATTTGCGAGCGAAGCGAAGCAACCATTGACGCAAAGTCCTATTTCCTCGCTCGTGGCTTCGCAACCCCGATTTCTCATCTAAAATACTTCCGCATTCTGCGTTAGATTCTGCGATTATTTTATATTTTGCGAATCTAAAATATTTCACATTCTGCATTAGATTCTGCGAATTTTACCAAATTCGCAGAATCTAATGCAGAATCTCGCAAAATTTTTATATAATCCACTTCATTTTAATTTACAAAGGACAAATATGAAAATGGCAAATATCAGCGATATCGTGGCGTTTTTTGATAAAAATTTCACGGGATTTTTGGCGACAAAGGGGACTTGCGGAAATCCGCGCATTCGCCCGATGCAAAGCGCACTTGTTTATAAAAACAAAATCTATTTTTGCACTTCAAAGCGTAAAAATTTATACAAGCACATTCAAAATCATAACGGCGTAGAATACTGCTCGTGCGCGGATGATGGGGCGTTTTTGCGACTTCGTGGGGAGGCAAAAATAGTCGATGATTTGGACGCGAAAAATGCAATGTTTGAAAAATATCCATCGGTAAAAGAGAAATATAAAAGCGCGGAAAATGCGGACTTTGCGGTGTTTTATTTAGAAAATATCAGCGCGCAATGGCAAAGAGATGGCGAAGTGATAAATTTTAAGGGGTAGATTCTGCGATTTTGTGTAGATTCTGCAATTTTGGGGCGATTTTGATTTAGATTCTGCAATTTTCGTGTGAATCGCAGAATCTAATGGATTGCCACGATTTTGCTTCGCAAAATCTCGCAATGACGAAATTTAGCGCAGATTCTGCAAATTTTAAATAATTTAGAGCGCAGATTCTGCGATTTGATATAAAAAACGCAGAATCTCCCCAAATTTTGCAGAATCTAAACGCAGAATCTAAATATCCAAATTTTTGACTTCTTTGGCGTGTGCTTGTATAAAATTTCGGCGCGGTTCGACTTCGCTTCCCATAAATAAGCGAATCTTATCCTCACTCTCCACCTCATCGCCGATTTGGACGCGAAGTAAAGTGCGATTTTCCTTTGTCATCGTAGTCTCCCAAAGTTGCTCGGGATTCATCTCGCCTAGCCCCTTATATCGTTGAATCGTTGCGCCTTTTTTCGCGCTATTTTCGATTTCCTCTAAAAATTCGATTATGTCGCGATTCGCCAAAAATTCCAAATCTCTATCTTTGATTTGCCCATAGATTTTTTGCGCATCTAAAAAATACTTGTCGTCAAACAAATCATAGCTGATTTTTAGCTCATTTAGCCCTAATTTTGTCTGCACATAAAGCATAATGTAAGATTCGCCTTGCATTTTGTTTAAAATATTGCAATTAGATTCGCCTAAAAATTTCTCCACACGCGCGGACAAATCGCCCAAACTCAAATCTCTCAATCCATCATTTTCGATAAAAAAGCGCAAAATATTGCTTGAAAAATACAGCTTTTCTAATCGCTTCAAAATCGCGCGATAATGCGAAATATTTTTCAAAATATCAATTAGCTCGACATTGCCAATGCCCTCAAAGTTGAAATTTTCAATGCCATTTTCGATGAGAAATGAGCTCAAATGTCGCTCATCTTTCAAATAAATGGATTTTTTGCCCTTTTTAAAAAGATAAAGCGGCGGTTGCGCGATATAAATATGCCCATTGTCAATCAGCGGACGCAAATATTTGTAAAAAAATGTGAGAAGTAGCGTCTGTATGTGGCTACCATCGACATCTGCGTCCGTCATTAAGATGATTTTGTGGTAGCGGAGCTTCGCCAAATCAAATTCATTGTCAATGCCACAGCCAAAGGCGGTAATCATATTGATGATTTCATCGGTTTTTAGGATTTTGTTAATATTGCTTTTTTCAACATTTAAAATCTTACCGCGCAGTGGCAAAATCGCTTGATAAGCCCTATCTCTGCCTGTTTTCGCGCTTCCCCCAGCCGAATCGCCCTCTACTAAAAAAATTTCAGAGATTGTCGGGTCTTTGCTTTGACAATCTGCTAATTTGCCCGGCAAAGTCCCAAAGCTATTTACTTCTTTGCGTGTGAGTTCTCTTGCCCTTTTTGCTGCTTCTCTCCCTTTTGCCGCTAAAAGTGCCTTTTGAATAATCGCCTTTGCGTCATTTGGATTTTCCTCAAAAAATTTAGAGATTTTTTCATAAGTTAGCCGTTGCACGATATTTCGCACAAATGAATTGCCTAATTTGCCCTTTGTTTGCCCCTCAAATTGCGGGTCCATAACTCGGGCTGATACCACAGCCACAAGCCCCTCACGGACATCATCGCCTTGAATTTTAGAGTCTTTTTCTTTGCTATTTAGATTTATGTAGTTCATAATCGCACGGCTAAGTCCCATTCTAAACCCTGCTTCGTGTGTCCCGCCCTCGATTGTGCGGATATTATTCACAAAGCTTAACAATTTTTCGCTATATGAGCTATTGTAAGCTAATGCGATGTCAATCTCTACTTCATTGCCCTTTTCGCCGTCTTTGTCGCTAAAAAAGATGACTTGTGAGATTAACTCATTGTTATTCAAATCCTCTACAAATTGCTTTAATCCGCCCTCAAAGTGAAATTTTTCGCTTCGCCCCGCAATCTCATCGCTAAAATTTATCTCAATATTTTTGTTTAAATACGCCATTTCTTTGAATCTATTGCATAAAATATCACTATCAAATGTCGTAATCTCCATTATTTCGCCATCAGGGAAAAATTCGATTGTCGTGCCGTTTTTAGTCGAATCGCCGATGATTTCAAGTGGTGTTTGTGGGATTCCTTTGGCAAACTCTTGGCGGTAGATTTTGCCATTTTTGTGAATTGTCATAATGAGCTTTTTGCTAAGCGCATTTACCACGCTAACGCCCACGCCGTGAAGTCCGCCAGAGACTTTGTAAGTGTCTTTGTCAAATTTGCCCCCAGCGTGAAGCACGGTTAGCACAACGGTTGCAGCGGGGAGATTTTCGCCCTCGTGCATATCAACGGGGATTCCGCGCCCATTATCCTCGACTATGACACTACCATCTTTTGTAAGAGTGATATTGATTTTATTGCAAAATCCCGCCATCGCTTCATCGATAGAGTTATCCACCACTTCATAAACCATATGATGAAGTCCGTTGATATTCGTATCGCCGATATACATTCCCGGGCGTTTTCTAACCGCTTCTAAACCCTTTAAAACCTTAATATTTTTTGAGCTGTATTCATTCATCTTTGCAAAGTCCTTTAAAAATATTTAGATTCTGCGATTTAGCGCAGAATCTATTGCAGAATCTAATCAATAATAGGCATAAATGTTAGTAAGAAATTATCGCTTTTTAGCGTTGAAGCAGCGTGTAAATTTTCATTTATGCCAAATTCAAATGTTTGCGTATTGATATGCGCCACAAAGTCCAAAATATGCTTTGAATTGACCGTTATTGAGAATGATTCATCGCCTAATTTTTCTGCAAATTCTTTATTTAGCTCACTATCAAGCTCAATCTCCGCATTTGCTTCAAAATCCTTGTCGCTATATACCACTTCAAAGAAAATGCTGTCTTTTTTAAATGTAAGACGCGCTTGAAACCACACAGAGTTGATGATTTTTAACGCTTCTGCGATTTTGTCTTTGTCAATATGGACGCGGTATTTTATGTCTTTTGGTATGACTTTTTCATAATCGATAAAGTTGCCATTTGGGATTTTTGTCCAAAAGGTGAATTTTTCATTTTCGATTATGATGTGTTTGTCATTAAAGTAAATATTTGAATCTTCGCTAAAAAGCTTTTGAACCTCCATAATGGACTTTTTGGGGAACATAAAATTCATTTTATCCACGCTTTGGCTATCAAAGCTAATGACTTCAAGTCGTTTTGTATCGGTGGCTACGAAGTTGAATTTGTATTCTTTGATGTCAATTAGCGCGTTGCGGTATTCTGTGCGCGGATTGTTGATTTCAATGACGGGCAATAGCCGTTTTAGCGAATCTATTAGATTTTTTGAATCAATATTTAGCTTTGATTTTTCGTAATTTTGCGGAAATTCAGGGAAATTATCGCCGATAAAGCTTGGCAATTTTATCGTAGATTTACCTTGCTTAATCTCTAATTTTTCGCCCTTTTCGCCGTAATCTTTCTTTTCTATTTTGATAATCTCATCTTTTAGACTTTTTAGCGAATCTAAAAATTTCTTACCATTTATCGCTAAAATGCCTTCTTCTTTCACATCGCACTCTACTTTTATAATAAGTCCCATTTCGTAATCCGTGCCTTTTAGGATTAGATTTTGCGATTCAGCGATGATTAGAATGCAAGAAGTTATCGTGCTATTATCTCGCTTTTCTAAAAATGGCTGAATGTTGCTGATGGCAGATTCAAGGGTGGATTTGTCGATTTCTATTTTCATTTTTTCTCCTTTATTTAAGATTCTTAGTAATAGTAGTAGAGATGTGAAATATGTGAAAATCTCATCGTTTCTATCAATTTCTACCGCTAAATACGCAGAATCTTTTGTTTTTATTTATGTGAAAATAATGTGCATATTTTGGCATAATTTTGCTTGATTATTTTTTAATTTCTTTAATTTTTGATTGAATTTCTAAAATTTTTTGTTTTAGCGCAGAATCTTTCTCAATATCGCTTTGGATTTTTTTGACTGCTTTGCTGATTGTGCTGTGGTCTTTCATATCCAATGCTTTGGCGAGCTCGGGCATCGAGTTTGATGAGATATTGCGCCCTAAATAAATTACGATTTTTCGCGCTAGTAAAATGTCCTTTGTGCGCTTTTTGCTTTTGATGTCGCTTGGTTTGATATTTAGGTGCTTTGCGGTGTTTAAGATGATTTCATCAAGGGTGATTCGCCCAATTCTACTTCGCTTGCTGTTTTCAATCTCATTTCGCACCAAATCGATGGTAATTTCTTGATTCATAATCGATGAAAATGAATTTATGGTGGTTAAAATGCCCTCAATCGTGCGAATATTGTCATTTATATTTATTGCGATATATTCGATGATTTCATCGCTGATTTTTATCAAATCTAATTCGCATTTTTTCTTAATGATGGACTTTTTTAGCTCAAATTCAGGCGGATTTATGCGCGAGATTATGCCTGATTCAAAGCGGGATTTTAGTCGCTCTTCAATTCCATTTAGCTCTTTTATGGGTTTATCGGAGGTTAGCACGATTTGCGAATTATTATTTTTTAAAATATTAAATGTTTGAAAAAATTCTTCTTGAATCTTACTTTTACCACTGAAAAATTGAATATCATCAATCAGCAAATAATCGCACTTGCGGTATTTCTCGCGGAATCGCTCCATAGTTTTATTACTCAAATGTATCATATAATCATTCAAAAATTCTTCGCTTGTGATTAAAATGACATTTTTTTGTCCGGCGTTGTAGTTGCCGATGGCATTTAGCAAGTGCGTTTTGCCAACGCCCGTGTTACCGCTGATAAAAAGCGGATTGTAGTTTTTGCCCTGCTCTTTTGCCACGAGTTTTGCGAGTTTTAGCGGGTGCTCATTTGACTTGCCAATCTCAAAGTTATCAAATGTAAAACTCGCGTTCAAAACGGAGTTTTTATACATAATTTTTTCTTTGAAAATCGCAGAATCTGCGGTAGATTCAGCGAAATTTTGCTTTAAAATGAATTTGATTTCTGGTTTGATATCCGTATGTGTTTCAAAAAGTAACGAAATGCGATTTGCAAAATGCGTTTTTAGCCAATTTTGCAAATACACATTATCCACTTCTAACACGCGCACATTGGCATTTGACTGCTCTTCGTTATATTTTATATTCTTAATATAACGATTAAAAATCGCAGAATCTAACTTTTTACCCAAATCTTTTAAAATAATATCCCAAATCATTTGAATCTCCGCTAATATTCGATAAAATTCACAATCCAAACTATGTGAAAAACCTGTGAATTTGATGTGAATTATGTTGAATTTGATGTGAATTATATGTGAAATAAGTTTAAAAAAAGGATAGGTATGAATATTTTAGGCATTGACCCGGGGACGAAAAATTGCGGATACGCGGTGATTTGCGGGGAGAAAAATAAATTATCGCTTTTAGAAGCGGGACTAATAAAAATGAAAGAAACCAAATTGCAACACCAAATCGCGGAGTTTAACGAAGGATTTAATCTCATTTTGGCAAATCATAAGATTGATTCAGTGGCGATGGAGGATATTTTCTACGCGTATAATCCAAAATCTGTGATAAAACTCGCGCAATTTCGGGGCGCAATTAGCTTTAAAATAATCCAAGAGTTAGGCAACTTTGCCGAATACACGCCTTTGCAAGTCAAAAAAACGCTCACAGGCAACGGCAAAGCGGATAAGATTCAAGTGGCATTTATGGTAAAAAAAATTTTGGGGATTAGTAAAGAAATAAAGCCGCTAGATGTGACGGACGCGATGGCGGTGGGGATAACGCATTACTACAATGTGCGGTTTTTGTAAAATTTTGCGGTGTGGCAATTTGTTCTGGGGTAATCATTTGGATTATTTTTGCATAAAACCGCGCTCGATGGACGCACAAGTCCTATCTCGCTTGTTTCACGCAAAAATAATCCAAAGCACCACCGCCATTACTTCGATTGTTTGTAACGCTAATTGTCATATTGAGCGAACGAAGTGAGCGAAGAATCTTAAATCCGCAGAATCTAAAAATTTTTATGCTAAAATCTTAAAAAAAATTTAAGGATTTTAAAATGGCATTGGCGGTAAGTAGAAGCACTCAAATTTTGATAGAAAATTTCGTAAGCACATATTTTTCTAGCGTTTCAAACGATAATCGCGCGAAAATTAGAGATAGTGTCGTAGAAATCGCAGATTCGATTTTGGAGCAGAGCAATAAGGATTTGGATAAACTCGCCACAAAGGGCGATATCGCGATGTTAAAAGATGAAATTGCGCTTGTGCGAAGCGAAACAAAAGATGAAATCAAAAAGTTAGAATTAAAAATCATCGAATCAAAATATGATTTATTGAAGTGGTTAGTAACGGCGCAACTTGCGATTGCGGGACTACTTCTAGCGATGATTAAGTTAATTTAACGCAGAATTTTTTGGCAATTTGTGTCTTTGATAATCATTTGCGTTGTTTTGACACAAAATTTCGCTCGATGAACCCATCAGTTCTATCTCGCTCATTTCGCGCCAAAACAACGCAAAGCACTACCGCCATTACTTCGATTGTGATTTGCTAACGCAAATCAGCTTTAATATTTTCGTCATTGTAAGATTCGGCAACGCCGAATCGAAGCAATCCAAAAAAAATTGTTATATTAAGCGAGTGAAACGAGCGAAATATCTCAAATTCTCCCCCTCCCTTTCGGAGGGGGATTAAGGGGGTGGGTAAAAATCCGTAATTATAAAATTTCGTGTGAATCGCAGAATCGTGGCAATCTATCTTAAAATCCGCAGAATCTCCCCTAAATCCCGTCAGATTCTGCGTTTTTAGTTTCTAGCGCAGAATCTATCTTATTCTCCGCCAAATCCCCCGCACACTTATAAATCTCGCCTTTTACCTCCATCTCCCATCCGCCAAGCGCATAATCCCATTTTTTCTCCGCACTTAAAATCAGCAACGCATCGCCGCCCACTTTCACACTTCGCTCTCTTAAATAATCCATCGCTTTCTCTCTCATCGCATTATCGCTCATCGCACCAGAGACATCCACAATCGCACCTTTTGCACTTTCAAGCATTTTGCAATCATTTGGTTTCTCACTCAAAAGCAAAATATTCTCCGCCAAAGGCGACAATCCCCCACACGCAACAAAAAACACTGCTAAAATCGCCCCAAAAAATCTCATAAATCCCCTTTTTTGTGAAAAAATATCAACGCAGATTTTAATAAAAATTGCTTAATTTATCGTCATTTGGCATATTATTTTGTGCCACGCAAGGGTATTGCCCAAATGTGGGCGTTTGCCATTGATAGTTGTATCATTGCAAAGAAATTCCACCACGCACAATCCATCGCAAATATTGTGTATTTTGCGCTCCACGCGATTTTTTGCAAAATCATCTTTGTGGCAAATATTTACAATGATGAGCGATTTTTTACAAAATTTTTCCCCCCCCCCAATTTTTAAACAACATTTGCATTTTGCACCCAAAATCAGCGATTTTATCCACGTTATCATTCCTTGACGCCACCAAAGCGATGGTTTGCGAATCCAAAATCTTTGCTTTGATTTTTTGAAATCGCCTTTGCATTTTTGCCCTAAATGTCGGCAAATATTCATCTAACGCGACATTTTTAGGAAATGCGTGAATGCTTATCATTTCATCATTGCTAATCGAAACGACATTGCGCTCTTTGCCCTCCGCACTTCCACTATCATAGCATTTTTCAAAAAAGTCGCCAAATTCCACGCAAAAGCACCTATGCGCCTCATCTAGTGAATAATTCATCATCCAATCAAGCGGAGATGATAATTTTCGCAATCCATATTCTCTCAAATGAAGCGCGGGTTTGCACGCATCGCCTACGCTTATGAAAATGTCTGCTTTGATTAGATTTTGCTTTGATATTTGGCAAATGTGGCGTGAGATGATAAAGGGCAGATTTCGCGCATTTCGGCGTAGATTTGCATTTGGAATGAGTGCGGAGATGATTTTAAAAACTTTAAGCGCAATGAAAAGCAAAAAAGGATAAGGATTCATTATATTTGCCTTATATCGGCTATTTGCGCTTCGATTTCGTTATAAAAATTGCGCTTTATGTGGTAGTGGATTCGCACTTTTTGCCCCACAAAATCTTGCGTATTATTAAACAAAATAGCCCTAAATGTCGCATTTTTAAAGCTTAACTTTTGGTGCAAATCTTTGATAATTTGCGAATCGCGCACCACAGCAATAGATTCAAAGCAAATCATCGCATTTTCATTGCCATACGGCTCGTAAGCTTCCAAAATCTCCAAAATCTCCATATTTATTTCATTTAGATTCGCGCTTATTGCGGCGGATTCAGCGCATTTTTCGCTAAAAATTAGATTTGATTCAAGCGAATCTATGAAAGATTCTAAATTTTCACTCTTTAAATTTAGCCCAACCGCCCCGCTATGTCCGCCAAATCGCAATAAATGCGCACTGCATTGCTGAATCGAAGCGATGAGATTTACGCCATCTCTTGCGCGTCCAGAGCCTTTTAACTTGCCGTTTTTTAGATTAAAGCAAAACGCGCTTTTGCCAAATTTATCGGCGATTCGCGCTGCTACAATGCCTATCACGCCGTCATTCCATTGTCCTATGGCATAGGCGATTTTTTCGCGCTCAACGGCGCATTCAAGCGATTGCGCGAAAACTTCGTTTGTTAGTTTTTTGCGCCATTCGTTTGTTTCTCTTAAAATTTGTAGCAAATTTAGCGCGATTTTGGGATTTTTGGCGGTTAGAAATTTAAAAGCCAAACGCGCATTTTTTACGCGCCCAGCGGAGTTTAAAAGCGGTGTGATATAAAAGGCTAATTTTTGTGAATCTATTATTTTATTTGTTTTGAATCTCTCGCCAAATTCCTCTCGCAAAAGCGCAAAAACGCCGTTTTTTTCGCTATTGATTCGCTTCACACCTAATTTATAAAGTGTGCGATTTAACGAAGTCAAAGGCATAATGTCGCTAATAATCGCAAGGCTCAAAAACGGCGTAAATGCGAGCAAATCGATATTTTTTGCGCGTGAAATCCCACGCTTTGCGAACTCACACTTAATCCCAGCGCAAAGATACCACGCCACAACCGCCCCACAGACTTCCTTTTGCAAAAAGTTGCATTTGCGCTGATTTGGGTTTATAATCACGCTTGCCTTTGGGAGAATCTCCGCGCCATTTTCAATCAAAGGTTTATGGTGGTCGGTTATGATTAGAATCTTGCCACGCTCTGCGCAAAAATCCGCCACTTCAAATGCTGTAATGCCGTTATCTACGCTAATATAAATGTCTGTGTTGTAAATTTTTACCATTCGCGTGGAGATTCCATAGCCATCAATGAATCTATTTGGGATTTTTATGATGAAATTGTGATAGCCCAAAGCCTTAAAAAAGCCCTCCATTATGCAAGATGAGCTTACGCCATCGACATCATAGTCGCCTATGATTGCGATTTTTTTGTTTGATTCAATCGCGCTAACGATAATCTCACTAGCCTCAGCGATACCGCTCATCGTGGCGGGTGCGGGGATATTTTTGGATTGTAGTTCGCTTAAATTGCGCGATTCAAAAATGCTTAAAATTTTATCTTTTAGGCTCATTTTTAGCGCATTTTAGGGATTTTGCCTGTTTTATAAATTCCAAAATGATAGGATTTGGGCTTTGGAGTTTGGAGGTAAATTCAGGGTGAAACTGCACGGCGACAAACCAAGCGTGATTTTTTAGCTCGATTGCCTCAATTAGCCCATTTGATTCGCCACTAATGATGACGCCATTTTTTTCAAAAATTTCGCGGTATTTCACATTTGCTTCGTAGCGGTGGCGGTGGCGTTCTTTTATCAAATCGCTGTTATACGCGCTATGAATCTTTGTGCCTTTTTTTAGGTGGCAGGGATATTCGCCAAGTCGCATAGTGCCTCCCATAGGCGAATTGTGCGTTCTAAATTGACTTTTGCCATTTTGGTCGATGAAATCTTCGATGAGGTAGATGATAGGCTCATCTGTATCTTTGTCAAACTCCGCGCTGTTGGCATTTTTTAACCCCAAAACATTTCTAGCAAATTCGATTAAGGCAAGTTGCATTCCAAGGCAAATTCCCAAAAACGGCACATTGTGCGTCCTAGCGTATTCTATCGCCAAAATCTTGCCATCGATTCCGCGCTCTCCAAAGCCCCCGGGTATTAAAATCCCATCAATATCGCGCATTTCATCATCGATATTTTTGGATTTAAGCTTAGAGCTATCAATCCACTTAATGTTGATTTTTGTATCCGTGTGCGCCCCGCTGTGCGTGAGAGCTTCGATTAGCGATTTATACGATTCCTTTAAATCCAAGTATTTGCCGACAAATGCGATTTTTACCTCGCTATTTGGGGAGATGATGCGCTTTACTAGCAAATCCCAATTTTGCATTTGTGGTTCAATGGGCGGGATATTAAAGTAACGCGCAATGGGCGTTAGGATATTTTCTCTCATCAGATTTAGCGGGACTTTGTAAATGCTATCAGAGTCTTCTACCACAATCACGCAGTCATTATCCACATCGCACGACATTGATAGCTTTTGCTTTAAATCGCGTGAGAGTGGGCGTTCGCACCGCGCCAAAATGATTTGCGGACTAATGCCGATTCGGCGAAGTTCTTGCACGGAGTGCTGCGTGGGCTTTGTTTTTAGCTCCCCTGCGGCTTTTATTAGCGGGATTAGCGTTACATGAATGCTAATCACCATTGATGAGCCTAACTCGTGTTTGAGTTGCCTCATCGCCTCCAAATACGGCATTCCCTCAATGTCGCCAACCGTCCCACCAAGCTCAACAATCAAAAATTCGCTGTTTTTCCCCGCGTCTTTTATGCGCTCTTTGATTTCATCAACGATATGCGGGACGATTTGAATCGTTTTGCCCAAATAAAAGCCACTGCGTTCTTTTTCGATGACGGATAGATAAATCTGCCCTGTGGTGAAATTGTGCTTCGCGCTTAAATTTATATCCAAAAATCGCTCATAATGCCCCAAATCCAAATCCGTCTCCGCGCCATCATAGGTTACAAAAACTTCGCCGTGTTCAAGCGGACTCATCGTGCCGGGGTCGATATTTATGTAAGGGTCGATTTTTAGGATAGAAACCTTGTGATTTGCGTGTTTGATAAGTGTGGCGATTGACGAAGCGGATATGCCCTTGCCAAGAGAGCTAAGCACACCGCCTGTAACGAAAATATATTTGGGTTGCATTTGAATCTAACCAATATCTTGCGCGAATCTTGCCTAAATTGTGCCGAATCTTTACTAAAATCTAGCGCAAATCTACTTGCCCTGATTTTTCTTAAACTCTAACACCATCGCGTAAGCTTCGTCTTTTAGGCGCAATTTTTGCTTTTTCATCGTATCTAACTCAAACTCATCGACATATTCGCCCCCGCCTGCTTCGACTTCTTTAATCCTATCATCTAACTCATTGTGTTCTTCAAAAATCCTAGCAAAATGTGGATTTTGCGCCTTTAATTGCGCGATTTCTTCTCTATATTCGTGTAGCATTTTTACCTCCAATTTTTAAAATGCGAAATTATACTTTGTGAAACTTAAAAATATTTGTAGATTCTGCGATTCGCTTAAATTATCGCAGAATCTCACAAAATTCGCAGAATCTACCCGCCATCCTCTTCATAAATATTATAAGGTGCATTTTCCCTTTGTGCCTTTCGTAGGGCGTTTATGGCGAAGTTTAGCGTAGATTCTGCGTTGCGATTTGGGAGCAATTTTGCAATGCCAATATTCAAATCCAAGCAAATCTCTCGCCTCCCCAAAAATACATTCGTATTTTGCATTAGCGCAAGAAGTCGCTCGCTTGCATTTTTACTCGCCAAAATATCGCAGTTGCGGAGCAGCATCGCAAAAATCCCATTGCCGATATATCCAATAATATCGCTTCGGCGGGAGGTTTTTAGCAGTAGTTTTGCGACGGTTTTCATCACCACAAGGGCGGTTGTTTGGTCGTTTTGCAAATATCTCGTGACACCAAGCGGAAGCGACATCATTATAATCGTGCTCGCGTGGGCGAACTTCTCCACCATTTTTTGCTCATTTTGCACTAAATAAATAAAATATCGCTTGTTATAAGTGTCGAAATTTTGGTCATACATCGTGTTTGTGTTGATATTTTCCAAAATTTGATTGCATTTTTGGTAGAGATTTTTCAACTGATTTATTTGCAAATCAATCTCATTTTGAATGCTTTGCGTTTCCTTTGAAAAGTGATTTGCGCTTCTATTGTGCGCTAAATCCAAACTCCACTTTTTCTCAATATCATTCATAATGATGAGATTTTTATAAATATTTTGCGTGCATTTCAAAATATCGCGAGTGTTTGCAAATGCGCTGTGTATGCTCTTTTCAAAGGTTATGTTCCGCTCGTCATTCTCCACGCCACTTTCAGTCATCGCGCTAATTTGCTTTTGAAACTCGATACTTTTCGTATTTAAAAGCGTCTCAAAATAAGTTTGATAATTTAGCGGAAGTGGCGGGATATTTTTGCTAAGAAGCGTTTTGAAAACTTGGGTAGAAAAGTCCTCGATAGATTCTGCGTTTTGCGAAGATTCTGCGCTAAAATTCGCAGAATCTCCGCCATTTGCAGAATCTAAATCCGCAGAATCCGCAGAATCTAACTCGCAAACTTTATCCGCCATTTCGGCAGATTCTGCGGTGGATTCTGCGCCTAAATCTACTTCCGTTTGCAGTCTAATCATTTCAAACTTTTTCCCAAAACATCATCGATTATGCCATAATCCTTCGCCTCTTTGGCACTCATAAAAAAATCCCTATCGGTGTCGGTTTGGATTTTTTTAATGCTCTGCCCCGTATTTTTCACCAAAATTTTATTTAACTCGCCCTTTATTCGCAGAATCTCTTGTGCGTGGATTTGAATATCGCTTGCCTGTCCGCTCGCTCCGCCAAGCGGTTGATGAATCATAATCCTAGCATTTGGCAAAGCATATCGCTTGCCCTTCGTCCCGCTACTCAAAAGAAATGCGCCCATTGACGCCGCCTGCCCGATGCAAATTGTCGAAATATCAGGTTTTATATAATTCATCGTATCATAAATGCTTAATCCGCTTGTAACCACGCCACCGGGCGAATTTATATAAAGAAAAATATCTTTTTGCGGGTCCTCCGCCTCCAAAAATAGCAACTGCGCGACAATCGAACTCGCCACAAAATCATCAATCGCCCCGCTAAGCATTACAACCCTATCTTTTAAAAGTCGCGAGTAAATATCATAACTGCGCTCCCCGCGAGAAGTTTTCTCAATCACATAAGGAATATAGTTCATTTTTTCGCCCCTTTTTTTATTTAGATTCTGCGTTTTGCGTGGATTCTGCGTTTTTCGTGCGAGATTCTGCGTTAGCAGAATCGTGGCAATCTTTATTTTTTTGGATTGCCGCGTTCGCTTCGCTCTCTCGCAATGACGAATTAGACGCACTTTTCGCAGAATCTGCTTTTTTCGCCAAATCCGCAGAATCCGCAGAATCTAAAATATGATTTAGCACTTTATTTTCCAAAATCGTCATTTTTATCGCCGGAAACATTCCGCTTTTTTCGTAACTATCCGCCAAATCCTTTGGATTTTGCCCACTCATCATCGCTTCGTAATAAAGCATTTGATAAAGTTCGCCATCCGCGACTTTGATATTATTCGCCTTTGCGTAGGTATCGACTATGAAAGTCAATCGCACACTTTTTTCCGCCTCCGCGCGGTGCGTCTCGCGCTTCTCTTTTGCCTTTTGCTTGTTTTCTTGCAGTTCTTTTAACTCGCCTTCATTTAGTTTGTGCAGGGCGTTTCTAAACACTATATCCATTTCCTGCTCGATGATATTTTGCGGTAAATCAAATGTGAAATCTTTTAGCAGATTTTCGACAAGTGCGGGTTTTACCTCGTTAAATGCGGTGCTTTTCGCCTCGCTTTCTAACTGCGTTTTGATAAACGCTTCCAAATCCTCTAACTTCGCCTCTGCGTTATTTGAAAGCACCTTTTTTGCTAAATCATCGTCTATCGGCGCAGAATCTCGCTTTTTAATGGCGTTGATTTTGACTTTGAATTCGCATTTTTTCCCTGCCAAATGCTCCGCATAATCCTTTGGAAACTCCAAATTTAGCGTTTTTTCATCGCCTTTTTTTGCGCCAAGCAGTCCGCTTTCAAATCCATCGATGAAAGATTTACTGCCGAGTTCCAAGTCAAATCCTTTCGCACTTCCGCCCTCAAACGCGCTCCCATCGATAAATCCTTCAAAGTCGATATTTGCAATGTCGCCAGATTCTGCGTTTTTATCCACTTCGATTAACTCGCCACTATTTTTTGCAAAAATCGCTAATCGCTCATCAACCGCCTTTTTGTCGATTTTTTTGAGATTTATTTGCGGGATGGACTTTTTCAAATCTGCCAAATTTATTTCAGGCAAAAGTCCTAATTTCGCCTCAAACTCAATATTTCCATCCGCCACTTCAAATTTATCAAAAATCGCACTGCCAATCACGCTATTTTGCGCGATATTTGCGTCTTTTAGGTGCTTTTGAATGCAGTCATTTAATGCTTCGTTTTGCGCCTCTTGGGTAATTTGCTCTTTGTGGCGCGATTCTACGACTTTTATGGGAACTTTGCCTTTTCTAAAACCATCGATTTTTAGATTTTTTGCGAGATTTTGCGCGATTTTATTTCGCTTTAAATCCACTATGCTACAATCGATTTTGTCCTTAATTGCGATATTTGCGCTGTTTAGTTTCTCAATCATATTTCAATCCTATTTTTAAAAATAAAGTGGCATTTTATCACAAATATTATCTATAATTCCAAAAAATATTTTAGGATTTTCAATGCCACTCTCAAAGTTAAAAGAAAAACTGCAAGATAAAATCGACTTATCGCCCTATTTTGGGGAAGTCGTGCAAATAAATGAAGATGTAATCAAAGCGCGAGGTTTAAGAACCTCAATTGGCGATATAATCCGCATTCAAAACGCAGAATCTACCGCAGGTGACGCGCTAAATGGCATTGTAAGTGCAATCAATATCGATACATTTTCCATTATCCCCTTTACCTCCACGCACGGATACAAAATCGGCGATAAGGTTTTTCTCTCGCAAAAGGGACTTAAAATCGGCGTGGGAGACGCGCTTTTAGGGCGAATCGTAAATACTTTTGCAAATCCCATCGATGGCAAAGGCGAGATTAAAAAAGATGAGTTTGTCCCCATTTTAAGCGCGCCGATAATGGCGATGAAGCGCGGACTAATCGATGAAATTTTTAGCGTGGGGATAAAAAGCATTGATGGACTTTTGACTTGTGGCAAAGGGCAGAAAATGGGGATTTTCGCGGGAAGTGGCGTGGGAAAATCCACGCTTATGGGAATGATAGTGCGCGGAAGCAAAGCGCAAATCAAAGTTGTCGCGCTCATCGGCGAGCGAGGGCGGGAAGTGCCGGAGTTTGTAGAGCGAAACTTGGGCGGAGATTTAAGCAACACAATAATTGTCGTGGCGACTAGCGATGATTCTGCGTTTATGCGAAAATATGGCGCATTTAGCGCGATGGCGATTGCGGAGTATTTCAAAAATAAAGGATGTGATGTGCTTTTTATGATGGATTCCGTCACGCGATTTGCCCAAGCGCAGAGGGAAATTGGACTATTTTTAGGCGAGTCGCCTGCGAGTAAAGGTTATCCGCCATCGGTGTTTTCTTTGCTTCCGCAGTTGATGGAGCGAGCGGGAAAGGAAAAGGGCAAAGGTTCGATTACGGCGTTTTTTACGATTTTGGTTGAGGGCGATGATTTGAGCGACCCAATCGCCGACCATAGCAGAAGCATTTTGGATGGGCATATCGCGCTATCGCGTGAGTTAAGCGAAAAGGGGATTTACCCGCCTATCGACATTCTCGCTTCAACTTCGCGTGTGATGACAAAAGACTTGGTTTCGCAAAAGCATTTGGAGAGTGTGGCAAAATTCCGCAAGAACTACGCACTTTTGAAGGATAATGAGATTTTAATCCGCATCGGTTCATATCAAAAAGGTAGCGACAAAGAGTTAGATTCTGCGATTGAGAAAAAAGAGAGGATGGAGCGATTTTTGGAGCAAGATTCGCAGAATCTTAGCGATTTTGATGAGATTTATAGGCAGTTAGAGGCGATTTTTAGTTAGATAAATCCACCATCCAAAAATACCCAATTTCATCATTTTGATTATACAAATCCACCTCCGCCACGATATAGCTAAACTCATCGCGCACATTTTTCACTCTCCCCACGCCAATGCCCTCAAAAAAAATGCCATCCAATCCGCTTGTGATGACTTCATCGCCCTCTTTTATGTCCTGCCACGCGGCGATGTATTTCACTACGACATTTCCACTGATGTCCGTTTGTAAAATGCCTATATTTTTGTTTTCGCCTACAAATACGCCGTAGCTGACTTTTGAGTCGCCATTCAAAATCCCTTGCAATAATCCATCTTTGTAAAGGGCGATACCAGCGGTGTAGCCGTCTTTTATAAGTCCGTAAATCTTTTCTTTTGCGGGGGGATTTGTGGGATTTGGCGTGGAAACTTTTTTCGCAGAATCTAGTGTGGGGTTTTTCGCAGAATCTAGTGTGTTTGGTGTGAAAAATTGCCTAGATTCTGCGATTTTTGGCGCAGAATCTAGTGAAAAATTATTCGCAGAATCTCGCGCATTCGCAGAATCTAATTTTGGCGCAGAATCTACCGCAGATTCTGCGATTTTCGCGGGATTTTGCACTTTTAGCCACACTCGCAAATACTGCCCCATCTCTACAAATGAATACGCGCGCACGAGCGTTGCACTGACTTCGAGTGGCTTTATGTTTGTTTGCGTTAGGGAGCGCATTTTCGCCACTTCGCTTTGTAGGTTTGCGATGATTATGTCGTTTTGCTCTTTTTGGATTTTTATGTTTTTAAGTTCGCTAATTTGCGCGCTTTGATTTTTGTAGGTGGCGAAAGTCTCGCTGATTGCGGAGGTGGCGTCATTTATATTGTCTCTAATTTTATTTCCAAACGCCACGCCGTAGCGAAAAATATCATTATTCACTCCCGCCAAAAATAAAATAAAAACAGCTAAAATACAGCTCCACAGCCAGATTCTGCTCCGTTTTTTCAAGCGTCATTAGTCCTCATAGAATAATTGCTCGAAAATCTCATCATCCTCCATCGCCTTGCCTGTGCCTTTTGCCACGCTCAAAAGTGGCTCATCCGCGACATAAACGGGCAGTTTCACAATCTCGCTTATGTATTTATCAAGTCCGCGAATAAGAGCCCCGCCACCCGTTAGCACCACGCCATTTTCCACAATATCGCCCGATAAATCCGGTGGCATAACTTCAAGCACAGATTTTAGCACATCGACAATGTCGCGCAGTGGCTCTTTTATCGCGTCTCTTATGTCCTCGCTAGTTAGCTCAATGGTATTTAGCAGTCCGCTAACTTGGTCGCGCCCCTTTACCTGCATACTGATGGTTTTTTCAAGTGGGTAGGCACAGCCGATTTTTAGCTTGATTTCCTCGCCTGTGCGCTCGCCAATCAAAAGATTATACTTTTTGCGGACATAATCGACAATCGATTCATCCATCTTATCCCCTGCCACGCGAATAGATTTGCTAATAACAAGTCCGCCAAGTGAAACCACGCCAATTTCAGTAGTCCCTCCGCCGATATCCACTATCAAGCTTCCCTGCGGGTCTTTGATAGGCAAACCTGCGCCGATTGCCGCTGCCATCGGCTCATCAATCGTTCCTACTTTTCTAGCACCAGCACTCATAGCGGACTCAATGACGGACTTTTTTTCCACGCTTGTAAGCCCATAAGGGACGCAAACAGCAATGCGAGGGCGGATAAATCGCTTTCTATCGTGCGTCTTTTCGATAAAATAGCGAATCATCTTTTCTGTCATCTCAAAGTCCGCAATCACGCCATTTCGCATAGGGCGAATCGCCTCAATGCCACTTGGCGTTTTGCCTAACATTTCCTTTGCTTCTTTGCCGACTGCTAGGACTTTGCTTCGCCCGTATTTGTTATTTTGCACCGCGACAATGCTAGGCTCGTTTATCACAATGCCCTTGCCGCGCACCAAAACAATCGTATTTGCCGTCCCCAAATCTATCGCAATATCTTGTGAAAATAGCCCTATGATACTATCTAAAATCATCTTTTTCCTTTCAAATAATTTCTTTTTTCTTTGCTTTGTTTTTTATGAGCGTAGGCGCGCTTTTGCCCGTCACAAAGTCGCTTGTGATGACTAATTTAGCATTTGCGTAGTCTTTTATATCAAACATTAAATCAACCATTAAGCCCTCCATAATCGCACGCAACGCCCTTGCGCCCGTTTTGCGCTCGATTGCCTTTTGGACGATTAGTCTTAGCGCACTTTCCTCAAACTCCAAAGCGACATTATCTAACGCAAAAATCTTTTGATATTGGCGAATGAGCGAGTTTTTGGGCTTTAAGAGAATATTTAGCATTGCCCTTTCATCAATCTCATCAAGCGTAGCGATAATATGAAGTCGCCCGATTAGCTCAGGTATCATTCCATAATTCATCAAATCGCTTGAATCCACCAAATGAAAGTAATTTTCGTCATTGTTAATCGCCTTTTTCTCAGTGGTGAATCCTAACATATTGCTACCCAAACGGCGTTTGATAATGTCATTTAGCCCATCAAACGCGCCTCCGCAGATAAATAAAATATTTTCGGTGTTTATTTGCACGAACTCTTGGTGCGGGTGTTTGCGCCCACCTTGCGGAGAAATATTTACCAAACTGCCTTCGATTATTTTTAGCAATGCTTGTTGCACGCCCTCGCCAGAGACATCGCGGGTAATGGAGCGATTTTCGCTAACACGCGCGATTTTATCAATCTCATCGATGAAAATTATGCCCTTTTCTGTGCGCTCTATATCGTAATCTGCCGCTTGATAAAGGCGTGTGATGATATTTTCCACATCTTCGCCCACATATCCCGCCTGAGTTAAGCTCGTGGCATCGCTTATCGCAATAGGCACATCTAAAAATTTCGCAAAAGTCTGCGCCATAAGCGTTTTGCCACTGCCTGTGGGACCGAGCAATAAAATATTTGACTTTGCGATTTCTACGCCATCATCGCTAGATTCTGCGTTTATTTGCGAGATTCGCTTATAATGATTATAAACGGCGACTGAGAGCAACTTTTTTGCCCTATCCTGCCCTATCACATAATCATCAAGCGCGGCTTTCAAATCCTTTGGCGAAATGGCGCTAAAATCGACTTCTTCGTGCTCGTGTGTGCGAAAATTGCCCTGCATTGCGACTTGCGCCATAAACATTCGCAGTGTATCCTCACTAGCGAAAATCGCCTCGATTTCTTTATTCGAATAGCAACTTTTGCAAACAAAAACGCCTTTTTTGGTGTGAATGGGATTGTTGCTTGAATCCTTGCAGTGGCAAAAATAGCATTCTTTTTTCATAAAATCTCGCCTTTTTTAGTTGTCATCGTCATTTAACTCGCCACGCACGAAAGGAATCCCCCGCTTGGTGCTAATTATAAATTCGCATATTTTTTTTATGCTTTCAGATTCTGCGTTTTTAAGCAAATCTTGTGCCAACTCTTTTATCGGTGCTTTACCCGAAAAAAGCACTCTATAAGTTTGCGAAATTTCATCAATCTCATCTCGCTTAAAAAGTTTTCGCAAGCGATATTTATTTAGTCCGCGAATCACGGCGTGATTGCCCTGCGCTATGCAAAATGGCGGTATATCTTGACTTAGCGCACTCGCCCCGCCAAGCATCGCTCCATCGCCGATTTTGACAAACTGATGAATGGCACTCATCCCGCCGATATTCACATCATCGCCGATTGTGATATGTCCGCCCAAAGTCGCGCAGTTCGCCAAAATGCAGTTATTGCCAATAATGCAATCGTGCGCAATGTGCGTGTATGCCATAAATAAATTATTATCGCCAATAATAGTTTTGCCCCCGCCACCGCTAGTGCCCGGGCTAAACATTGTAAATTCGCGGATAAGATTATTTTTGCCGATGATTAGCTCTGTCTTTTCGCCCTTATATTTCAAATCCTGCGGTTCATTGCCAAGTGCGGCGTGAGAAAAAACCTTCGTCCCATCGCCGATTGTCGTGTAGCCATCGATGATTGCGCCATCATAAATCTTGCAATTTTTGCCGATTTTGACATTTTCGCCAATCACGCAAAAATTCCCAATCTCCGTGCCTTCGCCAATATTTTTTGATTTTATAATCGAAGTTTTTGTCATATTTGTCCTTAAAAGATTCTGCGTTTAGATTCTGCGATTTTCGCCCTAGATTCTGCGACTAATCCGCAATCATCGCTTTTAGCTCCGCTTCTGCTACGAGTTTATCATCGACAAACGCCTTGCCATCAATTACCCAAACCTTGCCTTTATTTTTTAGCACTTCAACCTTATATACGAGCTTATCGCCGGGCTTTACCATTGAGCGAAATTTCGCCCTATCGATACTCATAAAATACACCAAACGCGAACCATCATTCACAGAATCTTCGCCAAACGCACTCTTAAACGCCAAAATCCCGCCTGTTTGCGCCATCCCCTCAATGATATAAACGCCCGGATAAATGGGACTTGCGGGAAAATGCCCCGCGAAAATCGGCTCATTAAAAGTGATATTTTTGTAGCCTTCAATGCGCGTGCCAAGCTCTAAATGCGTGATTTTATCCACGAGCAAAATGGGATATCGATGGGGTAGAATCTGCATAATCTCTTGAATATCGATTGTCCTCTCCATAATTCACTCTCCAAAATTGTATTTTGCAAAAATGGTAATTGTAGCATAAAATCCTTAATTTGCGCTAAATTTGTGGATTTATGTCGCAGATTCTGCGATTTTGCGCAAATCAAAGCATTACGCGAATCAAAGCATTATTTGTTTTGTTTGGATAGGATTTTAGCGATTACTACCCCGCCCCACGAGATTATCGGCGCACTAACCAAACCTAATGCCAAAGCAATGCCCGATTGCACTTCAAATGTAGCAATAATCGATATGACAAACGAAGCGATGGCGATGATTGAAGCTACGATGATTATCCACCCAGCTACGCGAGAAGCGAAACTTTTTGCTTTGAGTAGATTTTCACCAAAGACTATAATCAAAGGCACGATAGCGACAAACAATAAAAATACAATAAACATTATAGCTGTAACCAAATCACTCATTTTTCACTCCTTAAAAAAGCCAAATTATAGCGCAAAATTTTGGATTCACAACTCTATGATTTCAAAAATATCTGTGCTTTGAAAAATGGCATTTATGTTTATAGTGAGATTTTCAGCTGTTGCCAAATCTACCGCAATTATGGGCTTTATGCTATCGCTTCCCAAAAGTTTTGCGCGAAGTTTTAGCTCATCATCAAATTTTGGCGGATTGTAGCGCAAAGAAAGTGCGTTTTTGTGATTTGTGCCAAAGATTTTATTTGTAGATTCGACACTCAAAAATAGCGCGTTATCGGCGAATCCTACGGCAATTTTTTTACTATCCACGCTAATTTCGTGCCATTTTATATTGCGAATCTTTTGATTTTTCATCGCCTTTGAATGCGCGAAAATGTATGAATTTATCACTTCGCCATTGATTTTTTTTACATTTGCGTTTAGAAGTCGCCACGCATTTATGGTATTTTTTTGCAAGATAAACGCCCTACCCTTGCGCTCCAAATCCCACACTTTGGCAAAAATCTCACTATGATATTTCGCGCTCCCCTTTAACGCCCTGCCCCCGATTTCATCAAATAATTCAAGCGCGATTGCACCTTTGCGCTCCCTTTGTTTGGTAAGCGCAAACACACACCCGCAGTAATTCTGCCGATAGAGATTCGCGCTCTTTGCCAAATCCGCCTGAATCTGCGTCCCGCCATTGCTACGAAAATCCACTTTGATAAATTCTAATCCGTATTTTTGGGCGACATTATCGCCTAGCGCAAAAAGCTCATTTTGGGATTTCATCGGGCTTGTTAGAAGTGTGGTTGTGATTTTGGATTCGCCTAAATTCAGTGCCAAAAGCGCGGTTTTGTTTAGACGCGATTCAAAGCAAATACTGCAACGCTCACCCTTTTCGTCAGCGCATTCAAATCCCGCTACGGATTCAAGCCACGAATCTATTTCATATTCGCCACAAATTAGCGAGATTTGCAGATTTTCGCAACTGCGGCGGACTTCTTGCAAACGCAAATCATATTCATCGCTTGGGTGAATGTTTGGATTGTAAAAAAAGCCGATGAGATTTTCGTGCGGGTAGATTTCGCGCAGTCTTTGCAAAAAATAGTGGCTATCCACAGAGCAACAAATATGCACTAGCATTACAAATCCTTTTTATACGCATAGAGTAAAAATCCAGCGATGCCCACCGCAAAAACTACGCCCAAAAATATAAACAAACCATAATCCAATGTCATTTTTCACTCCATTTAAAATTTTGTTTCATATGAAACATTTTTAAGATTCGCGCGAATCCACACGCAAATCCAAATCTCGCCTTGCCTTTAACTGCCCACACGCCGCGTCAATATCCGCGCCTTTTGATTGCCGAATCGTAGCCATTATGCCCTTGCTGATTAAAAAGTCCGCGAATCTCTCCGCATTTTCTTTTAGCGGACGCGCAAATCTCGCGCCACTAAATTCATTAAACAAAATGATATTGACTTTTGCCTTTATGCCATCTAGCAATCGCACCAAATCCTTTGCATTTGCCAAATCATCGTTTATATCTCTAATCATCAAATATTCAAAAAGGACGCGTTTGCGCGTATTTATGGGGAATTTTCGCACACTCTCAATTATGCTTTCAATATTGTATTTTTTATTTATCGGCATAAGTTTATCGCGCACAGCGTCATTTACCGCGTGTAGCGAAATGGCAAGATTCACGCCCAAATCCAAACTCCCAAGTCGCTCAATCATCGGCGAAATGCCACTTGTAGAAATCGTCTGCCGTTTTGGCGAAATGGATAGCCCATCAATATCGCTGATGATTTTTATCGCCTTTGTTACGCACTCAAAATTATCCAGCGGTTCGCCCATACCCATATACACGATATTTACGCGCTTTTGGGGCGGAATGTCATTGTCTTTTTTAATCGCTACAATCTGCTCGACAATCTCGCCTGTGGCAAGGTTTCGCTTAAATCCGCCCTCCGCTGTTTTGCAAAATTTGCACCCGATTTTGCACCCGATTTGTGAGCTAACGCAAATACTCCATTTTTCACCTGCAATCATTTTGCCATTTTCATCGCTTTGCGATTCGCGCATTTTTATTAGCACGGATTCAAAGCTCTGATTGTCAATCGTTTTAAAGAGATATTTTTTTGTGCCGTCATTACTTTTTTGAATCTGCTCGATTTGCAAATTTTTTGCGCTAAAATTTTGGGCTAATTTTACACGCAAATCTTTTGGGATATTTATCATTTTGTCAAAATCATTTTCGTAATTCACATAAAGCCACCGCCAAATTTGCTTTGCACGAAATGGTGGATTTAGATTTGCTTTTAGCTCATCAAGTGTGAAATCAAAGATATTTTTTGTCATAAAATCGCCTTTGGATTCGCCCCAAAATTTGCCAAAATGTCTCGTGCGAATGCCTCTAATTTTTTATGCGCATCTTTGTGAAGTGCGATGAAATTTTTATGCGCATCTTTGTCGCAGTGATTTGTAATGCAAAAGATTCCAAGTGCGGGAATCTTAAAATAATCCGCGACTTTGAGCACAGAAAAAAACTCCATATTTTCTAGTAAAATCCCCGCATTTGTCATTTTGTGTGCGAAAATTTCGTCCGTGCAAATGTAGTTGCTACTATTGACAATCGCACGGGGGCGTGAATCCAAAATTGCGGTTAGATTCGCACCTAGATTCGCGCCCAAATTTTTAGATTTGCCATTAGATTCGCCCAATGTTTCATATGAAACAATTTCGATTTTGCTATCTAGTGGCGTGTAAGATTCGCCCTTACTAAATGATGATTCGATTTGCGTGGCGGAGTTGCTTACAAAAATATCTAGTAATTTTATGTCCTTGCTATACGCTCCCGCACTGCCGATGAAAACCAAATATTGCGGATTTTCGCGCAAAATAATCGCCGTTAGCTCGATGGCAGATTCCACCAAGCCCACGCCAATATCTTTGGCAAAGTTAAAATTTTCACCCCTAGCACAGATAAACATTTTTGTCCTTTTTTAGATTTGTGATTTTAGATTCGCACCACCAAGATTCGCAGATTTTGCACCAAAAAATTCATAACCGAATCGGCACACCATTGTCTGCCAAATATGTTTTCAAATCAGCGATTTGGATTTCATTGTAGTGAAATATACTCGCAGCTAATGCCGCGTCCGCACCATTTTGATATGCCTCCAAAATATGCTCCATTTTTCCAGCACCTCCACTTGCAATCAGCGGGATTTTCACATTTTTTGCGCTCCATTGTAGCAAGGGCAAATCATAGCCATTTTTCGTGCCATCGCTATCCATACTCGTTAGCAAAATCTCCCCTGCGCCAAGCGATTCGACTTGTTTTGCCCATTTAAAATAATCAATCCCCGTATCGATTCGCCCACCATTTATAAAAACGCTCCATTGCGATTGATTTTCAATGCGTTTGACATCAATCGCCACCACGATACATTGAGAGCCAAATCGCTTCGCGCCCTCTTCGATAAGCGCGGGATTTTTAATCGCAGCAGAATTTATGCTAACCTTATCGCACCCCGCATTCAAAAGCGCGTAAATATCATCTAAATTTCGCACACCGCCACCCACGCTAAATGGGATAAACACTTCTTTTGCGACTTTTTTCACCACCTCCAAAATCGCGCCACGATTTTCCACGCTCGCCGTAATATCCAAAAACACAATCTCATCTGCGCCTTTGTCATTATACGCCTTTGCGATTGCCACAGGGTCGCCTATGCTTTGCAAATCTACGAAATTCACGCCCTTTACCACTGCGCCATTTTTCACATCAAGGCAGGGGATTATGCGAAATGCTAAATTGCTATTGTTGTGTTTGCTTGAATCGCATTTTTTTTGCTCCATAAAATCTCCAAAAATTCCTTTAAAATTTGACTTGATATTTTATCAAAAAAAAGATAAAATGCGCGAAATTTTTCCCAAAGCATAGTTTTAAGGGGGCGTTCTATAAAATCGCAATCTAAATTTTTACACAAAAGCAAAAATGCCATTAAACCAAAAAAGCACTTGGGACAAAATTTTTTAAAAGATGAATTTTACTTAAATCAAATCATCGAATCTGCTTCCAAATTACGAAGCGACATCACACAAAGCGCGGGATTCGCGCCAGAAGTTGTCGAAATTGGAGTCGGCTTGGGTGATTTAAGTGCAAAGCTGTTAAATCATTTTGATTTGATAGCTTATGAGATTGATGCGCAATTATGCGAGTATTTGGCGGATAAAATCCCAAATTTGATAAACAAAGATGTTTTGGAGATTCCGCTAAAAAGCGGGTGGCTTTGTGAGATGCCATATATTTTGGTTTCAAATCTGCCCTATTATATCGCTACCAAAATCATCTTAAACGCGCTAAAAGACGATAAATGCGCAGGATTCGTGGTGATGACGCAAAAAGAAGTCGCGGAGAAATTCTGCGCTTCTGTGGGGGATAGCGAGTTTTGTGCGCTATCTGTGATGACGCAAACTTTAAGCAAAAGCGTTCATCTTGTAGCAAATGTCCCGCCAAGCGCATTTACGCCACCGCCAAAGGTGGAGTCTAGCGTTTTTTGCGTAGAAAAAAATGACAAAAAATGGAGCGCGGATTTTGAAAAAATGCTAAAAATCGCATTTTCTGCGCCACGCAAAAGAGCGATGAAAAATTTGGAGTCGCTTTTATCTAATGGGCGCGAGAGGCGCGAAATTTTTGGCGAATCTAATGGCAAATCTAGCGCAATTAGCGCGATTTTTGCGGATTTGGGGATTTCTCAAAATGCAAGGGCGCATCAAATTAGCACGGAGAATTACCAAAAAATTTTTATAAAAATGAAAGGATTAAACTATGGACAAAAATGAAAACAACGCGCCAAATGGGGCGCAAAATAACGATTCGCGCGAAATAAAAGGCGAATCAAAACCCGAAAAAAAGTCATTTTTTGGGCGGTGGAGGCGAAATAGCGCAGAATCTAGCGCAGATTCTGCGATGGGGCGAGATTCTGCGAAAAACGCAGAATCTAAAAGTAATTTTGCGTCAAAAAACGCAGAATCTAAAATCCCCCCCTCCCTTGCGGAGAGCGACATTGGGGGTGGGTTAAAAGCACAAAATAATAACGCAAAGTTTTTAAATAATAAAAATACCCACCCCCTAGCCCCCTCCGCAAGGGAGGGGGGAGAAGCACGCTCAAACTCCGCAAGGGGAGGTTTGAATGTATCCGCAGATTCTGCGAATTCTGCGCCACATTCAAAGGCAGATTCTGCGAATTTGGGCGAATCTAGAAGCAGTGCAAGGCATTTCAAACCCCATCATAAAAATTCGCAGAATCTAGCGCAAAATGCAGATGGCAAACATTCGCACAGCGCAAATCGCAAACCTTACAATAGGGTAGGGCGAGACTTGAATCGCAATGCAGATTTAAGAGATTCGCGCAACTCGGCGCACGAATCAAGAAATTTTTCGCATAATTCGCACGATTCAAGGCAAAATCATCAAAAACATTCCGCAGAATCTAATCACACAGATTCTGCGAATCTCATCTTGCAAGATGGCATTAGTGGCGTGAGCGAGGGGCTAAATGAGAAGTCAAATTTGGGGCTTCATAAGGATTTGAAAAAGGTTGTCGAGCTAAATAGCAAAAATCACAAATCATCGCTAAATCCCCACTACAAGCTGGATTTAAACACAAAGGCAAAGATTCGCATTACGCCACTAGGCGGACTTGGCGAAATCGGGGGCAATATCACGGTGATTGAGAGCCAAAACTCCGCGATTATCGTTGATGCGGGTATGAGCTTCCCTGAGGCGGATATGCACGGCGTGGATATTTTAGTGCCCGATTTTAGCTATCTCCACAGCATAAAGGACAAAATCGCGGGGCTTATCATCACTCACGCCCACGAAGACCACATAGGCGCAGTTCCGCACCTTTTCAAACAGCTGCAATTCCCTATTTATGGGACGCCATTGCCACTTGGTATGATTGGCAATAAGTTTGATGAATGTGGGCTAAAAAAATTCCGCTCATCGTTTCGTATCGTTGAGAAGCGAAAGCCCATAAAAATCGGCGAATTTGAAGTGGAGTGGATTCATATCACGCACTCTGTGATTGATGCAAGTGCGCTTGCGATTCGCACGGAGGCGGGGGTGATTTTCCACACGGGCGATTTTAAAATCGACCACACGCCTGTGGATAATTTCCCCACAGATTTGCATAGAATCGCGCATTATGGGGAGCAGGGCGTTATGCTTTTGCTAAGCGATTCGACAAACTCGCACCGCGCAGGTTATACGCCTAGCGAATCAAGCGTGGGACCATCATTTGAAAATGTCTTTAAAAACACGCAAGATAGGATAATTATGAGCACTTTTAGCTCAAATATCCACCGCGTTTATCAGGCAATCGAGCACGGCATAAAATACAATCGCAAAGTGTGCGTAATCGGGCGTTCTATGGAAAAAAACTTAGAAATCGCCCGTCAGTTAGGCTATATTCATATCCCGCAAAATGTTTTCATCGAAGCGCACGAAGTGGAGAAATATAGCGACAATGAAGTGCTTATCGTTACCACAGGTTCGCAGGGCGAGACGATGAGTGCGCTTTATCGAATGGCAACCGATGAGCATCGCCATATCAAAATCCGCGAGGGCGATACGATAATTTTAAGCGCAAAGCCAATCCCGGGCAACGAAGGCTCTGTCTCAAAAGTCATAAATTTTCTAATGAAAAGTGGCGCAAAAGTCGCATATCAGGATTTTAGCGAGATTCACGTAAGCGGACACGCCGCCCAAGAAGAGCAAAAACTAATGCTTCGCCTAATCAAACCCAAATTTTTTCTCCCCGTGCACGGCGAATACAACCACATCGCAAAGCACAAAGACACGGCGATAAAGTGCGGTGTGCCAGAGCGAAACATTTTGCTTATGGAGGATGGCGACCAAATTGAAGTCTGCCCTGCGTATATGAAAAAGGTGCGTAGCGTGAAAACGGGCAAACTTTTTGTGGATAATCAAGCGGGTAATATCGTGGATAATATGACGATTTTGGATAGGCAAAAACTAGCCGAAGACGGGCTAATCGTCATCGCAATGCAGGTGCAAAAATCCACTCTAAAATATGATGCGAGGATTCAAATAATGGGGCTTGATGATAGATTTTTCGCCAAAGAAGTCGAAAATGAGATAAAGCTCCATATCACGGGCGCGAAGCCTGAATCGATTGTCAAAACGCTTGAAATGGGACTAAAACAGCATTTGCGCAAATTTGCATTTAAGAAATTTAAACGATACCCGACAATTATTTTGAATGTGTATTTTGTGTAGATTTTGGGGCGTTGTTTAAGTCTTTTTGGCAATCGTTTGAATGATTTTGCATAAAACTGCGCTTAATTTGCAGAATCTAAATTGCAAAATGCGAGGCAGATTCTGCGATTTTACGGAGATTCTGCGATTTGCGTGAGATTCTGCGATTTTCGTGCGAGATTCTGTGAATCGCAGAATCTATTTTAATTTTCGCAGAATCTCTAAATATTTTTTGCTAAAATTTCGCAAATAAAATTAAAGGACACAATCTTTGAAGCACACAAATAAATCCGCAAACTACGCCATATTCACAATCTTTGCATTTGAATTTGCCCTGCTTATGCTATTTTATGCGTATTTGTATCCATACACTCCCTTTTGGGGCGATGATTTGCAACATTTGAGCGATTATGCGGGAAATCAAGCGCAAATTCGCTTTACGATGAGCGGATGGGTGCCTACGCGCGTGTTGCCAAGCTATTTTGACGCGCTTGTGGGTCTTGTGGGGGCGTATCTTTTGTCTCCGCTATTTGCGCTAAATTTACTAGATGCGCTAAATATTTCACACGCGATTTTTATCAGTGGTGGGTTTGTGGTGGCGCATTTTTGCCTATATAAGGTCGCTTTATCGCTTTGTGCGCGTGTTTATGCGCTGATTGCGTCTTTTGTGTTTATGCTTTGCGTGGCATTTGCGATGAAACCTAGCGCAATGCCACTTTTGCTCCCAGCGGAAAATTATATGCAAAATCATTATTCGATGAATATTGCAAATTGGTATCTTTTGCCTTATTTGTGTAATTTGGTGCTTGTGGGCGGACTTATGATTGCGCTAATTTATCGTGTTAGATTCTGCGCCTTCAATACTCATTCTGCCCCCCCCAATTCGCTAAATATCGCAGAATCTAGCGCGTTTTACTCGCTTTTTTCATCGCATAAATATCTTTTTTTAAGCGTCATTATTTATTTTGTGTATTTTTGCGCTTTCTCAATCGCGTCTGCAAGTGTGATTGGCGCGTGCTTTGCCTTTGTGTGCCTTGCTTTTTGCGCTTTTAAAAATGGCGTTTCTATAAAAGCAGTCTTTAAATCCATCGCAAACTTTGGCGCATTTGAAGCGGTGTGCGTGGTAATTTTGGCATTTAGTGCGTTTGCGATTTTGGGTGAAATCAAAAGTGATAGGGCGGATTACTGCGAGTTTAGCGGGATGAACTTTGCCTTTGGGGTGGAGTTTCTAATCGCTCAATTTAGAAAAATCAGCAGATTTTGGCGCATTATTTTGATTGCATTTCCCGTTTTGATGGCAATTTATTTTGCGATAAAGCGCGGTGCGTGGGAGCGCATTATATTTTTTATGAGTTTAGCGTGGATTATGTTGCTTTGTGTGGCGTTTTTTTTGATTTGCAGTAAATGTGGTGCGACTTATCATCTAATAAGTGGATTATTTTTATCGCTGTTTTATGCGCTTGGCGTGTGGCTTGGCATTTGTTTTAGGGTGCATAAAATCTTTTCTTTCATCATTCCATTTTTGCTAATTTACGCGCTTTTGCAAGGTGGATTTAAGGCGTATGATGAGCGTCCAAGGGCGTCTTATTGGGCGCATAGGCAGTGGGTGCAAAAGTGGCTAGATTCTGCGAAAAGTGCCGATGGTGCGGGATTTGACTTCGTGGATTTTGAAGTGCCATCGCACTTTCAGCATTTGCGCGAGGAATCGTGGCTTTGGGATAGCTTCTCGCGCACACTTTACACTTATGGCATTACCAAAAAACGCCTAAAAGTGCGCTTTGTCAAATCTAGCACAGCCAAAGAAAAATAATTTTACGCTACAATCGCGCACCAAAAAAGGAAAATTATGGATTTTTTAAGAAAGATTTTAGATTCTGCGAACGCACGAGTGGAGCGAGAAAAAGCGCGAATTTCTTTTAATGAAATGCGAAGAGATGCGGAGGCGATTTACAAAGCGCAAATCGCAGAATCTACCACACAAAAGCACAAATTTCGCAGAATCTCACCGCACAAAATTTTTCACAAACTCACAGCACAAACGGCGTATCTTGATATACGCAAAAATTCAGCCAATTTGCAAATATCACACTAGAATCCGCCCGCCAATCATAGCGCACCGCGCCGTTTGTGTCAAAATAATTTATCGGCGCGCTAATCTCTATGCCCTTTGCCTTGTCGCGCTCATATTCGCCCTGCAATGTGAGTTTGCCATACTCGGGGTGTCCTAGCATAAAGATGTCTTTTTCATCTTTTAGCACGCTTATGCCAGATTCCGCGCCTTTTAGCAAAATATCTAAGTTTGATTCCCCAGCCACGCGCTCCGCCACTGCTTCATCTACGCCACTATACCTTGAGTGCGGGATTTTCACAATGTCGCCTAGCCCCGAGAGTAGCACATTTGGCGTGATGATAGAGTGCTCATAAATGCCTGATAGCTTCGCGCTTAGCGCGATTTTTGGGACTTTGTGAAAGTGATAGAGCCCAGCCATCGCCCCCCAGCATAGATAGAGCGTAGAAGTGCATTTAGCGCGTAAAAAGTCCATTATCTCACGCAGCTCAGCCCAATACTTCACTTCCTCAAACTCCAAATGCTCGATAGGCGCACCTGTGAGTATCGCACCATCGAAATTGCGCTCCCTCACGCGCTCAAAATGCACATAAAATTTATCCAAATGGCTTTGTGGCGTGTTTTTCCCCACATAGCTTTGCGTGGTAAGAAGCGTGATATTGATTTGCAAAGGCGAATTTGCCAAAAGCGATAAAAGCTGATTTTCGGTTTGGATTTTGGTAGGCATTAGGTTAATGATGAGAATCTCTAACGCGCGAATGTCTTGGTGCTTGGCACGCGCCGTATCCATCACAAACGCGCTTTTTTCTAGCTCACTAAACGCAGGAATGTCCTTTGGGATAATAATTGGCATAAAAAATCCTTATTTTTTAAATTTACATATCGTATTTTGAGATTTTAGCATAAAGTTATAAAAATTTTCACTTAATCGCGCTTAATCGCACACGAAAAAATCAAAACTATGTGTTAAGTGGTAACAAAATGAAATTCGCAGAATCTAGCGCAGGAAAACAAGAATTTCGCAGAATCTAGCGTGGAAAAAGCACCGCAAATCGCAGAATCTGCGTTGATTTTTGATGGATTCTGCGTTTTTGTGGCGATTCGCAGAATCTGCTTTATTTCTTTCATAGATTCTGCGTTTTTCGTTCGAGATTCTGCGTTTCAAGCACATTTCACAGAATCTACCACATCTTCCCACAAACCAAATCCCATTTACCACTGCATACACGCGCCTACGCTGTAAATGAAGTTTGATTCTAGTGAATATGGGATTGTCGTTTTTATCGCACACGAACCGATATTGCTGTCTTTTAGTGTCGGCACTTGCGAGGTTTTCATCGCGTTTAGATATAGCAACCACGCATTATTTATATCAAAGTAAATAATGCCCTGCAAAGACCAATCCTGCGTGGCGAGATTCTGCGAGATGGTGTTATTCACCACCGAGTGAAACAAGTCATTTCTATCATAACTGCCATTTAGCAAAAACCGCACTCTGCTATTCACGCGCTGCGTATATTCGGCAAAAATAGTCGTGCTAATGTCGCTAGTGGCACTGCTAGTTCGCAAAATCTCCCGTTCCTCGCCCCATTTCATACTTGTGTATTTGAGATTATCCCTCCGTCCATTTACGCCAAGTCGCAGTTCCATCCCATCCATCGGCATAAACGCCACACTTCCTATAAATCCCCAGCTATAATTATCCGTGCTGTTTTGATACGGGATATTTGCGTAAATGCGCCCTTCGCCCCCGCCGATAATGCGCTCATTGCGAGAAATGTTAAGAAAACTATTATAATAAAGTTTTGATTTCAAGCGGACGGATGGCAAAATCGCAGAATCTCCGGCAATATACGCAGATATTTTGTCGTAATGTGGCGTGTGCCACACGCTTTGAAAGTCGCCGTAGGTTTTTAAAAGTCCGCTTTTTTCGCCCTTTTGATAGGTGAAGTTTATGCTGTATTTGTGCTTTTTGTTATGATTTAGTCCAAATCTTGCGCGGAGTGCGTGGTTTGTGTAGATTGCATTTGATGACAAATCCGCATTGCTAAAATCATATCCAAGCAAAAAATCCCATTTGTAAAAACTGCGCGCGAGGTTTGCCTTTATGTGGTGCTCGGTGTTTGAAAGCATTGTGTATGCGCTTGTTAATTGCAGTTGCTGAAAGGGAAGCGTGTATGCTTGGGATATGCTAACCTCATCAATGCGTGAAAATGCCGCTCTGCGCGCAGAATCTAGCGCAATTTCGCTTAAAAATACGCCATTTTTGCTTTTTCCACGCACTTTGACGCGCGCACGGTGTGGTTTTAGTGGCATTAAGTTTGGATTTATCAAAAAAGTGGAATTTGGTTTTTTAGGCGCAGAATCTAGCGCGCTTTGGGAGGATTGCGCGTTTTGGGCGAAGATGAAATTATGGATAAAATATTTTGTCGGGATAAATGGGCATTGCAAATCATTATAGAGCGCAGAATCTAGCGTGGATTCTGCGTTTTGATTTGCAGAATCTAATGCGATTTTTGGTGCAGATTCTAATGTGTTTTGGGGAGATTCTGCGATTTTTGGTGCAGAATCTGCGGAATATTCTGCGTTTGCAAGACAAACAAAAATCGCCATAAAAATCCATCGCATAGCACCAACCTTAACTTTTGCAAATTATAATAAAATCGTCATAAAATATTAAATCCGCAGAATCCATCCAAACTTCATTGCCATAAATTCAATCAAAAATCCGTTTTTTTAAGTTTATTTTCCCTAAAATTCAACTTTTATTTTTCCAAAAAAGGCAGACTTTGATTACAAAAATACCAATTCCTATAAATCCCCCCCCCCTATTTGATTTAGCAAGATTCTGCGCCTTTATTAGATTCTGCGATAAATGCGATAGATTCTGCGAATCGCAGAATCTGCGTTTTAAAAATATATTTGCAGGACAGCACAAATGCGAGCGATAATCCTTTGTGCTGGGCTTGGGACGAGACTTGCGCCAATCACACTAACTAAACCAAAACCATTGCTTGAAATTCGCGGTAAAAGCATTTTGCAAAATACCATCGAGCACCTACATAGCGCAAATATCGATGATATTATTGTCGTTTGTGGCTATAAGGCTGAGCTGTTTGAGCCATTGCGTGAAAAGCTCAAATTTCAACAAGTGATTTTCCCGCATTTTGCTACCAAAAATAGTGTGGCAAGTCTAAAATTTGTAAGCGATTGTATCACCAAAGGGACGCTTATCCTAAATGGTGATTTGTTTATCACGCAAGACTTCACGCAGAATCTGCATTTTGGCTGCTCGCAATTTTTAGGACAAGAAATCAAGCAAGGGAGCTTTTGGGGTTATATCACCGATGAAAATGCCAAATTGATGGATATTGACACAAATGCGACAAGCGGATTTGGCGCAAGTAATTTTGGAGACGGCATTGCATTTTTTGACAATGAAGCAGATTTAGGCGTTATCAAAGATTCACTAAATAAATGCGATGATAAGCAGTATTGGGAATCGTGCATTTTAGGCATTTTGGATAAAATCAATTTTTACGCATTTAAGTCGCAAACGCCATTTTACACAGAAATTGATTCGATTCAAGACGCACTCAATGCAAATTTACTCACACCCGAAGAAATCGCACAGCAATGCGCTACGGATGGTAAAGCAGAGCGATTAAAGGGCATTACAAATATCAATTACAAAATAAACTTCAATGGCAAAGAACAAGTCTTGCGAATCCCAAGCCCAAACACGGATAAATGTATCGATAGAAGTGCAGAAAAACGCATTTTAGAGATTATCGCACCGCTAAATCTAACGCCAAAAAACGACTTTTATGCAAGCGATATAAAAATGAGTGATTTTCTAAGCGAGTTTAGAAGTGCGGAATTTAGCGATATAAATGACGCATTTTTACGCGCGGTGGTAGCACAAATGAAAAAACTCCACGCCATAAAATATGATTCGCGTTTGAATATCCCGCGCGTTACGATGCTAGGCGAAATCCAAAAATATGAAAATCTTTGCAAAATCCCACTTACCACGCCAAAAGAACATAAGATTTTGCTTAATATTGCAAGGGAATTGGATAAAAGCGAGTTTGTGCTGTGCCACCGCGACTTGCAACTACCAAATATTATGATAAGGGACAATTCATCTCTTGCGCAATCTTCGCGGGAGTTTGAAAAAAACGATAGCGCAGATGTATCTTTGAGTGATTTTGTGGGTTTTGGAGTGCGGATGCGCGAAAATAGGACATTAAGTCCATTGAGCGCAAACGCACGAACAATCCCGCAAAAGCACCAAAGAGACACTGCGATTAAATTCGTAGATTTTGAATATGCTGGTTTTAGTCCTATTGCTTGGGAATTAGGCAATTTTAGCGCGGAACTTCTTTTAAGCAAATCACAAATCAAAACTCTATCAACAATCTATGGGGACATAAGCGAAGTTGAGATTGTCAAAGGGCAGTTGCTCTCAAACTACATTTGGGCGTTGTGGAGCTGGATATATCATCGAATCGACTTGGGACGGGATTATTTGGCGAGATTTGATAAAAATTTAAAGGATTTGGCGTGAGTGGCAAAACATTAGGACACGCCCTTGCGCTAGGGAGTGTGGGAATTTGGTCTAGCCTTTATGTGAGTGTGAAAATCTTGCTAGAAGCATTCAATCCACTTGAATTGCTCTTTTTGCAATCTATTTTGGGATATGTGTTTTTGTGGATTATGAAGCCAAAATGCCTTAAAATCCCACTAAAAAATGAGCTGTATTTCGCTTTGTGCGGACTTTTTGGCATTACGATTTATAATCTCTTTTTAAATCTCGCAATGGAGCGCACTCTCGCTTCAAATGTCAGCGTTATCATCACCACTGCGCCACTATTTGCTGGGATTTTGAGCTTTTGCTTTAAGTTAGAAAAGCCATATTTGAATTTTTTCGCAGGGTTTGCGCTATCGATTATTGGCGTGTATTTGTTAAGCGGGGATGTCAAAATACACATTTTAGGCGATATTTTGGCTATCATTTCTGCGGCTGGGTGGGGTGCGTATGCGGTGCTTGTAGCAAAAGTGATGAATCTAAAATATGATATTTTTCTAACCACTCGCAGAATCTTATTTTGGGGGATTGTTTTTATCGTCCCTAGCTTTTTATTTTTTGATTTTGCGCCAAATCTCAATGCGCTAAAAGAGCCAAAAATCGCCCTAAATTTATTTTTTGTCGCGCTTTTTGCAAGTGCGCTATGCTTTATAATGTGGAATAAAGCGACACAACTAATCGGCGTTGTTCGCACAAATATCTATGTCTATCTAACTCCCGTATTTACGATAATTGCATCAATTTTGATTTTGGATGAGCGGCTTGGAGCTGTCGCATTTGCGGGGGTTGTTTTAGTTTTATTTGGCGTATTTATTTCAGAGCTACGCCAAAAATCGCGCCAAAAGAAATCCCCAAAATCCTAGCGCACAAAGTAGCATAAGAATATAAATCTTTTTAGACGCAATCGCGCCAAAGCTGAGTGCCACATAAATTAGCGCGAACGGCAAGGGTAGATAATAATCAATGCTAGGAATCTCCGCATTTACCACCATATCAAGCCATCTATCAAAAATCCCGCCAAATCCAAAAATATGTAGCACAATCACAAGCGGGAAAAACACCACAAACGCCACGCTTACGGGAATGCTGACTAATTGATATGGCGAAAAATAAGGGAAAAAATAATGCACGATGGGCGTTATGCTAAAAAAGATTGCCAAATTAAATAGCGCAAAATACGGCAAGATAGGCATTTTTGGGCAGTGGCGCACGAATAAAAATATATAAAACACCCCCGCCATCGATAGCGCAAAGCCGATATTAAAAAGCGCGGTGGGGAAAATCGCAACGCAGATTAGCCCGACTAGCCCTAGCATTTTGAAGCTGATGAGCTCTAATCCCCAAAATAGCAATAAAAATCCTGCAATCCCCGCCACAAGCGCACGTAAGAAGCTCGGCGTCCAATCCAAAAGCACCAAATATCCGCACATACAAAGCAAAATAATCGCGCCTAAATCGTAAAATTCATTGCGGTAGCTAAAAAATCGCGCCTGAAAAAATCGATACACAGGCGCAAAAATCGCAAACAAAAACGCACTCAAAACGCCCAAATGATAGCCACTTATAGCGATGATATGCGCCAAACCCAAGCGATTCGCCACATCTCGCCACTTTTTATGCAATGAATCCGCGAAAAATAGCGCACCAAAGAGACTTGCTTGAATCGCATTTTCGTGCTGCGAAGCAAAATACTCTTTCAAAGGCGCGCTAAACTCGCGCTGTGGCATTAAAGAAATCGAAAACGCAATAAAAAAGCAGGATTTAAAATAATCCACAAAGTCGCATTTTTTATCCACCTTGCCCCACACACGCACGAATCGCCCCTGCAAATCCTTCAAATCATCGCGCGAAGTGATATAAAAAATATGCCCTTGCGAATCTAACTTCATCACAAAATAGGGCTTATCAGGCTTCTCGGGCTTTGTCTTTTGATATTGCAAAAGCACCTGCGCTTGGATTTCAGCGGGATTTTCAAAGGGCAAATTCGCGTATTTGTGATACTCCCACCCTACCCTAGCGATGAAAACTAGCGCAAACACCGCAATCACAAAAGCCCACTGCTTCGCCCCGCTAATTAACGGAATATTATAAGGCGAATCTTTTGACTTCCCGCGCTTTTGGGATTTGAAAGAGTTGAAAAATGTCATTTTGCCTCGCTTAAAAACTCGCTTAAAAAAATATGAATTTTACATTAAAAATTTTTATGCTACAATTTCGCTTTTTTAAAAATCTCAAAAAAAGGACATATTTTGCCATTTATTTTCGCAATCTTGCTTTTTTCGCAGAATCTAAATGCCTATTTAGACCCCGGCACGGGTTCGCTTTTGTTGAGTTCGCTTGTGGCGATTTTTGCCTCTGCTATTTATTTTTTCAAAAATTTATTTTATAAAATCACTAGCTTTTCATCGCAGGGATTGAGATTTTCGCTAACTAAAACGGGGGGGGGGGCGAAGCACTAATTGCGCAGATTCTGCGTTAAACGCAGAATCTATCACTTTTTACTGCGAGGGAGCGCGATATTATGGCACTTTTAAGCCCATTTTAGACACGCTAGATTCGTTAAATCACCCTTATACTTATCTCACCAGCGATGAAGCCGACCCCGCATTCAAACGCAAATCTAATAATTTTAGCATTAAGGAATTTATCGGCGTTGGCAATAAGGCATATACACGCCTAAATATGCTAAATGCCGATATTTGCATTCTCACAACGCCTAGCCTCCAAGTCTTGCAGATTAAGCGGAGTCGTGGCGTAAAGCATTATTGCCATATCGTGCATTCACTCACGCCGATGACTTATCGCACCTTTGGGGTGGATTATTTTGACTCGGTGCTAGTTACAAATGAAGTGCAAGAAAATTTCGTGCGTGAAGTTGAAAAGGCGCATAATATTAAACGCAAATATATCGCCATTGTCGGTTCGACATATTTAGATGAATTGGCGATTTTGCGTAAATCTATCAAAGAAAAAGCACACAAAAAAGGCAAACCTACCATTCTCATCTCGCCATCTTGGGGCAAAGAAACGCTACTTAGCAAATATGGTATGCGACTTTTAGAGCCTTTGGCAAAATCCCCCTATAATATCGTTATCCGCCCTCACCCACAAAGCCTAATAGGCGAAACTGAAAGCGCAAATATCAAATATCTCCAAGACGCACTCTCAAATTATAGCAATGTAGAGTGGGACATCGGCACGCCAAATGTCATCGCATTCGCAAAAGCGGATTTAATGATTAGTGATTTTTCAAGTGTGATTTTTGATTTTGTGTGTTTGGAGGGCAAGCCTGTGATTACGATGGATTTTGCCTTTGATAGCGCGGGATATGATTTGGCAGATATTTATGATTCGACTAATATAGGCGAATTTTGGACTTTTAAGGCATTGAAGCAAATCGGTGGCAAAATAAATGAAAATGATTTTGCAAACTTGCAAACTATCATCGATTCTGCGCTTTCGCAGAATCTAGCGCAAAAATCCATCGCAAATCTACTTTGGAAGCATCCATTTTGCGCCGGTAAAAACGCCGCATTAGAGATTCTGCAAATCCAAAAAGAGATTTTAGAGGCGCGACTAAATCCATCCATTTTAGCACAGCGAGACTTCGCAAACACCGCCATTTCTACATTAAAGGACAAAAATGCAGTTTGATATCATTGAAGCGTTATATTTTTTATTTATTTTCCCTTTGCAATTCACTCTAAATCTCGCGCTAGGTTATATTTTCGCGCTTGTGAAGTCGTGGGGGATAAGCATTATTCTTTTGAGTTTGTTTGTCAATATTTTTTTGCTAAAAATTTTCATTTGGGCGGATAAAAAGGCAGGTAAATTTAGCGCACTCAAAGCGCAATGCGACACAAAAATCGCTGAATTTAAGCGCGTATTTAAGGGCGCGGAGTTGCAAAGCTATATCCGCACGCTTTATAAGCAAAAGCATTATCACCCCATTTTCGCGCTATCTGCGCTTGGTGGTTTGGCATTGCAAGTGCCGTTTTTTATTGCGGTGCTGTGTTTGCTGAATGAATTTGATGGGATTAGGGGCGTTTCATTTCTTTGGATTGCTGATTTAAGTGCGCCTGATAGTGTGCTTGGTGTGCATTTGCTCCCTATTTTGATGACAATCATTTCGCTTGCAAATGTGTGGATTGTGGCAAAAGATAGGGGTGCGAAGATTCAAGGTGCGTTAATTTCGCTCATCTTTTTGGTGCTACTTTATCAAATGCCTAGTGCGTTGGTATTATATTGGACGACAAATATGGCGTTTTCGCTGTTACGGGCATTGTGGGCGAAATGGCGTAGCAATTCTAGCAATTCGGGTAATCATTCCGCAGATTCTGCGAATCGCACGAAAATCGCAGAATCTCGCAATGACAAAAAAACGCGCAATTTCGCAGAATCTACCACATTTTTTAGGAAAATCCTTGCCATTTTTCGCATTTTATTTAATGGCGATGATTATAAAACATACCGCCAAATCGCCGCTTACGCCGTCCTTTGCATTGCGTTTCTCATTTGCGTTTTTAATCCCTACGCGCTTTATAAAAGCGATATTACGCAGTTTGATTCATCGCAAACGATTGCCACGCTATCTGCGCTATTTGGGGCGTTTTTGCTAATTAGTGTTTTTGCGATTTATGTGCTTAATTTCATCCCAAAGCGCATTTGCAAAATCTATGCTTTTATGATGAGTTTTGCCCTATTTGTCGGCATTGTGTATAGTTTTGTTTTGGTGGGCGATTATGGTGCGATGGATAGATTTGTCTTCCAAAAAACATTATTGCCGTTTAATGACCCGCAAATGCGCCTTAAACGCTTTGTGGAGTTTGGCATTGTGGCGTTTGTGGGGGCGATATTTTTGCTATTTATGCTAAAAAGATTACGCCTTGCGATGAAAATAATTTTTGCCACGCTATTTGTTGTAAGTGCGCTAAATGTGGCGCAAATCCTAAATAAGCGATTAGATTCTGCACTTCAATCAAAAATCGCAGAATCTACGCAAAATTCTGCAAACAATTTCGCAGAATCTCCCACTACGCCATATCAAAACGAACTTTTTTCGTATTCCAAAACGCAAAAAAACATCGTAATTTTTGTATTAGATATGTTTAGTGGGTCGCATATGCCTTATATTTTGGAGCGATTTCCGCATTTTAACACCGCGCTTGATGGATTTACACTTTTTCCAAATGCGATTTCTAGTGCGAATGCTACGATTTATTCGCTACCTTCGCTTGTGGCGGGTCCCTACTATACGATTTATAATATGAATGCGCGTGGCGATAATACCGCAGAATCTAGCGCAAACGCCTATAAAAATATAGGATTATCTTTCGCGGATGCGGGATATTTGGTGGGATTTTTGATGTTTCACATCCAAAATAGAAATGCGCTAATCGCAGAATCTAATATATTTTGGTTAGACAATCACGAGCATTTTAAAAAGTATTTTTTATCGCAAAATCCATCTTTGAGCGAAAAGCTAAATAGTGGCAAATACTTTGATATATGGCAGATGCTTGGTTTTGGGCTGTTTAAGTTTATGCCTGAGGCGTATTTTAGAGTGCGTATTTATAATAGAATGCAATCTCACAGGCAAAAGGGCATAGATAATAATACGGTTATAAATCACATTTCCACACTTTATGCTGCCACGCACATAGGCGATACAAACGCTACAAAACCTACATTTAAATTTTTTCATAGTTTTATAACGCACGCACCTTATGGAATTTATGCAAATAATGGAGAGTGCAACTACCTAAATCAAAACACCATTTGGGAAAATAATAATCCACACAAGCCATCGATGCAAAAAGGGCGCTATTCCTATCAGCATTTTGATACGGAAGTTTGCGCACTGCAATATATTTCACGCTACATCGCGTGGCTAAAAGATGAGGGCATTTATGATAACACGCAGATTTTTATTGTAAGCGACCACGCTGGGGATGATAGCATAAATATACCGATGGATAAGCTAAAACCCCGCACCATAGGACCGGATATAATTTTCCTATTCAAAGATTTTAACGCAAAAGGCGCACTAAAAGTGGATAATCGCCTAATGGCAAACTATGATATTTCTAGCATTTTTTGTGAAAATCTGCCAAATGGTTGCCAAAAAGTCGGAAAAAATATCTTGCAAAACTATCCCAAAACACGCGAAATAATCCACGCACGACCAGATGACAGCTTTAAACACGAGCCAAATAAATGGCTAATTTATGGTGCTTACAAAATAAATAGCAATAGCGTAACGGGGGGGGGGATTTATGTTGAGAAAAATTGGACGGACATTAGCGATGAGAAATACGGCATTGTTAATATGAAAAAATAAGGGGCGAGTGAATGGACAAAAGCTATTGGAGTAAATTTTATACAAAACACAGCGGGAGCGAAAAGCCGTCATTGTTTGCAGAGTTTGTATGGGAGAATTACCTAGCATTGCGTGGTAATAACTTAAAACTTATCGAATTAGGCTGTGGCAATGGGCGCGATAGTGTGTATTTCGCAAAGCAAGGCATAAGCGTTCTAGGCATTGACCAATGCGAAAATATGATTGCCACACTAAACAAACGCCACAAAAGCGCGAATCTATCGTTTCAAAGCGGTGATTTTACGGCATTGCCAAACGCAGAATTTGCATTTGACGCAATATACTCACGCTTTACGCTTCACTCGATAAACGCCACACAGCAAAGCAATCTCTTTAAATGGATAGCGCAGAATCTAAGCGGGATTTTGGCAATCGAATGCAGAGGATACAAAAACTCACTTTACGGACGCGGTGAAATGGTAGAAAAAGACGCATTTATTTATGACAATCATTACAGGAGATTTGTGGATTTTGAAGCGTTGTGCGAATTTTTAAGCGATGATTATGAAGTGCTTTTTGCCAAAGAGGACAAGGGCTTTGCACCATTTAATGGCGAAGATGATTACTTTTTCCGCATAGTTGCTATTGGGGGGGGGCAGAATCTAATTTTTGCAAAAATTAGATTTATCTTATTAGATTCTGCGACAAATTCATACAAAATCGTAGAATCTATCCCAGATTCTGTGCCTCTAAGGTTTGTGGCGTGATAATTTGGATTTGCGGACTTAGTGGTTCAGGAAAAACAAGCACTGCACTTGCTTTAAGTGCTCTTTTTGACAAAGTAAATAAGCAAAATTTAGTTCTTGATGGCAATCATTTGCGAAAAATTTTCAACGAAAAGGGTTATGATAAAGCATCGCGCATCGCACTTGGTATAAAATATGCACAATTAGCACACGCATTAAGCGATGAAAAAATTATAATAATTGCCGCAAATGGAATGATTGGCGAAGTTAGTGCGTATTGTAGGGAGCATTTGGGTGATTTTGTCGAAGTATTTTTAGATGTGCCTAGCGAGGTGCTTTTTAGGCGCGATTCAAATAATCTTTATTCGCGTTTTAAGGCGGGAGAAGCGCATAATGTAAGCGGACTTGATTTACCCGTTGATACGCCAAATGCGGATATTTGCTTTAAATATAATCCTAAAAAATCCGCCACTCAAATCGCAAAAGAAATTTTTACTTTTTTGCAAAATAAAAGCACAAAAAATATAGCACATAAAACTAAACAAAACGCGATTTTATCAACAAAAGCACAAACTTTGCAAAACCTGCAACCACTTTTAAAACTAGCAAAAATTCTACCAATTTTCACAATAACAAGAGGCGATTTACCGAAAAAAACGCAGAATCTAAAAGAGATTCTGCGCCAAAGCAAAGAAAAATCTTTTATTGTGCGTTCAAGTGCTAACAATGAGGATACGCTAAATAGTTCAAATGCGGGGGCATTTTTAAGCATTGCAAATGTCCAAATTAAAGACATAGAAAGCTCGATTAAAAAAGTCCTAAATTCTTATAGCGCAAAATCTAAAAATGATTGCGTTCTAATCCAACCAATGGCAAAAAATATCGCGATAAGTGGCGTTGCATTTAATTATGAACCAAAATATTTTGCGCCATATTTTGTTATCGAATATGCGTTAAATTCAACAAGTGCCGTTACTTCTGGTGCAAATAATGTAAAAAAATACACACACTCACGCATTGCTAAAAATTTACCAAAAGATAAATTTATGGCAAAAGTTATTGCTCTTTTTAATGAAATAGAAGCATTAATACCGCAAACTGCGTTAGATTTGGAGTTTGGTATCACTAAAAATGGCGAAATTTATTTATTTCAACTTCGCCCCTTAATTATCAAAAATACGCCAAAAGAGATTGATTCACACACGCTACTTACACTAGAAAATAAAATTAGTGCAATTTTAAAAAAGCAAATTTTTTTGCAAGGCAAAAACGGGATTTTAAGCGTGATGAGCGATTGGAATCCTGCTGAGATTATTGGACTTCATCCACGCACACTTGCTTTTAGTCTTTATAAAGAGTTGATAACTGATAGCATTTGGGCGCATTCTCGCGCATCGTTAGGGTATAAAAATGTCGCACCACACCCGCTTATTTATAATTTGCAAGGATTTGCTTTTGTGGATGTAAGGGCAAGTTTTAATTCTTTTTTACCGCAAAATCTAAATGAAAAAATCGCAGAAAAATTAGTAAATTATTATTTAGAGCAACTACGGCAAAATCCACATCTGCACGATAAAATTGAGTTTGAAATTATATTTTGCGGATATTATTTTGATAGCGACAAAAGATTGCAAAATTTGAAAAATTTTAATTTTTTAAAATTTGAGATTGATGAAATTCGCGCATCTTTGCAGAATCTTACTTGCGAGATTCTGCGAAATAAACCATATTTAGAAGCAATAAGGCAAATTGATATTTTATCATCGCGGCGAAAAAAGGCATTAACACTAGAAAATAAGAGCGAAGCAATTTTTTGGTTATTAGAGGATTGTAAGGTTTATGGGACGAAAAACTTTGCCATTCTTGCGAGAATGGGATTTATGGCAGTTAGATTTTTGGATGCGCTTTTAAATCTTGGCATTTTAAAAAAAGAGCAAAAAGATAATTTTATAAATTCTTTGCAGGGCATTACTACGGAGTTTAATGCCGATTTGGCAAATCTCACAAAAGAAGCATTTTTAGAAAAATATGGGCATTTGCGTCCGGGCACTTATGATATTTTGTCGCCAAGTTACAATGAAAATTATGACATTTATTTTAAAAATATCACTAAAAATAAACACACCAAAAAAGCGGAGTTTAATCTCTCCCTAGCGCAAATAAAACAGATTGAAAATATGCTGTCAAAAGCAAATCTTGATATTAGCGTGGTTGAGTTTTTTGAATTTATTGCAATGGGGATTTTACAGCGAGAACGCTCAAAATTTGAATTTAGTAAAAATATAAGTGAGATTCTGCGACTAATTGGAGAAATTGGCGCGGAATTTCGCCTAAGCAAGGATGATTTGAGTTTTTGTGATATTGGTGTATTTACCAAAGCATTTAGCACAAGTGAGAATATACAAAAATTGATTTTAGAATCTATTAGTAAAAATAAATCCACGCATTTCAAGCAACAAGGACTTTTAATGCCTTCAATAATTTTTAATGCGAATGATATTTATGGATTTTATGATTTGGATTGTGCGCCTAATTTTATCACTCAAAAGCGCATTCGTGCAGAAGTTTTGGCATTTAGCAAAGCGCAGAATCTAGATGACAAAATCATCTGCATTGAGTGCGCAGACCCGGGATTTGACTTTATTTTCTCGCATAATATTGCTGGGTTAATTACGCGTTTTGGTGGAGCAAACTCGCATATGGCAATTCGCGCAAATGAACTTGGTATCCCCGCTGTTATTGGTTGTGGTAAGAATTTTGATATGTATAAAAACGCCAAAATATTAGATATAAACTGCGCAAATGCAAAGGTGGAGATTGTTTTATGATAGTAGGAATCACACAAAGAGCATATTTTCACGCACCATATAATGAACTTTGGGAGTGCGTAGATTCTGTGCTGTATGAGTTTGTTGCAAATTTGGGTTTTATGGGTGTTGGAATAAGTTTTACAAATAACATTGAATGCGTTTTGAGACTTTGCGATAGCATAATTTTAAGCGGCGGAAATGATATTGGCAAATGTGAGAGGCGTGATAAATTTGAAAAAGCACTTTTAGATTCTGCGATAAGGCAAAATAAAAAGGTGCTTGGCATTTGCCGTGGAGCGCAAATAATTGCTACACATTTTGGCATAACACTTCAAAAATCGGCACATAAAATCAAAGATTTTTACGCACTGCAAGGCACATTAAATCACAAAGTGCGTTGCTTTCATAAATATTGTATTAAAAATAATGAAATTTTAAAGCAAAATAATTTTGAGATTTTGGCAACAAGTGCGACAAGTGCAAATTGTAGCGAGATTGAGGCATTTACAAAAGAAAATATTTTAGCATTTATGTGGCATCCCGAGAGGGAGAAAAATAGCGTAGATTCTGCGATTATTGGCACATTTTTAAAGGGGGAAAAATGAAAGCGATTATTTTGGCGGCAGGGCGCGGAAGTAGAATGAGAAGTTTGACAAATAATTCGCCAAAATGCTTAGTTAAAATCTTTGGAAAGACACTTTTAGAATGGCAAATAATGGCGTTAAAAAATGCTGGTGTAGAGCAAATTGGCATTGTTGGTGGATATAAAAATGAAGCACTAATACCTTTTATAAAATCGCAGAATCTAATTGCGTTTCATAACAAAAATTGGGAACAAACAAATATGATTTCATCGTTGCTTTGCGCAAGGGAGTGGATTAGCGGGAGTGAATTTATCATTAGTTACAGCGATATTTTTTATAAAGCAAACGGGATTAGGACGCTAATAAATTTGCCTTGTGATGTGGGTATTTTGTATGCGAAAAATTGGAAGGCGATTTGGGAAGCACGATTTGGGGAAAAAATATTAAGTGATGCGGAGAGTTTTAAGATAGATTCTGCGCTAAATTTAATTGAAATTGGCAAAAAAGTAAAGGATATTAGCGAGATTCAAGGGCAGTTTATGGGGATTTTAAAATTTGGCAAAGATGGGTTTGAGAAATTTTTAGAGGCAATTAGTGTGTTAGAAATCGCAAAAATAGATACGACTTTTGCATTACAAAAATTTTTAGAGGCTGGGAATAATATCAAATGCGTTGAATTTGATGGAGCGTGGGGAGAATGCGATAATGAAAACGATATAAAGATTTATGAAAAAATGTATAACAAAAATGCGTTAGATTCTGCGAAAAACGCAGAATCTACATTCGCAGAATCTAAAAATTTCACAGATTCTGCAAATCCCCCCCCCCCATTTTATAATCCGTAATTTTAATCACAAACCTAAAATCTATGTCGCAATGTCTGCGGATTTAATCCACCCCGGACATATCAATATCCTAAAAATCGCCAGAGATTACGCTGACAAAGTGCGTGGCGAAGTAGTCGTGGGACTACTCACAGACAAGGCAATCGCCTCTTACAAACGCTTACCCTATATGAACTACGACCAACGCAAAGCCGTGCTAGAATCTATCGCGCTAATCGATAGAGTAATCCCGCAAGACACACTAAGCTATGAGGGCAATATCCGCGCTTTACGACCCGCATTTGTCATTCACGGCGATGATTGGCAAAGTGGCGCACAGGCAAAAACCCGCCAAAATGTGATAGATACGCTAAATGAGCTAGGTTGCGGGGAGCTAGTTGAGCCACATTACACGCAGGGTATTAGCTCCACACAGCTAAACGAAAATGCCCGTGCCATAGGCATTAGCACTAATGCTAGATTATCGCTACTGCGCCGATTGATTCACGCTAAAACACCATTGCGATTTATCGAAACCCATTCGGCTATTTCGGCACTCATCGCGCAAAATGCCTTTGTGAATCAAAACGGCACAAAAATCGAATTTGATGGCTTTTGGAGTAGTTCGCTGACTGATTCTACTTCGCGCGGGAAGCCAGACATCGAAGCAGTGGAGCTACAAAGTCGCCTAAATACGATAAATGAGATTTTTGAGGTAACCTCAAAACCGCTGATTTATGATGCCGATACGGGCGGGAAAATCGAGCATTTTGCCTTTGCAGTGCGGAGTTTGGAGCGCACGGGGGTTAGTGCGTGTATCATCGAGGATAAGACAGGATTAAAGAAAAACTCGCTTTTAGGCAATGAAGTGGCGCAAACGCAAGATAATATCAATGACTTTTGCGACAAGATTCGCGCGGGCAAAGATGCGCAAATCACGCAGGATTTTATGATTATCGCGCGGATTGAATCGCTGATTTTAGATAAAGGAATGGAGGACGCGCTAAATCGGGCGTTCGCCTATGTCGATGCGGGGGCTGATGGGATAATGATACACTCGCGCCACAAAAGCCCAAATGAGATTTTAGAGTTTATCGCCAAATTTCGCGCCAAAAATACGCTAACGCCTATCGTAGTCGTGCCGACAAGTTTCAACGAAATCACCGCGCAAGAACTTGGCGAAGCGGGGGCAAATATCATTATTTATGCAAATCACTTGCTAAGAGCTAGTTTTGTAGCGATGAAGCAAGTCGCACAGGGGATTTTGGAAAATGACAGAAGCGCGGAGATGGAGGGGCAATGTATGAGTGTGAAAGAGATTCTCTCACTAATCCCGGGCACGATATGACAAATTAAAAATACCCCACCCCAAACCCCTCCCGCAAGGGGAGGGGTTTTCTCTATCTCCCCCTCCCTTGCGGAGGGGGATTAAGGGGGTGGGTAATTTAGATTCACAAGCGAAAACTTGTAAAACTAAAAATTTAAAATTTAAAGGAAATGCTATGAGTAAAATCGTAATTTTCGGTGCAGGCAACTGCGGACGGCTAATCGCGCAAAATCTAGCCCAAAAGGGCGAGCAAATTTTGTGCTTTATTGATAACGACCCGTTAAAAGCAAATTCTAGCATAACGCTAGATTCTAACGGGGGGGGGGGGAATAGTGCTTTGAGTGCGCCATTAACCTTTCAAATCCACCCAAGCGAAGTGCTACAAAAACTAGATTTTGATTCTATTGTCATCGGCACTTTCACGGGATTTTATGAAATCCGCGCACAGCTTGAATCGCTAGGCATAGCGCGGGACAAAATCGATGTGAGCCATATCGAGCTAAGCGTTCGCGCAAGAGAAATATTTTTAGAAAATTTCGCCAAAGAAATAAAAGCACAAAATCTAGCAGGCAATGTCGCAGAGCTAGGCGTCTATCGTGGGGATTTTGCACGGCGTATAAATGAATGCTTCAAGGACAAAATTTTGTATTTATTTGATACATTTGAGGGCTTTGAAGACAAAGATTTGGCTCAAAGCAAAGACGGCGCAATGGGCGCAAGTCTAGGCAAAAAGCACTTTTCAAACACAAGCGTAGAACTCGTGCTAGGCAAAATGCCCTACCCAAAGCAATGTGTGATAAAAAAGGGCTGGTTTCCACAAAGCGCAGAAAATGGATTAGAAAATGAGAAATTTTGCTTTGTCAATCTTGATGCGGATTTATACGAGCCGATTTTGGCGGGGCTAAAATTTTTCTACCCCAAAATGGTGCGCGGTGGCGTGATTTTAGCCCACGAATATTTTTCGGCTGGATATGTGGGCGTGAGAGAAGCAGTGAGCGAGTTTATGAGTGAATGTGGCTTATCAAACGCACAAAAACTCCCCATAGGCGACAATCTAAGCATAGCAATAATAAAAAATTAACATTTCAAAAAAGGGGCAAAATGCGGACAGAGGATTTTGGAGCGGAGCTAAAAAAGCTAGGATTTAGCGATTTTGCGGGTGTACCGTGTAGCTATCTTGCACCACTGATAAACTGGGCAATCAATGAAAATGCCTTTATAATGGCAAATAATGAAGGCGAGGCGGTGGCAATCGCAAGTGGAATAAGCCTAAATTCGCTTTGTAATGAATCGCAAAATTTTGGCGTGGTACTAATGCAAAACAGCGGATTAAGCAATGCGCTATCCCCGCTTACAAGCCTAAATCACACTTTTAATATCCCTATACTTGGCTTTATCTCCCTGCGTGGTGAGCCAAATGATAGTGGAGAAAATACCGATGAGCCACAGCACGAATTGCTAGGAAAAATCACCGATAAACTTTTGCAAACTTGCGAGATAGAATGCGCATTTTTGGTTTCTAATTTTGAAGTGGCAAAACAGCAATTATCCCACGCAAAAGCCGTGCTAAAATCTAATAAAAGTTTCTTTTTTATCGTGCGAAATCATTGCTTTGAAAAAGTCGCTTTGACAAATTCGCCTATACTTTGTCATATTGAGCGTAGCGAAATATCTCAAAACAATAGAGATTCTTCGCCTACGGCTCAGAATGACAAAATAAGGCACGACGCCAAACCCACACGATTGCAAACTCTGCAAATCATTCAAAATCTAGGGCAAAATTGCGCCCTACTCGCCACCACAGGCAAAGCGGGGCGCGAACTATACGAGCTAGGCGACAAAGAAAATCAGCTTTATATGGTAGGCTCTATGGGCTGTGTAAGCGCGTTAGGGCTTGGAATCGCGCTAAAATCACATAAAAAAATAATAGCCATCGATGGCGATAGTGCGCTTTTAATGCGACTTGGCGCACTTGTCGGCAATGCGTATTATGCAAGGTGCGCAAACAAGGGCAATTTCTGCCATATTTTGTTAGATAATCAAAGCCACGATAGCACGGGTGGGCAGTTTAATCTCTCGCCATTTGTGGATTTTGTGGCAATCGCAAAATCCTGTGGCTACGAAGTGGCAAAAAGGGCGCAAAATTTAGATGAATTTAGCGAAATTTTGGGCGAATTTTTAGAGGCGCAAAATGGCGGGGCATATTTTATTTACCTTGACATTGCAAAGGGGAGCAAAAAGGATTTAGGACGCCCTAAAATCACGCCAAAGCAAGTGGGACAGCGATTTAGTGCGTGGCTAAATGATAAAGAAGTTTAAATTTTAAAGCGTGTTAAATTTAGGCTTATTTTAAGGAACAAAATGCAATTTACTTATTTTAATCCCGTGAAAATCCGTTTTGGCGTGGATTATTTAGAAGCGGTTAAAAGCGTGGCGAATCGTTTGCAAGGTGCTAGGTTTTTGCTCGTTACAAGCAAGGGATTTAGCAAAAGAGGGTTAAGTGAAAAAATCGCAAACGCGCTAGGGACGCAACTTATAGGCATTGTAGATAAGATTACGCCAAATCCGCAATTAAAGCATTTGCAGGGGATAAAATCTGCGTTGGCAGAATTTGATGCGATTATCGCACTTGGTGGAGGGAGCGTAATTGATAGCGCGAAGTTTTTAAGCGTGGATAGTGTGCTTGAAAATGGGAATTTTATAATCAAATCGCAACCTAAATATCTCTATGCTCTGCCGACTACCTCTGGCACTAGCTCCGAGCTCACACACTGGGCGACTATTTGGGATAATGACGCCTTTATCAAGCATTCTTTAAGCGATGAAATTCTCTATCCAAAAGAGGCGATTTATGACCCACGCTTGACGCTAAGTCTGCCCCGTGAAACCACCATACACACGGCACTTGATGCGCTAAGTCATAGCTTTGAATCTATTTGGAACAAAAGCGCAAATCCCATATCCACGCATTACGCGCTAAATGCGATAGAAATTATCTTGCGTGATTTGGTGGCATTGACACAGAATCTAGATTCACTCCCCCTGCGAAGCAACATAATGCAAGCAAGTATGTATGCAGGACTTGCCTTTTCTAACACCCAAACCGCCCTAGCACACGCGCTAAGCTATCCGCTTACTATGCGTTTTGGCACTCCGCACGGATTGGCGTGTAGTTTTAGTCTGCCTTTGCTACTAGATTGTCTGCCAAAGACAAGCAATGCAAACGCGCTTTTATCGCCTTTTAGGGCGCGACTTTTAAATCTTTTTGAAAAGCTAGAAATTTCTACAAATCCAAAAAAATATGGGCTAGATTTGGCATTTATCGATGAGATTTTCGCCACGCTAAACCCCCGCGCAAAAAACGGCATTTTTGATATAGATTCTGCGAAAAAGGCAATCTTAAAAAATCTATAAATTCGCAGAATCTACTTGTATTTTCATTTGCGATTATGGCAAATTTTGTGCTAGAATCGCGCCTTTAAAAAGGACAAAAATGCAAATTTTACTCACTATAAATGACATTTCCATCACAGGCGGGGCGGAGCGCGTGTGCGTCAATCTCGCAAATGCCCTCGCAGAATCTGGGCATAATGTCGAAATTTTGAGTTTTTATAGGGCGCATAAATCCCTGCCTTATGCTATAAAAACGAAGTGTTCTTTTGAGTATGAGTGCGATGAAAATAGTATGCGAGATAGATTCTGCAAAAATCCACTTTTGAAGCTGTATTTTAAAAATTTTCATAAGATTTTCATCAGCTTTAAGATATGGATGCGATACAAACACGCCGATATGATTATCACAAATGATTGGACTTATGCGCCGTTTTTTAGGCGAAAGCGGACAAAATATCTTAAATTGCATCATTTGCGATTTGCGAAATATAATAAGCGAAATGATATGTTTGACACACTTATCATTTTAAGCAAAAATGAACTCTCTATCTGGCAAAAATATCATAAAAATGTCTTTGTAATCCCAAACTTTTTGCCACAAATCCCGCAAAAAAGCACAGATTCTGCGCAAAAAGTAGTTTTAAGCGTGGGGCGAATGGATAATGGCGACCAAAAAGGCTTTTTGCGGTTGATTGATATTTGGGGAATGGTGCAAAGCTATTGTCATACTAGCCACACATTTTGTCATTCTGAGTGTAGCGAAGAATCTCAAAAATCTACAAATAGAGATTCTTCGTTTTCTACGAAAACTCAGAATGACAAAGATAACCTAACCAAATGGAAGTTAGTCCTCGTAGGCGATGGTGTCCTAAAAAGCGAGATACAATCCAAAATCAAATCCCTAAACTTGCAAGATTCTATAATCTTAAAGCCATTTACCAAAGAAATCGAGCGCGAATATTTGGGAGCAAGTATCTATGCAATGGCATCGCACTTTGAGGGCTTCCCTATGGTGCTAGTGGAGGCGAGTAGCTACGCTTTGCCCTGCATTGCTTTTGACATTGCCACAGGACCTAGCGATATTATCGCGCATAATAAAAGTGGCTATTTGGTGAGCGATAATGACTTGGAGGCTTACGCAAAGCATTTGATAAAGCTAATGAGCGATGAATCTAAGCGCATTGCATTTGGAGGTGAAGCAAAAAGGCTTGTGGGGGAGAGATTTAGCAAAGAAGTGGTGATGGAGAAGTGGGAGGAATTATTGCGAAAAATCGCAGAATCTAGCGAAAAAATCCATTAGATTCTGCGACTCGCAATGACGAAAATTGTGCGCTAGATTCTGCGCCTCGCAATGACAGAGTTTCTTCGCTCATAATGACAAATTAAAACAGATTCTGCGAATGGGTGAAAAATCACTAAATTTTTGATACAATTTTCATAAAATTCATTTTGGGAGCATTGCTTGGATAATCTAAAACGCACTTTGCAGTTTATAAAAAATCATAATGAGATTATTGTGCTGACTTTGCTTTGCGTGGGTATATTTTTCTATGCTATCGGCGTTAGCAAAATTTTGAATAATTTTCGCGCGCAAAGTTTTATTTTCATCGCTGGGGCGATTTTTGTGCTGTGTAATTTTAGGCGATTTTCTAAAAAAGATTGGCAGATTCTGCGAATTCCAGCGGTTTGCATTGGGATTTTGATTGCACTTGGATTTATGACTTATTTTAACTCCGTATTGCCGCCAAAGAATTTTGGCGCACTGCTTAGAGCGATAAATCAGCATATTGTGGGATATTTTGCGCTATTTTGCCTGTGCTATTTTTTTGGCAAATATGCAAGTCAAAAAGTATCGTGGAGGGCGGTGCATTTTTTCGCGCTGATGTGCGTGGTAAATGTGATTGCGATGTGTTATTTGATTAGCAAAAATGGATTTTATCACGAGAGTTTTGTCCAAAATATTCCATTTTTCTTTAAGGCGATTTTTACTTACAATATTTGGATTTTAGCGCCGATTGCGATAAGTTTGGCGGGGATTTTTGTGTGTAAAAATTTATGGCGATGGATTTTTGTGCTGTGCTTTATTTTTAGCATAGTGGCGATGATTGGCAATGGTGAGCGAAGTTTTTTTGTGGCGTTTGGTGTGATGATTTTTGTGCCATTTATTGTTTATAAATATCATTATAAAAAGTGGATTTTGCTTGCGTTTTTGGGGATTTCAAACATTGCGATTTATGGTTTGTTGCATTTTAGCAAGGATTTGCCGATGCGGTATAATGCCTATAATATTATTAGCAATGTCAGCGAAGTGTGGCAAACTACGCCCGTTGAGATGGGGAAATATGACCCGCTTTGCTTTGGTGCAAAATGGTTAGATTGCGAGGAAGAAAGCACGAAAAACGGACTTAGCGAAATCAATTTAGACCACTCCACACTTTCTCGCTTAAATATGACAAAATCCACGCTTTTGGCATTTTGGGATAATCCATTCAAACCGCATATTGTAGGTCCATTTCAAGTGGGCGAATATTTATGGCATTATTATAATTTATACAATCCGCAAAATCGCTCATATATTATTTTCTCAAATGAAAATTCAAATTATCAGCAAAATGGATACAATCATCCGCATAATTTTGTCGCAAGTCTTGCGCTGTGCTATGGCATTATTGGATTGCTTTGTATTGCGATTTTGCAGGGATTTTTGTTTTATAGTGGCACAAGGGCGATTAAGACAAGCGATAATCAAACAAAATTTATAGGATTGGGATTGTGTATTTTTGTGTGCGGAATGTGTGCGCAGAGTTTTTTTGATGGGTTTTATCATAATATTTTGGAGACTATTTTTATAATTCAGGGCATTTTAATAGGACTAATGTGGCGCAAAATATCTTGTGAGTGATTTTAGATTCTGCGATTTGCGTGAATTTCGCAGAATCTGGTGTGAATTTCGCAGAATCTACACTAAATTCTGCCAAAATCGCACAAAATCGCAGAATCTCAGTGCAAAAATCGCAGAATCTACACTAGATTCTGCAAAAATCTCCCACACATTTCGCAGAATCTGTCGTATTTTATGATAAAATTCCCATTTTTACATTTCTTGGAGGCAGTTTATGAGTAAGATTAAGGCGTTTTTTGGTAGTGAGATTGCGGGGGGTGTGCTACTTTTTGTGTGCGCGGTTTTGGCGATGATAGTGGCAAACTCGCCTTTATCTAGCGGATATTTTCACCTATGGGAGATACCTGTGGGCGTGAAAATCGGCGAAACTTTCATCGGTATGAGTTTGCACCACTTTATAAATGATATTTTGATGTCGTTTTTCTTCCTTGTGGTGGGACTTGAAATCAAAAAAGAATTTCTCTTTGGCGAGTTAGTCGGCTTTAAAAAGGCGGCGTTCCCCGTGTTTGCGGCACTTGGCGGTATGATTGCGCCGGGCATTATTTATTTCACGCTAAACTTTGGCACGGCGTCTCAAAATGGCTTTGGGATACCGATGGCAACGGACATCGCCTTTGCGCTTGGCGTTATGATGTTGCTAGGCAAACGCGTCCCTGTCGCGCTAAAAGTCTTTTTGGTAACGCTTGCGGTTGCCGATGACTTGGGCGCAATCATCGTAATCGCGCTATTTTACACGAGCGACTTTTCGTTTATGTGGTTTGGATTGTCGCTTGGGTTGCTTTTGGTGCTGATTTTGTTTAATAAGCTTGATATTCGCGCACTTTTCCCCTACCTTGCGGTGGGCGTTTTGCTGTGGCTATCGGTGCATAATACAGGCATACACGCTACAATCGCCGCTGTGGCACTCGCATTTACCATCCCCGTGCGCCCAAAGATAGAAAGCAAGTCCTTTGGCGTGGCGGTAAATGACGCTGTGGCGCGCTTTTTAGGCAAAGAAAAAGAGCGAGAAAATCTTATGCTTTGCGCTAAGCAGATGGAGTGCGCACACGATATTATCAAAAATGCAAACGCCGTGCAAAATCCATTTTTACGCTTGGAGCACGCAATCGCGCCGTGGAGTAACTTTTTCATTATGCCACTTTTTGGCTTTGCGAATGCGGGAGTGGCGATAAGTAGCGACATAAACTTTCACATCGACCACATAATGCTTGGGATAATTTTGGGGCTAGTCATCGGCAAGCCAATCGGCATTACGACTTTTACCTTCATTTGTGACAAAATCAAAATCGCCAAAAAGCCTGAATCTGTGAGCTGGATAAATATCTTTGGCGCGGGTATGCTAGGGGGGATTGGCTTTACGATGGCGATTTTCGTGGCAAATCTTTCATTTCCAAATAATATCCCAAGCACGGATTTAGCGAAGCTCTCAATCATCATCGCTTCGCTAACGGCGGGGATTTTAGGCTCACTTTTCTTAATCATCGAGCATATCGTAGAGCATAGAAAAAAATCGTAAAATGCGAATCGCAGAATCTAATGTGGGATTTTGCGAGATTCTGCGAAATTTGGGCGATTCGCAGAATCTAGTGCGATTTTTCGTTATTGCGAGATTTGACAACGCCAAATCGTGGCAATCCTAATGGATTGAGCGAAGCGAAATATTTCAAATTCTCCCCCTCCCTTGCGGAGGGGGATTAAGGGGGTGGGTATTTTGTGAATTAGATTTTGCGATTTCGTGCGAAAATCGTTTTAATACAAGTCTAGATTCTACGATTCACAAAATCTAATCCAAATTAAAGCGAATTGCCATAATTTCGTCATTGCGAGAAAATGCGTAGCATTTTCGTGGCAATCCAAACCACGCGAATCTAAAAGAAAAATAAAATCAATGTCCCAAATTTGAATCAATAAATTATTTACATTTAGATTCGCCCAAAGTAAGCGATTCGCCTTTGATTTACAAGTCTCATTAGTGGATTGCTTCGTTGTTTTCGCTATCGCTCAAACTGCCTCGCAATGACAGCGTGAAAAAATCGTCATTGCGAGAAAATGCGTAGCATTTTCGTGGCAATCCAAATCACGCAAATCTAAAAGCTAGATTCGCGCAATGATAACCAAATTAAAATCCTTACCACTCTTTAAAAGTTTTTATATCACTTAATCTTAAAGTGCGCTCCGATGGCACTTCGCTTTTTTCTAATTCTCTATTTAAGTCGTGGTTGCCGATGACTTCTGGCGGATTCATTTTAAATTGTTTCATAAAGTCATAACTTGCTTCTATTACAGGCTGTCCTTCTCCATATAAATAGAGCCTATAATCAACCATTCCATAGCCTGATTCAACTACTCGCAACATTTGCATTCCGCCCCATATATTTACCAAATCGCCATCGCAATATCTCTTGCGATTGAGTTCAAAGCAAGGCAGATTATTTCTAAAATTGTTCTCTAAATTTTTTTTAAAGTTTTCGTGTTGATTGCGCATTTTTTTGATATATAGCGAATCGGGCTTGTAAATATACCCATCATAATAAACGCCCGATACTTTTTCTAGCGAATAGGCGGTGATTTTTATATCTTTTTCTATCACTTTGCCTTCTTTGGTTTTTTGTGCGGTATATAGTTCTTTTGTAACTTTAACACTAAAATCATTTACTCCACCGCCATTTACGGCGAATAACTTATCGCTCGCTGTGGTGCTAGTTACTTCTAACACATTGCAATAAAACTCATCTGAAAACTCGTTTGATAATTTGCCTTTTTTCTCATCTAATATTTTAATGTTGCGTTTGTAAGATTTGTAAGCAATCATATCTTTTTCCAATTTCGCTAAATTTGCACCTTCAAAGTTTTCGCAATCTATTTTCTCTTGCGCTGTGGCTTTTTTGGATTTTTCTACCGCATAATTTATGCCATATCCTGCTCCCACGATTCCTGCGACACCTAGTGCTATTCCGCTATATAATAATTCCACGCACCCACTAAAAAATATTCCACATAGCGCAATGCTAACTATTTGACTAATTTTTTTCATACAATCCCCTATTTTAGATTGTCGCTCAATCTCTCATAATTAGCGCACATTTTATTTTGCTGACAAACTTTTTTATAAACTCGCAAAGCAGATTCTATGTCTTTTAGTTCAAATTCATAAAAAACGCCCAAACTATTACAATGCAATTTTGGTTGCAATTCACAAGCTTTGATATAGTAGCTTGTAGCTTTATCTAAATCTACTTCTACGCCATCGCCCTTTTTATACCAATAGCCCAAATTTGAGCAACTAGTAGCACTGCCAAAATCGCAACCCATAGTCGCATATTTTATTTTCTTTTCGTCATCTTTTATTTCACTATATTGTTTTAGCCCCGTATATTCAAAGTAACCTGAATATATAGTCATTAACAACTCGCAAGATTTTGCTTTGTATGATTTTTTGGCTTGTTTTGATTCGCATACTTTTTCAAGCGATTCGATAGCTTTATCAACTTTATGCGCATTAAGATATTTTTCGCCTTGTTTTAGCAACGCCTGATAATTATCCGCATAAAGCAAATTGCTAGTAAATATCAAGGACAAAATAAACGCAATATTTTTCATTTTTTATTCTCCGTGTATAAGTTTTTTGATAGTGTCGCTAGATTCAGGTGATGCTTTATGAACAATTTCATTTAAAAAATGCTTGTCAATATTGCAGGTATTTTTATGTTTTAATTCTTTACAGCCTATTTTATATGCAGCACTCATTAAATCAGCCCCAAACAGCATTTCATCTTGGTTTTTGCTTCCTAGCCAACCAATTATAGCTATTGAATATTGAGCCTCACAAGCATTGCCTATTTTCTTTATCAAACAATCATCTAAAACAGCCTTGCAACTTTTTGTATCATTTTCTTTTATACATTTTTGTTGCAACTTGCCATATTTAGTATTTACATTAAATTGATATGAAAAACCTTGTGTGGCTAAAAATCCACACATTAAAAACATTAAAATTAACTTTTTCATTTTTTACCCCTTATTTGTATTTTCATTATTCTCTTGCACATAGAGTAATTGTTGCCTAAATTCTAGCGGTTCAGCTATGAATCTTATAGGCGATGAGCTACCACCTGCGCCCACTACAATGATATTTCCATAATTCAAAATCCGCCCAAGTATGCCTTGATTTACTCTTATACTCTCTACTTTGCTATTTAGCATTTCTATCGTTTCACGCCGAATCAGCCCATATTTTGCTATGGTAAATTTTTGCGTTATGTAAAGCTCTGTAAAACGCACATAAATGAATCGTCTAACCAAAATAAATAAGCCTACAATAAAAAGCAACGCACCGATACTTGCCAAATTATAACCACTTGGTGAATTGTTAGTGGCAAAAATTAACAATAACCCAAAAAATATCAAAATAGTAGGTAAAAAATATATCCACCCGCTAATTTTAGCGCGATACACCATTCTATCAATATTTGTTTTCTCACTATATGCCATTTTTCATTTCCTTATTTTCTCAAAATTTTATCCCATAGGATATATAAAAGCGCATTTTATCTTTGTAAAGTTTAAAAAATTCTTAATCCCATAGGATAAATTTTGCAAAACAAAGATGACAAAAATTTCAGCAATAAAAATTTCGGCAATGCGAGTGGCGATGAGATTGCAAGGTTTTATGCAAATCTTGCGCGAAATGTGCGAATCTTGCGCGAAGGCAAGGGCATTTCACAGCTTGACTTGGCGTTAGAAATAGGCATAAAATCCGTAGCATTCTACTCAAACTGCGAGTGCAATCGCTACGGCAAACACTTCAATTTGGAGCATATCTACAAACTTGCAAAAGCCCTGCAAGTGCCGATATGTGAGCTTTTCAAAGACTGCGATTCGAGCGAAATTTGCGCTTTGCTTGGAGAAGGTGGAGAGAGATTTGATTAGATTCTGCGAATTACTTAAAATTGTCATATTGAGACTTTGAAAAAGTCGAAATATCTCAAAAATTTTTAAAAAAGAGATTCTTCGCTACGCACAAGTACTTCGATCAGAATGACAAAATAATAGATTGCCACGAAGTCGCCCAAAGTGCGACTTCTCGCAATGACGAAATTTTTTTGGATTTTTACCCACCCCCTTAATCCCCCTCCGCAAGGGAGGGGGAGATAGAGAAAGCCCCTCCCCTTGCGGGAGGGGTTTGGGGTGGGGTTCTCGCGCAAGGGAGGGGGAGAGATTTGGCTAGATTCTGCGATTCACGCAATTTCGTAGAATCTACCGCCGATTTTGCGAATTTTGGATTTTACAAATTTTGCAAATCATTTATTTTTAAATTTAAAAATGCTACAATCCACATTTTTAAAATCTAAAAATCAACAAAAGGACACATTATGAATAACAACATTTTGGTGCAACTTCTGCCCTTAATCGTGCTATTTGCAATCTTTTATTTTATCATCATTCGCCCACAAATCAAACAGCAAAAAGAGCATAAAGAAATGGTTGCAAACCTAAAAAAAGGCGACAAAATCGTCATAAACGGCGGTTTAATCTGCGAGGTTGTCAAAGTTGAAAATCACTTTTTCACAATCAAACTAAATGATGACACAATCGTGCGCTTGGCAAAAGAATTTGTCGCATACAAGTGGGAAGAGCCCACAGAGGCGGACTCCAAAAAATAGCGCAAAGGATTCACAAAGCACAATGAAAAAGTTTTTTAATCCCCGCACACTTGTTTTTTTGGCACTTTTTGTGTTTGGCGCGATTTTTAGTGTCCCATCCATTTTTGACACGAAGGGCTATAAAATCACGCTAGGACTTGATTTGCAAGGTGGCATTTATTTTCTTTTGGGCGTTGATGCAAATGAAGCCATAAAATCGCGCTATTCGCTAATCGCCACGCAGATAAATTACGAGACGCACGATAAAAATATCCTTATTGATTCGCTAAAAACGCTTGATGATGGGATACGATTTGAGCTGTTAGATTCAGCGCAAAGAGATGAATTAGAAAAACTTTTAGATAATATCAAAGGCATTATAATTGCGGAGAGTAGCGGGGTTTATGAGATTTCTTTTAGCAAAGAAGAGATGATTTTAATCAAAAACTCCGCAATCGACCAAGCAATCGATACGATTCGCAATCGCCTTGATATTTACGGGCTTACCGAGCCTAGCATTACAAAGCAGGGCGAAGAAAATATTTTGGTGCAACTACCCGGCATTAAAAGCCAAGAAGAAGAGCAAAACGCACTAGATTTGATTATCCGCCCCGCACAGCTTAAAATGATGGCAGTTGATGAGGATAGAAATGCACGAATTAGCGTGATAAGCGAATCGGAGGCAAGTAGCTATGGCGATGTGATTTTGCCTTTTGTGGATTTTGTCAGTGGCGAATCAAATGATAAAATTTTGCTAAAAGAAATCCCCATTTTAGATGGCAGTATGATTACCGATGCGCGTGTGGCGTATGATGAGCGGGGGCAACCTGTGATTAGTTTTAGCCTAAATGCAATCGGGGCAAAAATCTTTGGCGATTTTTCAGGCGCAAATGTCGGCAAGAGAATGGCAGTAGTGTTAGACAACAAAGTCTATTCTGCGCCTGTGATAAGAGAGCGAATCGGCGGAGGCAGCGGACAAATCAGCGGTTCTTTTAGCGCGGAGGAAGCGAAAAATATCGCAATCGCTTTGCGCTCTGGTGCGCTCTCTGCGCCATTAGAATTGCTAGAAAAGCGAAGCATTGGTCCATCTTTGGGCGCAGATTCGATAAAATCATCGCTAATCGCGCTATTTGGTGCATTTGGGATTATTATCGCTTTTATGGTGGTGTATTATGGATTTGCCGGTGTGATTGCGGTAAGTGCGCTATTTGTGAATATTTTGGCGATTATTTCTGTGATGAGCCTTTTTGGCGCAACGCTAACTTTGCCCGGTATGGCGGGGATTGTGCTAACGATTGGTATGGCGATTGACGCAAATATCATCATAAATGAGCGCATTCGCGAGGCACTCCGCAGTGGCAAAAATATCGTGCAATCCATTTCATTTGGCTATATTAACGCCACACGCGCGATTTTTGATGCGAATAATACGACTTTGATTATTGCGCTATTGCTTTATATCTATGGCACAGGTCCCATTAAGGGCTTTGCGGTTACGATGGGGATTGGCATTTTGGCGTCAATAATTACGGCAATCATCGGCACACAGGGCATTTATATATGGCTAGGCGAGAAAATAAATAATACGAAAAATATCAATTTTTGGTTTGGGATTCGCCTGAAAAATTATAATCCAAAAGGTGCAAATCCAAAAGACAAAAGCGCGAATCTATCCACAAATCACGCCACGAATCGCACTAAAAATCGCCCCACAAATCCCACTAAAAATGGAGCAAAATAATGGATTTTTTTAAACACGATAAAATTTATGATTTTGTAAAATATAGCAATTATGGCATTATCGCAAGTGCGCTAGTTGTTGTCGCGCTTGTGGTGGTATTTTTCACAAAGGGTGTGAATTTAGGCATAGACTTTGCCGGCGGTAGCGTGGCACAGATAAAATACGCGCAAGTTGAAGCGCCAATATCGCAAATCCGCGAAGATTTAAGTGCGAATCCATATTTCAAAGACGCGCAAATCACCGAGTTTGGCGCGAAAAATGAGATTATTATAAAGTTTGCTTTTGTGCAAGATTCAAGTGTGAAAATCGATGATGAGCTGAAAAATACACTGAAAAACACGGGCGACTTTGAGATTCGCCGAATCGAAAATGTCGGTCCAAAGGCGGGTAGCGAGCTCGCCAAAAAGGGCATTATTGCGATTGCACTCGCGCTTGTTGCGATGATGATTTATGTGAGTTTTCGCTATGAGTGGCGGTTTGCCCTTGCTAGTATCATCGCGCTAATCCACGATGTGGCGATTAGCGGGGCTGCGATAATGCTTTTTGATGTGGATTTGAGTTTAGATGTGATTGCCGCGCTTCTCACACTCATTGGATATTCAATTAACGATACGATTATAATTTTTGACAGAATCAGGGAGCAGATGATTGCGCGGAGCTTTAATGATGTGAAATTAGTGATAAATGACGCCGTTTCGCGCACGCTCTCGCGCACTTTGCTAACTTCGCTAACGGTGTTTTTTGTGATTGCGATTTTGTATGCGTTTGGCAGTGAGATTTTGAAAGGATTTACTTTGCCAATGCTTGTGGGGGCGATTGTAGGGACTTATAGCTCGATGTTTGTCGCACCAAAACTTGCCATAATGCTTGGCTTTGACATAAAAGAATACTACGCAAAAGAAGCGCGAAAACAAGCCAAAGCGCAAGAAAAAGAGCGAATGCGAAAAATGTATGAAAGCGGGCGAATCTAAAATGAAATCGCAGAATCTAATATTTGATTCGCAGAATCTAGCGCATTTTTCGCTAAATTCGCAGAATCTCACACGCGAATTTATCACAGATTTGCGATTCGCAGATTTGCGATTCGCAGAATCTAACCAAAATTAGGGGGCAAAATGGATTGGGGTAGAATCTTTTTTATATTTTTCACGCTGATGAGTTTGACTTCAACCATCGGCTTTTTGTATGAGCCAAATATCGTGCTTTTGTTTTTGGCAGCGGCGATAAATTTTATCTCTACGACTTTGCGAATCGGCACTCGCAAACTTTTGAGCGCGGAGCTTTTTGCAAGCTCGATTGTGGCGGACTTTCATCTAATCCCTGCGTTTTTGTGGTTTCAAATTTTGGGCGACTTGCAAGTGGCGTATGCCCTTGCTATCGGTGCTTTGGCGGCAAATGCGTTTTCTATTATGATAATTTTAATCGAAAGCGCAAAGGCAAAAGATTATCAATAAAGGGCGTAAAATGAGCTACAACGCAAGAATAATCGAGCAAAAATGGCAGAAAATTTGGGCTGATTCAAACGCATTTGAGCCTAGCGGTGATTTTAGCAAACCCAAAAAATACATTCTCTCAATGCTCCCCTATCCTAGCGGAAATATCCATATGGGACATACGCGGAACTACACGATTGGCGATGCGATTGCAAGGCATTATCGCAAAATGGGCTTTAATGTGCTTCACCCTATCGGATGGGATTCGTTTGGATTGCCCGCCGAAAATGCCGCAATAAAGCACAATCTCCACCCAAAAACTTGGACTTATGACAATATCGCTACTATGCAAAAAGTGCTTCAATCGCTTGGATTTTCATTTTCAAAAGAACGAGAATTTGCCACAAGCGACAATATTTACACAAAATGGGAGCAAGAGTTTTTTCACCAAATGTGGGACAAAGGGCTTGTGTATCGCAAAAAGGCGTTTTTGAATTGGTGTCCGCAGGATAAGACGGTGCTTGCAAATGAGCAAGTCATCGATGGCAAATGTTGGCGTTGCGATAGCCCTGTGGTGCAAAAAGAGATGTATCAATATTATTTGAAAATCACGGATTATGCTGATGAGTTGCTTCGCGATTTGGGGCGTTTGGAGTGGAGCAATCAAGTGCTAACAATGCAAAAAAATTGGATTGGCAAATCTAGCGGTTTGGAGTTTAGTTTTAAATTGGATTTTGGGGATTTGGGCGATTTTGGCGCGAATCTAAATGCAAATAATGACGCGGATTTGTGCGAATCTAGCGAATTTTTTACCGAACTGCCCGTTTTTACCACGCGCCCTGATACGATTTATGGCGTAACTTATTGTGCTTTGTCGCCTGAACACCCGCTAGTGCGACATTTGATTGAAAAAAATGCGATTGATTCGGCAAAAATCGCAGAGATTAAAGCCATTCAAAACACAAGTGCGCGGGATAGGTTGAGCAAAGAAAAAATCGGCATTAAGTTAGGGATTCACGCCATTCACCCGCTGAGCGGCGAAAAGTTAGAAATCTTTGTGGCAAATTTCGTGCTTATGGATTATGGTAGCGGGGCGATTATGTGCGTCCCTGCGCACGATGAGAGAGACTTTGAGTTTGCCAAAAAATACGGACTAAAAATCATTGATGTAATCGAAAATGACAATCGATTCGAGGCAAATGGCACTCTAAAAAATAGCTTTGAGTTTGACAATTTAAGCGTGAAAGAGGCGCAAGAGAAAATCATAGCGCATTTTGAAGCGCACGATTTAGGACGGCGCGTGATAAATTACAAACTGCGCGATTGGGGCATTTCTAGGCAGCGATATTGGGGGACGCCCATACCGCTTATAAATTGCCCAAAATGTGGCATTGTCCAAGAGCCAAATTTGCCCGTGATTTTGCCAGAGCGCGTAGATTTTAGTGCGGAGGGCAATCCGCTTTTGTCAAACAAAGAGTGGCTTTGCGTGAAATGCCCCAAATGTGGCGCAGACGCGGAGCGCGAATCTGATACGATGGATACATTTGTTGAATCTAGCTGGTATTTTTTGCGCTACACAACGCCCCGCCAATTGTGGGAAAAAAGCGCGTTTGATGCGGATTCGCTTCGATATTGGCTAAATGTCGATGAATATATCGGTGGCATCGAACACGCAGTGCTTCATTTGCTCTATGCGCGGTTTTTTACGAAAGTTTTAAGGGATTTGGGATATTTAGATATTGATGAGCCGTTTGCTAGGCTTCTTACGCAAGGAATGGTGCTAAAAAGTGGCGCGAAAATGAGCAAATCCAAAGGCAATGTCGTTGAGCCAAAAAGCATTATTGAGAGCTATGGCGCGGATTCGGCAAGGCTTTTTATACTTTTTGCTGCGCCACCTACAAAAGAATTAGAATGGAATGATGACGCGCTAAAAGGCGCGTATAACTTTTTAAATCGCCTTTATAATAACGCTTCGCATTTGGATTTGCTAAAAAACGCGGACTTTGAATCGCTCACATTTGACAATCTAAATGACGCTCAAAAACTCGCACGGCGCAAGGTTTATGAGGCTTTGCAAAAAAGCAACGCCGTTTTTAGCAATAAAGATTATCCATTTAATACGCTTATTGCTGCTTGTATGGAGGCGTTAAATGCGCTGGTTGCGATGGATTTGGCTGAATCGGGCAACGAATCTAACGCCGAATCGCAAAAAGTTTGGTATGAATCCTATTACATTTTGCTAAACATTTTAGAGCCGATAATCCCACATATTTGCTATGAATTAAGCGATAAATATTTTGGTTGCAAAAATTTTCGCAATATTGCAATCGACAAATCCGCGCTAAAAAGCGACACAATCACCCTTGCCGTCTCAATCAACGGCAAACGCCGCGCTGAAATTAGTGTGAGCGCGGATTCTCCAAAAGAAGTCATTTTAGATTCGGCAAAAAGCGCAGTGGCAAAGTGGCTTGAAAACGCCCAAATCGCAAAAGAAATCATCGTCCCAAATAAACTAATAAATTTCGTCCTAAAATGAGAGCTGTTTTTTCACTAATTTGCGCCATAATTTTTGCCACAAATTTCAGCGGTTGCGGATATTACCCGATGTCATATTTTGTCAAAAAATCGCTTGGCGAAAATATCTATGTCGAATCTGTGGTAAATCTATCCGACCCTGAAAACTCGCTAATCGCCAAAGACGCGCTAAATCAAGCCATCGCACAAAAATTTCACTTGCGCCTTGTGGATAAAGAAAGTGCCGACACCATTATCCGCACGGAGATTACCGCCGTTAGCGTGGATTCAATCGCTGATAATGACGCGGGATTTGCGAACTTTTATCGCGCAAGTGTGACTATGAGCTTTGACTACACGGACAAAAACGGCAATGCAAGGCGATTTCAAAACTACGGCTTTTATGACTTCCCTGTCGATGTCGTCTCCACAATCACCGATGAAACCCGCTTCAACGCGATAAAAGAAGCCTCCATTAGCGCGATTGATAAATTCATCGCGCAAGTGGCATTTTGGCAATGAAAATGGCGAAAAATAGGGTAGATTCTGCGAATTTTGCGCTAGATTCGCAGAATCTAAACGAAGTTGAAATTTATATGACAAAAAAAGGGCAAGAATATCGCACAATCAATAAAAGCCGCTCTGCGCGCATTTATGTGGAGTTAAAAACGCATATCGCCCCGCCAAAGCGTGTCATTCAAGTGCTTGGCACAAATGGCAAGGGTAGCACGGGGCGATTTATCGCGCAGATTTTGGCACAAAGTGGCTATAAAATCTTGCATTTTACAAGTCCGCATATTTTTAGCTTTAATGAGCGATTTTACGATAATAACGGCGTTGTGAGTGATGAAAATCTCACAAAAGCGCATAGATTTTTGCAAAAGTTTGCGTTTGCAAGTGAATGCAGTTATTTTGAGTATGCGACATTTTTGGCGCTCTTTTTATCGCAGGGCGTGGATTTTGCGATTTTGGAGGCGGGAGTTGGCGGGGAGTTGGATAGCACTAGCGTTGTGCGCCGTGATTTGTGTGTGTTTAGCGTGATTGACTGCGACCACACCGATATTTTGGGCGATTCGATAGAAGCAATCGCCACGACAAAATTAAATGCTGTTTTTTACCCAAACAAAGTGCCAAAAATGCTTTTGGGTGCGCAAAAATATGAGATTGTCCAAAAAATCGCAGAATCTATTGCAAAAAAGCACGAAGTGGAGATTTTTGCGTTAGATTCGCGTGAATACAATAATCCCCCCTCCCTTGCGGAGGGTAACTCCAATTCTCTCTCCCTCCCAAATGCGCGCGGGGGATTAAGGGGGTGGGTAGATTCACAAAATAATAGTAGCGCGAAATTTGTAAATAGCGACTTTACCCACCCCCTAACCCCCTCCGCAAGGGAGGGGGAACAAAAGGTAGAATCTGCCCCCACGCCGTCATTGCGAGGCGCACAAAGCGAAGCGAGTGCAACGAAGCAATCCAAATTAAATTGTCATACTGAGCGAAGCGAAGTATCTCTTTTGGATTCTGCGAATCCATCGCCAAACCCCACCTTAAAGTCTCTTTCTTTTTCGCAAAAAGGGCTGCACCCCCCGCCCCGCTCCCCCTACGCGCCAAAAAGCAGCCGCTTTTTCGCTTTTAGGGGGAGTGCCTCGCTTTCTCCGCTTCTAGCAAAAAATCGGCACTCGCACTACTGCTCGTTTGAATCCGATTTTTTGCACCACGAAGTGGGCGAGATTAAGGGTGCTTCGCACGAATTTTTATTAGATTCTGCGAAAAACGCTTCATTTTGTCATACTGAGCGAAGCGAAGTATCTCAAAAAAATAGAGATTTTTCGCCTACGGCTCAAAATGACAATTTTAATTTGGATTGCCACGATTCGCAAAGCGAATCTCGCAATGACGAATCTTTTGTGGATTGCTTCGGCGATAAATCGTCTCGCAATGACGAATTGAGCGTAGATTCACGCCATTTGGATTGCCACGATTTGCCTTTGGCAAATCTCGCAATGACGAAAAAAATGCAGAATCTAAATAGAGATTCTTCGCTCGTTTCACTTGCTCAGAATGACGAAATTCATATCGAATCCTACATTCAAAAGCATAATCTTGCCCCGTTTTTGGCGCAGAATCTCGCCCTTGCCTTAAAAGCAACGCAGATTTTTGGCATAAATGCGAATCTCAAAACGCTCCCAAAGCTCGACTTGCACGGGCGATTCGAGTGCATTTCGCCAAATATCACAATCGATGTGGGGCATAATGAAAACGCCGCATTTGCGATTAAGCAACTTTTGGGCGACAAAAAAGTGATTTTAGTGTATAATAGCTATTTTCAAAAAAATATTGGCGAAATTTTAGGCATTTTGAAAGATAATATTTTGCGTGTGGAGATTTTGCCTGTTCGCGGGAATCCTCGCATTATAAAAAGGGATATTTTGGAGGGCATTTTGACAAATCTAAAAATCAAATTTTGCGAGTTTGGTGGCGCAGAATCTATCAAGGATTCAGCGCAAAATTATCTAATCTTTGGTAGTTTTAGCGTGGTGGAGGCATTTATGCGTGATTTTGCAAAGGCGAAGCGAATCTAAAATGAAAAATATCCGCGAAAAGTTCATCATCTCAATCATCGATAATGACGGCGTTAGGCAGTTTAATGTGCATCGATTTATCACAAAGGTTCTTGCGTATTTTGTGGGATTTTTTGTGATTGCCTCTGTGGTGCTGTTTTTCACCATTCGATTTTTGGCAGATGAGCTCAAAAGTATGCAAGGGCACAAGGACGATACGCTCGATAAATACGCCGAAGTTTATAAAGAAAATCTCGCTTTGAAAGGCGAGATTAAAAAAAGCAAAGAGCATTTAGAAGAGATAAATCAAAAAATCGTGGATTTGGAGGATGTCATCTCGATGAAAAATGCGATAATTGAGGCAAAAGAGACAAATCCATTTGACATTAGCACGCTCACGCTCGCGCAAAAAAAGATGATTTTACAGATAATCCCGCACTCTACGCCTTTTAAAAGCAAAAACGCAGAATCTAGCGTAGATTCTGAAGCGAAAAATCCAAAAGATTCTGCGAAAAAATCCACAGATTCTGCGAATCAAAAAGATTCTACAAAAGCGCAATTTCAGCGAATCGGCGTCCTTTTTGAAGTGCCAAAATCAACTCCCATCATCGCTGCCGCCGATGGTATCGTGGATTTAACGCGGGGCAATGATACAAAGGGCATCGGCAAATTTGTCAAAATCGTCCATACTTTTGGTTTCAACTCAATCTATGGGCATCTCTCAAAGGTTAGCGTAAAGCGGGGCGATGTCGTGAAAAAGGGGCAAATCATCGGTTACAGCGGGACGCACAACAACAAAAATATGCTTTATTACGATATCCGCTTTCTTGGGAGCAAGGTGAATATGGAGGCGTTTTTGAAGTGGGATATTGGCAACTTTGATGATATGATGAATGCGCCAAGTATCGTGAATTGGGATAGTTTGCTATGGACATTTAATGATATGGTGCAGATTAGTTCGCATAAGGTGCTCTCAGATTCTGCGCCAAAAATGAAAAATTAGCGCGAAAAAAGGGCGGGGGCAAGAAGGTTTAAAATGAAAAGTAAGATTGATGATAGATTGATTTTGATGATTTCAAGTCCGTATGGATATAAATATTACAATATCAACGCATTTTTCAAGCACTCGCTTATTTATCTTGCGGTTTTCATCGCTTCGATGGCGTTTTTATCGCTTGTGGTGCTGTATTCATTCTCCGCGGAGATTAAGGATATTGATTACAAATACAAATACATTCAAGATGAATACGCGAAATTAGTCTCCCACCACATCGACTTAACCGCGCAAATCACGGCAAAAAAAGAAGAAACGCTACTTGTCTCAGATAAAATCGAAGAGTTAGAAGGCGAGATTGGCATTAGCAAAAGCGAAGGTTACGGATTAAAAGGGCGGGTTGAGACGGCGAGTATCACGGGGTTACAAAAACTTTTTATTATGAAATTTATCCCAAATGGTATCCCGCTTACTTCATATAAGCGCATTTCATCGCCCTATGGTTATAGGACGCACCCACTTTCAAACACGCGAGAAATCCACACAGGCACGGATTTGGCGGCGGATAAAGATACGCCTGTGTATGCCACCGCCGATGGCGTGGTGGATTTCGCGCAAAGCGGGTGGAATGGCGGATATGGGACGCTTGTAAAAATCGACCATAGTTTTGGATTTCGCACCTATTATGCGCACCTAAATGGTATCGCTGTGAAAAAAGGCGAGTTTGTCCGCAAGGGGCAGTTAATCGCCTATGTGGGTAACACAGGGGCGAGTTCGGGCAATCATTTGCATTATGAAGTGCGATTTTTAGGGGCGCATATCAATCCTAAAAATTTCTTGGAATGGAATATGGGAAATTTTGATATAATATTCAAAAAGGAGAAAAACATAGCATGGCAATCTTTACTTCAAACGATAAACAATTTGATGCAGCACACGCCAATGGCGCAACAATCATCGCTGCTGGGACAAAAATCAAAGGCGAGTTAAATAGCGAGTGCCACATTCACATAGATGGCGAGTTTGACGGGAATATCCACTCGACAAACACCGTAATGGTAGGCAAAAATGGCATTGTAAATGGCGATATTTTCGCACAGCGCGTAATCGTAGGCGGTATCACAAAAGGGGTGGTGGATTCGGAATTCATAGAGATTTTGCCGGAGGGGAAAATCGAAGGCACAATCATCTGCAACGAACTTTATGTAGAGAAAAAGGGCGTATTTATTGGAGAGAGCAAAATAAAGGCAAAAGATTACGAATAGAGATTCTGCGAATTTTGCGGGATTTTGTCTTGGATCTGCGAAATTTGGGCGAAACGCAGAATCTAGTGTGAAAAATTACTAAAATCGCAGAATCTAATATGAAAATATCGCAGAATCTCCGCTAGATTCTGCGAATTTTGCAACATTGCAGAATCTCACACAAAACAAAATTTATCATCGCCTATAATTGCCGTTGCCACTGATTTTTTATCTCGTAGTCGCTTTTCTATCACTATAATACTATCGTAGTAATGTATCGAAAATGTGGTATTTGTGAATTTAGTAATATTTAGATTATCGCTTTTTGTAGCGTGATATGCGTTTAATTCGTCAATTAAGTGTTTTGTGTATTCTATGAAAGAAGTTTTGCGTTCTGCCCCCCCCCCCCATAAGCCTTCCAATAGCTTGTATGTAGGTCTTCACACCAATAAATTCCATCGTGTTTGATATGTGGATACATTTCCTCAAAAGTAACGATTTGCTGTCGCATCGTATGTCCGCCATCATCAATCAAAATATCAACCTTTGGAATCTGCTCTTTTACACTACGCCAAAATCCCCTATCCTCTTGCGAACCGATAAAAATCTTAATATTCTCATCCTCCATCTTTTTGCATCTGGGGTCAATATCAACGCCATAAATATTTACCTTTGCGCCATTTACGCCAAAATAATGCTTCCACATTTTCGTGCTTCCGCCATTTTGAATACCAATCTCTAAAATATTCACATCTCTCCCGCGCAAACGCGAGAAATGCTTCTCATACACATCAAAATACCCATACCATTTATGAATCGCCTCGTGCTTGTTGTTTAAAAAATAATTATGCAGAGTTTTATCGATATTTTCATTATATTCCGTCCATAAAATCTCCCGCACAAGTGCCTTTTTTGCCGTATTTTCATCGCTAGATTCTGCGCTAATTCGCATAGTTTGCGGATATGGCACTTTTAGAGTATCCGCATTCAAATACGCCAAAATGTGATTTTTTAGCGCAATCACCCATCCTAACTTCATTTTTAGCAGAATCTGCTTGATTTTTTGTCTCATTGTTGCTCCCTTACATTAAAATTAAAAGTGTGATTATAGCAGATTCTGCGAATTGCAGAATCTAACTCATAAATTTAGATATAATTCGCACTTTTTATAAGGATACCATTTGTTAAACTCAAATTTTTATAAAATCTTGCAAAGCAAATTTGATTTCAAAATCGCCATTTTTAAGGACTACGGCGAAGCGTTAGAAGCGCGTGAAGTGTGTAAATTTTGCAAAATCAAAGATTCAAACTTCCCAAATGCGTATTTGCTAAATGATTTTTGCGCAAAAAAGGGCGATGATTTGCGTAGCTATGCCTTTGAATTGGGCGAACTTTTGCTAAATTTGGCACGATTTTACAATGATAAAAACGGCATTTTACTTGCGCCCATTCATTCGCTACTTCACCCGCTCCCACCGCCAAAATGGCTTCAATCCATATCCTTGCAAAAGGCGCAAAAATGCGACTTTGAAAAGCTAAAAGAGACGCTTTTAAATTTTGGATTTGAGAATATGGATTTGGTGTATGCGCCCAAAGAAATGGCGATTCACGGCGATATAATCGATATTTTTCCGCAAAATGCGCCACACCCCTTGCGAATCTCATTTTTTGATGATGAGATTGAGGATATTGCGTCCTTTGACGCGGAGACGCAAAAAATCATTGAGCGAATCGAATCTGCTGAAATTTTCCCCGCGCTGTTTTCGCTTGATTCGGGCGAATATGCGGATTTGGAGCGATTGGCGGTTGAATCGCCATTTGACGCATTTACAAAGGACATTCATTCGCTTGGATTTTGGTTTATCCGCCAAAAACCGCTTACTGCGCAATATAAAAGCATTATTTCGCCCACTGCGTTAAATGAAATCGCTGAATTAGAAGGGCTTCGCTCACTAAATTACATAGATTTTAGCGCGTTTAAGGCATTGGATTTGATAGCATTAAATCCATCTTTTAGCGACATTAGCGCACGGGGTGCGGATATTATAAATAAAATTTTGCCACTTCACAAAGACAAAAAAATCACTATTTTAAGTCAAAATGAGCTGATTTTAGATTCGCTTCAAATCCCGCAAAATGCGCAAAAAAACACGATAATTTTGCGCGAATCCATTGCCCTAAATATCATTACGCCAAATGAAATCATTTTATCGCTAAATGCGCTCCCTAAAAAACGCGCCAAAAAGCCCACGACAATCCGCCTAAATGAGCTAAATGCGGGCGATTATATCGTGCATAGCGAGTATGGTATCGGGCGATTTAGTGGTATCACGCAAACGCGAGTGCTTGGCAATATCAGCGATTTTATTGAGATTATTTATTTGGGCGATGATAAGTTGCTGTTGCCTGTGCATAATCTAAATCTAATCGACAAATATATCGCAAATACCGCAAGTGTGCCGACTTTGGATAAGCTAGGCAAGGGCAGTTTTGCAAAAATCAAAGAGAAGATTCGCCCAAAACTGCTCCAAATCGCACAAGAAATCATCGATATTGCCGCAGCACGCGAACTAATCAAAGGCAAGATTATTGACAAAGACAATGTCGAATTAGCGATTTTTAAGCAAAGCGCGGGATTTGAGCTAACCGCAGACCAAGATAAAAGCATTGATGAAATTTTGCGTGATTTGGGTAGTGGGAGGGTTATGGATAGGCTGCTTGTGGGCGATGTGGGCTTTGGCAAAACGGAGGTTGCGATGAATGCGATTTTTGCGTGTGCCAAAAGTGGCTTTCAATCCGCGCTAATCGTGCCTACAACACTTTTAAGCAATCAGCATTTTAAAACTTTGTCAGCTAGATTCGCACCACACGGGCTAAAAATCGCCAAATTAGATAGATTCGCCACTAAAAAAAGCGCGATTTTGGATAGTTTGAAAAATGGTAGCGTTGATATTGTCGTAGGGACGCATAGTTTGCTAAATGCGGAGTTTAAAAATCTCGCGTTAATCGTGCTTGATGAAGAGCATAAATTTGGCGTAAAGCAAAAAGAAAAGCTAAAAAATCTCACAAAAGATGTCCATATTTTATCGATGAGTGCGACACCAATCCCGCGCACACTAAATCTAGCACTTTCAAAAATCAAAACGCAATCGCATCTAAATATCCCGCCAGATTCGCGAATCGCGCCAAAAACATTTGTGAAAAATTACAGCGATGAAGTTTTGCGTGATGCGATTTTGCGTGAATTAAAGCGCAATGGGCAGATTTTTTACATTCACAACAATATCGCAAGTATGGAGCAACGAAAGCGTGAGATTTTAAAACTAATGCCGAATCTAAAAATCGCCATTTTGCACTCCAAAATCCCGCAAACACAAAGCGAGGACATAATGATAGACTTCGCAAATGGCGCGTTTAATGTGCTACTATCCACTTCGATTGTCGAATCGGGCATTCACTTGCCAAACGCAAATACGATTATTGTCGATAGCGCGGATTGCTTTGGTATGGCGGATTTGCACCAGCTTCGTGGGCGAATCGGGCGCGGGGACAAAGAGGGCTATTGCTATTTCTTTGTGGATAGCAAAGAAAATATCACGGCAGAGGCGCGAAAACGGCTCATTTCGCTTGAATCAAACTCATTTTTGGGCGCGGGTGGGATTTTGAGCTACAATGACTTGGAGATTCGCGGTGGCGGAAACATTTTGGGCGAGGCGCAAAGCGGACATATCGAAAATATCGGGTATAGTTTGTATCTAAAAATGTTGGAGGATAGTATCAATTTTTTAAGTGGCAAGGGCGATTTGGCGATTCAAAAGGGCGTGGATTTGAAGCTAAATATTTCGGCATTTTTGAATGCGGAGCTGATAAATAGCGATAGGATAAGGCTTGATTTGTATCGCCGTCTTTCAAATGCGAGTGCGAAAAGCGAGATTTATGAGATTGAGGGCGAGATTGCGGAGCGATTTGGCAAAATCGATAGCTACACACGGCGATTTTTGCAACTAATGCTAGTCAAAATTCTTGCAAATGCGCGTGGATTAAAGGCGATTACAAACTACAATGAAAATATCACGCTAACGCTTGAAAATGGCGAAAAGGTTAGCTTAAAGGCGGAGGAGCGCGATGATGAGAATATAATGGAGGCGATTTTGGCGTATTTGAGATAAAGCGCGTGGCAATTTGTTCTGGGGTATGCAATTTTGCAGATTTGCTAAATTTCGGGCGTTCGCAGACCATTAGTCTAGTCTCACGCCCAAAATTTAGCAAAAACTCCAAAAGCCATACCGCCATTACTTCGATTGTGATTCGCAATGCGAATCAACTTTAATAATCCGCCATTGCAAAACTAAACGCTAGATTCGTGCGAATCTAAAAATTCCCCCTCCCTTGCGGAGGCGATTTTTCTCCATTTTTCCCCTCCCTTGCGGAGGGGGCTAGGGGGTGGGTAAAAATAAAAAAATCCCGTCATTGCGAGATTCTGCGAATTATTCTGTGTCGTTATTGCGAGAAAATGAGCGTAAGCGAATTTTCGTGGCAATCCACAAAAAATAATTTCGTCATTGCGAGACTTACTTGTAAGCCCTGCAAATGAGCATAGCGAATTTTCGTGGCAATCCAAGATTCTGCGAATCGCAGAATCTAAAATACCCACCCTAAATCCCTCCCGCAAGGGGAGGGACTTTTTTTGATTCCCCCTCCCTTGCGGAGGCGATTTTTTCATTCTTTCCCCCTCCCTTGCGGAGGGGGCTAGGGGGTGGGTAATTTTTTCGTCATTGCGAGAAAATGAGCGTAAGCGAATTTTCGTGGCAATCCAAATCACGCGAATCTAAAAGGCAAAGAAAATCAATGACCCAAAATTGAATCAATAAATTTTGCATTTAGATTCACTTAAAGTAAGCAATTCACATTTGATTCACGATTCGCATTAGTGGATTGCTTCGATTCGGCGTTGCCGAATCTCGCAATGACAGGGTGGAGCGTGATTCGTGGATTGCTTTGGGCATTTGCCCTCGCAATGACGATGAGATTCACAGCCTCACATTCGCAATCTATCATCTAACTCTTTTTCGATGCTCTCTAATTCATCGCAGATTTCGCGGCTCAAACGCACTAGCTCTTTGAAGCGGAAGCCTAGTAGCACGATTTTGTAGAGTTCGGGCTTGTTTTTGCGCCAATTATAAAGTGTCTTTGTGTCGATTTGCAAAATCCCTGCAATGTCGCGCTGTGAGAGTTTTTTGGGTGTGGTGCTGAAATTTTTTGTCGCCATTGTGATTCCTTAAAATATGAATTTTTTAAGGAATGTAGTAGGATTTCTTATAAAATCTAACAAAGGAATTATTGCTGATAAAATCTAATTATCAAGTAATAATTTCTTATTTTTTAGTAAAAATTAAGCGAAAATGTAATATGCTTCACCCATATTTAATTACAAGGAGAAAAAAATGGCAAAAATTTGCGTAGTTGATGAAAGAAAGGCGAAATTCAAAGCCTTTAAGGTTGATAGGGACAATAAGGCGGATTTGCTTGTGTTTGTAGTTGATAAGGATACAAAGGCAAAGGGCGATGCGCTTTGGTATATGGAGCAAAAGGATAGTAAGGCAACTAGCACTATTTGCTGGGTTGGTAGCGAAAATAAAGCGCAACTTAAAGTGTTTTTTGTGGATAGAGAAAATAAAGCAAAGTGGAATAAACCACACAATCTACAAAATCAGCTTTAATTAAGGAGGATAAAATGAGCGTAGTAAGTTGTTTTATGGAAAAATGTGAAGTGCTTGGTTGGAATAAGGGCATTATTGGATACATTTTTTGGCTTATGAGTCCATCGTTGTCTAAAAGCAAAACTTGGATGCCACTTTGCACCTATGATATAAGTAAGGGAGTGCCATCGCCTATCACCGAAGAGGAGGCTAGATTTTTGATAAAGAAAAAAATAAAAAGATTTGATGAATTTAAACAAGACACAATGTGCCCAAGTTGCAAAAAGACATTTTGTATCGAACACACAGACAAAGAAATAGTAAGCGATTTTATCACATCAAGCAATACAGATACAGTCGTTGAAGGAAATATGATGGTGCATTGGCGTTGCAAAGAATGTGGCGAAAGTGGTAGCGGTAAAGTTAAATACAAAATAGATGAGTTTAGTAGAGATAATTTAGGTATAGACATAGAGCAAATGTTAAGGGGAGGCAAACAATGACATTCTTATCATTGGCAAAAGAAGTGCTATCAAAGGCGGAGATTCCGCTGAATTATAGCGAAATATGGGATAGCGCAAAGACTATGGGATTAGATAAGCAGATTCGTAGCGAGGGCAAAACGCCACAGCATACGCTACGCGTGGCACTCACAAATGACATAAAAAACCACGCGGATTCGCCATTTTGCATTGTCAGTAAGCACCCTATGACATTTTGGCTAGATTCACGCAAAGATGAGATTGTGGATAAAGAGAGCGAAATTGAGCAAAAACGACAAGAATCTTACGCAAAAGAGTTGCAAAGCAAAGAAAAGGGCTTTTTGGAGATTGATTTGCACCCGTTGCTTGTGAAGTTTGCGAGTGAAAATTTTGGGCTTTATTGCAAAACTATCAATGCAAATACGAGCAAATCTACACAAAAGGGCTTAAATGAGTGGATTCACCCTGATATTGTGGGCATTTATTTTCCCTTTGATGACTATGAGAGTGCCACATTTGACTTGCTAGGCAAATTTAGCAAGGCAGACTATAAACTCTACTCTTTTGAACTCAAACGCGTGATAAACAATGCAAATCTAAAAGAATGCTATTTTCAAGTTGTATCAAATTCTAGCTGGGCAAATTGGGGCTATTTGGTAGCATATCAAATAGATGAGAGCGCACAGGGCGAGTTGGAGCGACTAAATGCAAGTTTTGGGATAGGCGTGATTGAGCTACAAAGCGAAAAGATTATGTTTGAAGCGCGAGAGAGGGAGCTAGATAGTAGAACGCTAAATATGCTTGTGGCAAAAAATACGGATTTTAGGAAATTTATAGAAAATATCAATAAGGACATAGAAACTTATTTGGCTTCGGGGGATACGGCGCGAATCGCTAGGGATAAATATGATTAGGGGTTGGTGCGATTTGCATTTTGTTTCCCATCCCTTGCGGAGTTCCTGTATTTAATCCCCTTCCTTCGCACGAAAAATCTCCACTAGATTCTGCGAATTTGATGTAAATCGCTTAAATCCAAAATTTTTTGCTAAAATACGCATTTTAAATCCAAAAAAGGCGAGTTTATGGTAGATTTTTTCATCAGCGCATTTAGCAATGTAAATGTGATTTTTTACCTTTTGGCGTATTTGATTGGGGCGGTTCCATTTGGGTATATTATCGTGCGGTGGGGATATAAAATCGATTTGCTAAACATCGGCAGCGGTAGCATTGGCGCGACAAATGTCTATCGCGCACTCAAAGACATCACGCCCCGCGCAAAAACGCTATCTATCTTAACGATTTTGCTAGATTCATCAAAGGGGCTAATCATCGTGCTTTGCGCTAAAATCGCGGATTTGAGCTTTGAAACGCAGTGGGCTGTGGCACTTCTCTCTGTGCTGGGGCATTGTTATAGCCCGTATTTGGGATTTAACGGCGGTAAGGGCGTGGCGACAAGCATTGGCGCGGTGATTTTGCTTGTGCCATTTGAAGGGGCGGTGGGACTTTTGGCGTGGTATCTCATCGGCAAGGTTTTTAAAGTTAGCTCATTATCATCACTGATTGGCGTTAGTGTGGGGATTTTGGCGACTTTTATCGTGCCGTATATGGGCTTACCGCCGAGCATTTCGATAATGCACCAAATCGGCACACACACGCCTTTAATCGTGCTTTTGGCGCTCATTTTATACACGCACGCGCCAAATATTATGCGACTAATCAAGCGGCAAGAGGGCAAGATACTCTAAAATGTGCTTTGAGATTTGCTTGGAGGATTTTAGGGTAAGTGCGATTATAGGCATATTGCCAAGTGAGCGAGAAAAAGCGCAGAATCTAGTGGTAAATTTAAGGGTAGAGTTTCGCAATTCGTTCTCGGGTAATCATTCCGCAGATTTGGCGAATCGCCTTAAAGCGCACAGGACACAAAGTCCGCTATCCTTGTGTCGATTCACCAAAAACTACGAAAGCACTACTGCGATTCCTTCCGTTGTAGATTCTGCGAATCTAAAATCGAAAAACAATCCGTCATTGCGAGGCAGTGTGAGCGTAGCGAACACAACGAAGCAATCCAAAAAAAATAATATTGTGGATTGCCACGATTTTGCTACGCAAAATCTCGCAATGACAAAAAAAACACACAAAATCGCAGAATCTAATGCGAAAAATACCCACCCCCTAGCCCCCTCCGCAAGGGAGGGGGGATTTTTGGATTCAGCCTCCGCAAGGGAGGGGGGAGAAAATGTAGATTCTACAAATATCATCGATTATGCCATCTTGCGTGAGATGATTTTGGCGACTTTAAAAACAAATCAATTTTTTTATTTAGAAAATGCGCTGGTGGCGATAAAAGAAGCGATTTTGGCGCAGTATCCGCAGATTCTGCGATTAGAGATAGGCATTGCGAAGTTAGAGATTTTTGATGATTGTGTGCCAAGAGTGCGCTTGAAGTGGAGTGCAAATGATAGATTCAGCGATTAAAAATAACTCCGCAAATATCACGCTTCACGGCGATTTTGGTAAAAATATCCCAAAAGCCGATATCGAAGCCTTGCAAAATCTATCGCAAAATCTGCAATTAAAGCACTATGCGCTAAATTTGGATTTTATCAACTCTTTTGATTTTTCATTTCTAATTTTTATCTACACTTTGGGGCAGGATATTACCAAGCGCGGGGGCGAAATCACGCTCACCGCCACCACTGAAAAGGCAAAGCACATCGCAAATCTTTTGCGCGAAATCGAGATAAAAGAAGCGCAAATCATACCCCCGCCAAAAGAAAATATTTTCATCAAATCCGCGCACGAGATTGGCGTGCTACTTTATGGCTGGTGGGCGGCGTTTGTGGAGTTTTTGAATTTTGTCGGGGTGCTACTTTATTTTCTATCAAAGTCCATTTTGCACCCAAAAGAAATCCGCCTACGCGCGATAAATTACCATATTTTTAATAGCGTGATTGCCGCAATGCCCGTGATTTTTATCGTATCTTTTGTCGTAGGTGGCGTGATTGCATATCAAGGGGCGGCGACTTTGGAGCGAATGGGCTTTGTGAATCTAAGCGTAGAGATGACTGCAAAGCTCACTTTGCGCGAAATTGGTCCATTTGTCGTTGCGATGATTGTAGCTGGGCGTTCGGCGTCCGCTTACACGGCGCAAATTGGCGTTATGAAAATGACAGAAGAAATTAGCGCGATGAAAACAATGCAACTAAATTTGATGAATTTTATCGTTCTGCCACGATTTTACGCGCTTGTGATTAGCTTCCCGCTGATGGTGTTTTTGTCGGATTTGATTAGTCTTTTTGGGTGTATGGTGTTTTTGCATTTTGGATTTGAGATTGGATTTGGCGAGTATGTGGCGCAGATTAAGAGTTCTGTGGGGATGAATAGCTTTTGGACGGGCATTATCAAAGCGCCGTTTTATGCCGCTGCGGTGGTGATAATTGGCTGTTTTATCGGGTTTCGCGTGGAGGGCAATACGCAAAGCGTGGGCGAGAAAACAACCACAAGCGTGGTTTGCGCACTTTTTGGCGTGATAATAATAAACGCGCTTTTTTCGCTGATTTTTACGGAGTTAAGGTTTTAAAAAATGCAAAAAAATACGCAAAAAAACATTCAAAATATTATTGAAGTGCGAAATCTCTACACGAAATATAAGGATACTTTTATCCAAGAAAATGTGAGTTTTAGTGTCGCTAAAAGCGAGATTTTTGGCATTTTGGGCGGGAGCGGGAGCGGTAAAAGCACGCTTTTAAGTGCGATGATTCGCCTAAAAAAGCCTGAAAGCGGGAGTATTCGCATATTTGGGGAGGATATTTGGCAGAGCAATTCGTTCTCGAGTAATCATTCCGCAGATTCGCTAGATTTGGAGCGTTCGCAGACCGCTAGTCTAGTCTCACACCCCAAATCTAGCGAAAACTACGAAAGCACTACTGCGATTCCTTCCGTTGTAGATTCTGCGAATCAAACAAAATTCGCAGAATCTAAAATAAAAATAGATGGTTACTTCGCTTCGCTCGTAAATCCTACGGATTACCACGATTTGGCGTCCGCCAAATCTCGCAATGACAATGTGGGGGAGAAAATCCTAAATCGCTGTGGCGTTTTGTTTCAATTTGGTGCGCTTTTTTCAAGTTTAAGCGTCCTTGATAATGTCGGCATTATGTTAGAAGAATATAGCGCCTATCCAAAAAGAGTCATAAATGAAATCGCCGCATATTACATTAACGCCGTAGGACTGCCCCAAAGCGTGAAAGAAATGTATCCTTATGAATTAAGTGGCGGTATGAAAAAGCGCGTGGGACTTGCACGGGCGTTAGTTTATAACCCTGAAATTTTATTTTTAGATGAGCCCACAAGCGGACTTGACCCCAAAAGTGCGGAGAATTTTGATAAACTTATAAAGCGACTAAAAGATGAGTTTCGCCTAACAATCGTTATGATTACGCACGATTTGGATTCAATCAAAGATGCAACGGATAGATTTATTTTGCTTGATAGCGGAAAAGTGCTGTTTGAAGGCAGTTTGGAGGATTTTAAGATGAGCGAAGTCGCACACAAAGAGACACTTTTGAAATCAAAAAGAGGAGAGCGATTATGGAGAGAGGGGTAAATTATATTTTCATCGGCGCGTGTTTTATGCTCTCGCTTGTGGGGTTTGTGGTGTTTATATTTTGGTTTAGCGATAGTGGGATTTTTAAAGATTCGACAAAAATTTATAAAAGTTACACGATGCAACCGCTAAATATTAAGGTAGATTCAGCGGTGAAATATAAGGGCATAAATGTCGGGCGCGTGAGTGCGGTGAGATTTCGCGATGAGAGTTTTAGCGAGATTGAGATAATTGTAGAGATTTTAAAAGATTTGCCCGTTAGGGTAGATTCTGCGCTAAAAGTCGAGCAAAGCGGGATTTTGGGGGCGAGCTTCTTAACGCTCTTGCAAAATGAAAAAAGTAATAAAATCGCAGAATCTGGCGCGACTTTAAAGATTAGCGGTGATTCGCTCTCACAAATTATGGAGGCTATCCCAAGTATCACAGGCAAAGTTGATTACTTGCTAAATAACGCAAATGAGGTTTTAAGCGAGGATAATGCAAGGCAAATCACCGCGATTTTGCTATCCATAAATGAAGCGACAAAAAATATCAACATTTTGGCGCAGACGCTAGGCAAAAACACGCAAGACATCGATAAAATCATCGCAAACATTAGCAAAATCACAGACTTGCTAAATGCCAAAATCACAAATGGCGAATATGATTTGAAAACTACGATTATGCCGATGCTTGGGGCGATTGAGAGTGCGATGAATGATATTAGCGCGTTTGCCAAAAATGGCAATGCGTTTGTCGAGCGACTGGATAATGACCCGTATAACACGATTTTTGGATATCGAAAGGATGAGAAATGAGAAAAATTGCGATGATTTTTGTGGCACTTTGCGGGGCGATAATGTCCGCGTGCGTGGATATAAACCTAAAAAGCGAATTGCCAAAAGTGGAGTATTATGAGCTAGATAATGTTCGCGTTGAAGTGCCAAAGTGCGGTGCGTGGGAGATTATCGCGCTAGAAGGTATCGAAATCCCGCAGAGCTTGGCGGGTAAAAATATCTTGCGAAAAAATGGCGATTTGGTGCGGAGCGTAGATGGTGTGCGCCTAAATGAAGGCATAAAATCTAGCTTTGAATCAATGCTAATAAAGACTTTTGCAAAACATTGCTTAAAAATCATCACACCGCCTTTTAGCGGGATAAAAGTGGAGAAATTTTTGCGAATAAAGGTGCTTGATTTTGGGGCGGATTTTGCGAATCGCGCGGGAGATTCGGCGAATCGTGCGAAAATCGCAGAATCTAGCGGAGATTCAGCGATAGATTCAGCGAAAAATGGGCGAGATTCAGCGGTAGATTCAGCAAACGCAAAATCTTATGCAAATGTAAATTTTGCCTTTTTGCTTCACCAAAATGGTAGTATTTTGCAAAGCGACATAATCGCAGAATCTAGCGCGATTAGCGACTTTAAAAGCGAAGCGATTGTCAAAGCATTGCAAGATTCGGCAAATAGCGCAATTGCAAATTTAGCAAATAAAATCATTCCAAAATAGTGTAAAATTCTAAAAATTTAAGGGGGAAAATATGACTTTGAGTGTCCAAATTAGCGATAAAAATAAAAGCGAGATTATGAGTGCAATTCGCCTTTTGCGCGGTGTGCGCGAAGTAAAAGAGAGCGATGATGAAAAACTACCCATCGAAACAAAGGCGGATTACAAAGCGTGGAAAAAAGCACGAAAGGAATTAGAACGCGGCGAAGCGATAAGCCACGAAGCATTGAAAAAGAAGTATGGACTATGAGTTACGCAATACAATATTCAAAGCAGGTAGAAAAATTTTTAGACAGCCACAAAGAATTGCAGGCGAAAATTTTATCTGCATTAGAAACAATCGCGCAAAATCCTTATGAAAATGCGCTTGATATTAAAAAACTGCAAGGCGAAACGCACAAATATCGCTTGCGAATCGGCAAATATCGCTTGCTTTATGAGATTATCGAACAGCAAATTTTAATTTACGCATACAAAATAGGCTCACGAGGCGATATCTATAAATAAAGGACTTCAAATGACAATCACGCGTTTTGCGCCAAGCCCTACGGGATTTTTGCATATTGGTGGGCTTCGCACGGCACTTTTTAACTATCTCTACGCCAAAAAAAACGGCGGAAAATTTCTCTTGCGAATCGAGGACACAGACTTTTCGCGCAATAGCGATGAGGCGGTGGGCGCGATTTTGGAGGCGTTTAGCTGGGTGGGATTAGAATACGACAATAAAGAAGTCGTTTTTCAATCCAAGCGGTTAGAGATTTACCGCAAATACGCGCAAGCTTTGGTGCAAAATGGCAAGGCGTATTTTTGCTATATGACAAAGGATGAGTTGGACGCCGAGCGACAAAAGGCGCAATCGCAAAACAAAATCTATCGCTACGACAATCGCTACCGCGATTTTAGCGGGACGCCACCAAAGGGAGTCGCCCCTGCGATTCGTATCAAAGCCCCTCTTGATGGCGAAGTGTGCTTTTATGACGCGCTAAAAGGCAAAGTGGCGATTAGCGCAAAAGAAATCGATGATTATATCATTATGCGAAGCGATGGGACGCCTACTTACAATTTTGTCGTGGCTGTCGATGACGCAGAGATGGGGATTAGCGATGTGATTCGTGGCGATGACCATTTAAGCAACACGCCAAAGCAAGTGATTGTTTATGATGCGCTGGGCTTTCAAATCCCGCGCTTTTGCCACATACCGATGATTTTAAATGAAAAAGGGCATAAATTAAGCAAACGCGATGGCGCGATGAATGTGATGGATTACAAGGCTATGGGATTTTTGCCCGAAGCGTTGCTAAATTTTCTCTTGCGACTTGGGTTTAGCCACAACGACAAAGAGATTTTTAGTTTGAGCGAAATGATAGAGCTGTTTAATTTAGGCGCGTTAAGCCACTCGCCTAGCGCGTATAATCTCTCCAAACTGCATTGGCTAAACAATCACTACATAAAAGAATGCGATGATTCGCGATTGGAGCGACTTTTGGGGGATTTTTTGGGCTGTGAAATTGCATTAGATTCTGCGAAAAAAGCGACTCTTTTTGCTGAAATCAAACCGCGCGTTGAAACGCTAAAAGATTTTGGTGCGATGATAGATTCTGTGCTAAATGCGCCACAAAATTACGATGAAAAGATGATGAAAAAATGCGATTTGCACCACAATAATTTAGATTTTGGCGCGATTATTGAGCGCGTGGATTTTGGTAGCGTAGAATCTATCAGCGATTCGCTTCACGCCTACGCCGATAAAAGCAACATAAAAATTGGCAAAATTATGATGAGTTTGCGCCTAATAATGCTTGGGCAAAGTGGCGGGATTGGCGTAAATGAGACGCTTTTTATCATCGGCAAGGATGAGGCACTTCGCAGAATCCACCACTTTAAATCCCGCTAGATTTTGCGCTAAATTTTGCGAGATTCTGCGCTAGATTCTGCGAGTTCGCGCCAAATTTTACGAGATTCTGCAAATAGATTCTGCTAGATTCTGCGAAATACATTAAAATCGCAGAATCTTAGCTCACCTTAATCGCATTTCGCCCAAAAATCATTCGCGAGAGTTTATTTATCACACGCACAAGGATATTTGGCGGAGCAAATACCGCCTTAAAATTCGCCTTATCCATCTCTACATTGCGCTTGATTTCGCAAGGGTGCGTTAGGGGGAAGGGCATTTCTTCTACGCGCATATTTTCAAACTTGCTTTCCCCTGTGGTGTGCGCTGCATCGGCGCGATTTAGACCGATATTTTGGATTAAATTATGTTTTGGATAAATGCAAAGCATCTCATTTTGCCAGTTGCAAAAACTCATAGGATAGTCCCAAGTGTCAATCTCCCCAGCGTAATAACTTTTAAAGGTTTTATGCCAATATTTTTGCTCCGCCTTGCTATCAAATGTAAGTTTTGCAAAGTCGCACTCAAAGTTTGCATTCTCTAACTCATATTTTTCCCACGCACGCGCCCACGAGGCAAATCCCCAAATGTGATTATATTTTGAGAAATAGTAACTCTCTTTCAAGATTTCCTTTGCCTTTGGCGCGAAGTCTAGCGCGCTCCACCCGCTAACCATTGAGATTTGCGGTGCGTCTTTATATATTTCTAGCATCTCATCGCAGAATCTATAAAAAGACTCATTCCCCACATCATCATCCTCTAAGATTATGCCTTGCTTTTCGTAGGAGAAAAACCACAATATCGCGCTACTTAGCGAGTGCTTGCACCCCAAGTGCTGCTCCAAAAAGCGTGTTTTGACTTCGCACTCCCAAGTGATATTTTGCAATACAAAGTCTCTGCATTCTGCGACTTTTTGCGATTCTGCGTGATTTCGCGCAGAATTACCCGCGATGTATAATCTCTTTGGTTTGACCTTTGCGATGCTTTCAAAGACTTTTTTGGTGGTCTCAATGCGATTAAAGATTAAAAACAAAATGGGATTTTGGACTAAATAACTCATTATGCGACCTTTTTGATGGGATAAAAATGATGTGTGCGAGAATCTATTAAAGATAATTTGCGTGAATATGCTAAAAACTTTGCTTGCTTTGCAGTGTGAAAAATGGGAGAATTTTTAAAATAGATTTTGGCAAATATCGCAGAATCTAATGAAATCTCCGTAGATTCTGCGTTTTTTAAGGTTTTAAGATAATTTTGGAAGGCAAAATATGAAGCAAAAAAATGGAAATTAAGAAAATGTGGATTTAAGCGGCAGTTTGCGCAGGCGCGCCTACTCTCTCTCTCTCTCTCTCTCTCTCTCTCTCGTTGCGCGAACTAAATTAGTAGCGACTTTGATGATTTTATTTTTAATACGCGTAGGCAGTGGTTTTTTAAGACTTGCATAGAAGTTTTGAAAGCGAGTTAGGGCGATTTTATTTTCCTCCAAATAATGGGGAAAAGTTTGCGGAAGCGCAAGATTTAGCGCGTCATTTTCATAAATATCGCTCTTTCCGCAATGCACTCCACTTCCATCAAATCCAATTTGGCGAATGTAGGGCACTTTTGGCACTAGATGAAGTCCGCTATGCTTGTATGCGATGAGGTAAAAAAATATTGCCCAGCTTTTAATTTTCCCCTTTTCATTTAAAATAAAGTCGCCATACGCATTTGTAAATCCATCTAAATTCGCGCCATAAATGTCATTTTCATTAAAATTCGCCCTAATCCACGCAATATCTCGCTTAAACAACTGCCATCTATCCGCCCAGCTCGCCCATCCCCAGCAGTAAAACGCACGAGAGAAAAAGCAGTCACTTAAACTATCATCGCAAATCTTTGGCACCCACGCATCAATACTAAAAACCTTTGGTTCGCTTTGATATTTTGCAAGTCCTAAATTCATATATTCCAAAAACGCAGGACTAACAACAATATCATCCTCCAAAATAATCGCCCTGTTATTTTCGCTCATCACGGCACTTACGCCATCAATAATATTATCTGCCAAACCAAAATTCTGCGTTCGTTTAACCAAAATAATGCGTTTAAAATCTGCGCTAGATTCTGCGAAATGCTCTAAAAATGCGGTGATTTTGTTGTGCGTTTGGACTTCCTTTTGCGAGGCATTTGCCTTTGGCGCGTCTAAAAAAATATATAGCGCAGAATCTTTTGCAAGATTATTTTGCGCCAATGCACTCAAAGTCTCTTTTAAATGCCAGAGGCGATTGTAGGCAAAAAGTGCGATGGGTGCTGGGGAAATCAAAGTATTTTGCAAAAATATTCCTTTTTAAAAAATGCGAAATTATAGCGAAATTAAAAATAAAATAAAGGTAGATTCTGCGATTTTGCTTCAATTTGCAGAATCTAGCGCAAAAAACGCAGAATCTATCGCAGATTCTGCGAATGGCGAAAATTTCGCAGAATCCACCGCAAAAAGCGCAGAATCTCAAATCAATCCCGCTTCTTTTAAAAAAATCGATGGCAAATAATTTGTATTTTTTGTCGAATCAAAATACGCAAAGCAGTAGTAGAGATTGCGCTTTGCGCGTGTGGTAGCGACATAAAAAAGTCTGCGCTCTTCCTCCAAACTCCCTGTTTTAGCCATAAGCTTAAAGTTTGGGAATCGTCCGTCCATCAAATCGATGATATAAACGCTCTCAAATTCTAATCCTTTGGAGGCGTGGATTGTGAGTAAATGGACGCCATCGCCACTGCTTGATTCCGCGCTATTTAGGATAATTTGGTTTAAAAAATGCGTCAAAGTGTCGTATTTTTGGGACAAGTTTTGCAAAATGGATAATTTTTTGTCGATGGCTTTGGTAAAATCATCGATTGCGCTTGAATCTGTGCCTTTTGCGCGAGTAGTGGCGATTTGTGATTTTAAATCGCTCCAAAATGCTGACTTTTCTATGTGGCTAAAAAGTGCGTTTAAATCTCTGCTTTTAAATTCAAATAACTGATAAAAATTATTTAAAAAAATCGCGCTTTTTTTATTTAGCTTTGGGTGGCAAAGAATGGGGTGAGAGTGAAAATTTTTGCTAATTGCGCTATTAAATCGCGCCGAATCTTCTTTGACAAAAATCTCATCAAATAGCCCAAGTTGCGCGTTTCGTGCACGGCTTTTGTAAGGATTTGCGCCGTGCGTGAGTTTTGGGCGAATCAAACCGCTGATAATATCGCCACCGCCTAAAAAACTCAATGCTTCATAAATCTCTTTTGCGATAACTTCCCCGATTTGCGCACCATTTGAGATAATATTCACAAATGCCATCATATCTGCGCGATTGCTAAAAAGGCTCAAAATATCGATAAATAGGGCGATTTCACGGCTTTCAAAAAAACTGCGTCCGCCCTTTTTGCGACACGCAATGCCATATTCGCGCAGTCCTGCTTCAATCAAATCCGAGCTAGTGTTGTTGCGAAAAATCACCGCAATATCGCCGAGTTTTGCGCCGTGTAGGGTAGAATCGGCGATATGTTTGGCGATGAAACTATATTGCTCTTTTGTTTGCTTAAAGCGCAAAATCTCCACGCGCGAATCATCGCTGTCGCGGACAACTTGTAGGCTTTTTGGGTAGATTCGCGGGTTGTTTGCGATGACTTTGTTTGCGACATTTAAAATCTTGCGCGTGGAGCGGTAATTTTTGTTTAGGCTAAAAATCTGCGCATCTTTATATCGCGCAGAAAAACTAGCGATAATGCCGATGTCTGCGCCATTAAAGGCATAAATGCTTTGGTCATAATCGCCCACGCAAAATAGCGAATCCGCGCAATACGCGCTAATAATGCTATTTTGCAAAGGATTTGTATCTTGGTATTCATCAACCAAAACTTCGCAAAATCCCACGCCACGCGCTAAAATCTGCTCTCTATACAAAAGCAATAAATCATCGTAACTTGCATAGTGATAGTGCTTTTTTACCTCCATAAATTCGGCGAAAATGTCGTCATAGATTGCGCTGTGGATTGATTGGTCGGGGTTGCGTGAAGTTATAAAATCACTAAAAGATTGTGGTGTTTGTGTTTGATTCGCAGAATCTGAGATATTGTCGTCATTTTTTGGATTAAATTCGCTAATTTTTTCTCGCAAAAAGGGCTGCACCCCCCGCCCCGCTCCCCCTACGCGCCAAAAAGCAGCTGCTTTTTCGCTTTTAGGGGGAGTGCCTCGCTTATCCGCTTCTAGCAAAAAATCGGCACTTGCACTACTGCTCGCTTGCTCCCGATTTTTTGCACCACGAAGCGGGCGAGATTTGGGTGCTTCGCACGGATTTGATTTTATTGTGGATTGCTTCGTTGTGGCTTCGCCACTGCCTCGCAATGACGGATTTTTTTCATTAGATTCTGCGATTTTCGCAGAATCTACAACGGAAGGAATCGCAGTAGTGCTTTCGTAGTTTTCGCTAGATTTGGGGCGTGAGACTAGACTAGCGGTCTGCGAACGCTCCAAATCTAGCGAATCTGCGGAATGATTACCCGAGAACGAATTGTGCGACTCCAAAGACGAATTGTCCGCACGGGGCGCATTTGTATTTATGTATAGCGACATTAAGTCATATAAATACTCCGCCTTATAATGCGCCACGCTTTCATCAAATCGCCGAACATTTACAATCGATTTTAGTAGCGTTTTTAGCTCTCGGGGCTGTTTTAGCGTGATATGCGAATGCTCTTTTAGGTAGCGATAAGCCACTGCGTGAAAAGTCCCCGCGTTTATTTGTTTTGTGATTGCGCTATCAAAATGTCGCTCCAAGCGCGAAATCATCTCATTTGCGGCTTTGTTTGTAAATGTCAGCAATAAAATCTCGCGCGGATTTATCCCGTCATTTAGCAACTTTGCGATGCGTCCTACAATCGTTGAAGTTTTGCCCGTGCCAGCGGAGGCGATGATTAGATTATGCCCAAATGGCGCATTTATCGCCGATAGTTGCTCGGCATTTAGATTGCGTAACGGCACTTAATTTATAAAAGCGCGTAATGATTCTAACTTAAAATACTGCGGATAGTCGCTTAAATGGCAGTGAAATTGCAATAATTTTTTGTTGCTAAAATTTAAAATTAGTGGCGATAAAAAATTCACACGCGAATCTTCGAGTGGCTTTTGGATTATCATCATACACCACACTTCTAATTGCGAATCTTGCGCCACATCAAGCAATGCTTGTGAGCTGACAGATAGCGCAAGTTTGTAATCACGCAAAACATAAGGATTTGCCAAACTCCAACTTACGCCATTTTCCGCACGAATCGTGGCAAAGTTATCATCGATTCGCATAAACTCCAACGCCTTAATATCCTCAAAGCCCATTATGGGCGCAACGACTTCAAATTTCACTTTGCTAATCCTAAATTTAATATATTTTGGATAAAATCCTGCATTTTTTAAAGCAAATTTTATGCCACAAATTTATCATAAAAAAGGTTATGCTATGGATTACAATGCGCAGGATTTTGAGAAAAAATGCTATGAGATTTGGGAGAAGCGGGGATATTTTGAAGTGGATTCAAATGCCAAAATCGCAAATGGCAAAAATTTTTGCATTATGATGCCACCGCCAAATATCACAGGTTCGCTCCACATAGGACACGCGCTAACCTACACTCTGCAAGATATTATCGTGAGATTTAAGCGAATGCAGGGCTTTCGCACACTTTGGCAACCCGGAATCGACCACGCGGGGATTGCTACGCAAAATGTAGTTGAGCGACAACTTTTAGCAAAGGGCATTAAAAAAGAGCAAATCGGGCGAGAGGCGTTTTTGCGCGAAGTGTGGGCGTGGAAAGAAAAAAGCGGTGGCGATATAATATCGCAATTAAAGCGTTTGGGTGCAAGTGCTGCGTGGAGCAGGACACGATTTACGATGGATAAAGGCTTGCAAAATGCCGTGAAAAAGGCATTTGTCGCGTGGTATGATAGGGGGCTAATATTTCAGGGCGATTATATGGTGAATTGGTGCACCCACGATGGCGCGCTTAGCGACATAGAAGTGGAGTTTGAGGAAAATAATGGCAAGTTGTATTATTTGCGATATTTTTTGAAAGATAGCGATAAATTCGTGGTGGTGGCGACTACGCGCCCTGAGACATATTTTGGCGATACGGCGGTAATGGTAAATCCAAATGATTTGCGATTCGCCCACTTAATCGGGCAAAAAGTGGTGTTGCCTTTGATTGAGAGAGAGATTGAAATCATCGCTGATGAAGTGGTGGATATGGAATTTGGCACGGGCGCGGTAAAAGTAACACCCGCACACGATAATAACGACTACGAAGTGGGATTGCGCCATAAGTTAGAATTTATAACGATTTTTGATAAAAATGGCATTTTAAATAGCCACTGCGGGGAGTTTGCGGGATTAGAGCGATTGGAGGCGCGAGAAGCGATAGTCGCACGGCTTGAAAGTGGCGGATTTGTAGAAAAAATAGAGGACTATACGAATCAAATAGGCAAATGCTATCGTTGCGGAAATGTCGTAGAGCCCTACATTTCAAAGCAGTGGTTTGTGAAAAAAGACATTGCAAAAGAGACGATAAAGCGCGTGAATGCGGGAGAATGCAAGTTTTATCCAAATGCGTGGCTAAATAATTTTAATGCGTGGATGAATGATTTGCGCGATTGGTGCATTTCTAGGCAGCTTTGGTGGGGGCATCGAATCCCTGTGTTTTACTGCGATAAATGCGGGATTAAGGTGGCTAGTGAAAAGGACAGCGAGGTTTGTGCGAAATGTGGCTCAGAGATGAGGCAAGATGAAGATGTGTTGGATACTTGGTTTAGTTCGGGGTTGTGGGCGTTTAGCACACTTGGTTGGGGTAATTCATCGTGTGGCAATTCGTCTCTTGATTTTGGCAATTCGTTCTCGGGTAATCATTCCGCAGATTCTGCGCTAGATTCTGCGATTCGCACAAAAATCGCAGAATCTGCCCCCACTTCGTCATTGCGAGGCAGTGGCGAAGCCACAACGAAGCAATCCACAAAAAATAATCATATGGATTGCCACGATTCTGCTACGCAGAATCTCGCAATGACGGAGAATAATACAGATTCTGCGAACGCAGAATCTAATAAAAATAATCAGTGCGAAGCACCAAAATCTCGCCCGCTTCGTGGTGCAAAAAATCGGATTCAAGGTTGCAGTAGTGCAACCGCCGATTTTTTGCTAGAAGCGGAAAAGCGAGGCACTCCCCCTAAAAGCGAAAAGCGGCAGCTTTTGGCGCGTAGGGGGAGCGGGGCGGGGGGTGCAGCCCTTTTGCGAGAAAAAACAAGCGAATCTAATCCAAAAAACGGCGATTTTATCGCAGATTCTGCGATTCAAACAACAAGTCTCCCCGATTTATCGCCACAAGACAACGCGCACAACGCGCTCTACACCGAATCCGATTTGACGGATTTCTACCCAAATTCGCTTCTTGTTACCAGCTTTGATATTCTCTTCTTTTGGGTGGCGCGAATGCTTTTTAGTGGCGAATCTTTGCTTGGCAAACTGCCTTTTAAGGACATTTATCTCCACGCCCTTGTGTGTGATGAAAATGGCAAAAAGATGAGCAAATCGCGGGGCAATGTCATAAATCCGCTAGTGCTGATTGAGACGCATAGTAGCGATATTTTGCGCTTTTCACTTGCATATAATTGCATTCAAGGGCGGGATATAAAAATCGGCGAAAATAGCCTAACTATCGGCAATGCGCTTGTTATAAAAATCATAAACGCGCTAAATTTTCTTTTGCTTTACAAAGAGCAACAAACAAATCAAACTTGTCATTTTGAGCGAAGCGAAAAATCTCAAAATAGAGATTCTTCGGCTTTTTCAAAGCCTCAGAATGACAATATGAAACGCGACTTTGCCACGCTTGATTCGATTAAATCTCCGCTTGGGCTTTATATCTACGCAAAATTCAACATTTGCGCAAAAGAAGTGCGAGACGCGCTTACTTCATATCGCTTCAATGACGGCGCAAACGCGCTTTATCGCTTTTTGTTTAATGATTTTTGCGATTTTGGCATTGAGGCGGTGAAGGCGCAAAAAGAGGCGGTTTTTGAAGTGGGCGCGATTTTGAGAGAGACTATGAAGTTGCTTCACCCATTTATGCCCTTTGTGAGCGAGTTTGTGTGGCAGAGTTTGCGTGGCAGTGAGATTGAAAATGCGGATTCGATTATGATTGAAAGATTCCCTGAATGTGAAAATAGTGTTAGCGCGAATCTATCCGTAAATAGCAACTTTGAAGTGATTAGAGATATTGTAACTACCATTAGACGCGCAAAAATTAGCATTGATTTGGCAAACAAGCCCATATCAACGGCATTTATTAAAGCAAATCTAAATGATACAAATTTAGCTGAAATTTTCATCAAAAAACTCGCAAAATGCGACAAAATCGACTTTGTAAAATCCAAAATGCCAAATTGTATCTTTGAAATTGGCGAATCTTGCGAAGTCTATATCCCCGCAAATGCGGTGGATTTGGGCGCACTTACTGCAAAATTAGAAGCCAAAATGCTAAAAACCCAAAAAGAAATCACCAAATTAGAACTTGTGCTAAATAACGCAAATTTCATCAAAAACGCGCCCAAAAATTTGGTAGATTCAAACCAAAACGCGCTAAATGAAGCAAATTCGCGCCTAAATAAAATCACCGAAGAGTTGCAGAATCTACGCAATTTAGGGGGAAATCAATGAAAACCATTAGCATTATAATCCCTTGCTTTAATGAAGCGCAAAATGTCGCGAGATTTTATAAAACAATAATGGGCGAAAAATGGCGTGAAATGGTGAGCGATTATGAGATGATTTTCATCGATGATGGTAGCACGGATGGGACGATTGATGAAGTCAAAACGCTACAAAAGAGCGATAAAAATATCCGCCTTATCAAATTTTCGCGCAATTTTGGCAAAGAGGGCGCAATACTTGCGGGGCTAAAAGGCGCGAAAAATGAGCTTATCACGCTTATGGATTGCGATTTGCAAGACCCTCCGAATCTTTTAAGCAAAATGATTGAGATTTATAATGCGAATGTTACTTCAAATGGCGTGGGGCGCGTGAAAATGATAGTCGCCAAACGCGCAAATCGCAGTGGTGATGGCAAAATCCGCGCATTTTTTAGCGAGATTTTCTACAAAGTCAATAATGCGCTTTCAAGCGTAAAGATTGTCTCTGGCGTGAGAGATTTTCGCCTAATGGAGCGCGAAGTGGTGCAGTCGATTTTGGCTATGAATGAATATCATCGCTTTTCAAAGGCGATTTTTGAGTTTGTGGGCTTTGAGAAGCAATATTTGGAGTATGAATATGTCGCAAGGGAGGGTGGCGAATCTAAATGGAGCTTTTTAAAGTTGCTACGATACGGGCTTGGCGGGATTGTGAGCTTTTCAATCACGCCACTTCGCGCAATCACAATCATCGGCATTGTGATTTTTGCGCTATCAGGCGCGTGGGGAAGCTATATTTTGATAAAAGCACTGATTTTCGGCGACCCTGTGAAAGGGTATCCTAGCCTAATGGTGCTAATATCATTCTTTGGCGGACTGCAAATCATAATGTTAGGCATTATCGGCGAGTATATAGGGCGGATTTATGAGCAGGGCAAGGGGAGACCGCATTATATTGTCGAATATGAATCTTAATGTTTTTTTGGTGGCGGCAATTTGTTCTGGGGTATGCAATTCACACGAAGTTTGCCCCATTGCGTCGTCAATGAACCACGAGTTCTATTTCCTAGCAACGGGGCAAACTTCGTGCAAAGCCACACCGCCATTACTTCGATTGTGATTCTGCGAATCGCAGAATCTAATAAACAAAATGGCAAAAATATCGCAGATTCTGCGAATCAAACGAAATTCGCAGAATCTCGCGTGTTTTTTCGTCATTGCGAGAAGTCGCACTTTGGGCGACTTCGTGGCAATCTACAACTTTGTCATTTTGAACGAACGAAATTAGCGAAGAATCTCAAAAAATCCCGTCATTGCGAGACTTGCGAATGCAAGTCGTGGCAATCCACAATTTTGTCATTTTGAGCGAACGAAATTAGCGAAGAATCTCAAAAAATCCCGTCATTGCGAGACTTGCGAATGCAAGTCGTGGCAATCCAAAAAAACATTATTAGATTCTGCGTTTTTTTGGTGCAGATTCTGCGAATCGTGCGAAAACGCAGAATCTACTTCACTTCGTCATTGCGAGATTTGGCAACGCCAAATCGAAGCAATCAGCGAATCGCTGAAATAGATTGCTTTGTTGTTTTCGCTTCGCTCAAACTTCCTCGCAATGACGGAACGAGTGTAGATTGCTTCGTTAGTCGCTACGCATTTCTTTGCAATGACGATTTATTGCGATTAGATTCACACAAAGCAACTTGCCATTTTAAATAGACAAAAATCTGTCCATTTTTTAGGCGATAAGCATTCAAACAAATGGGGGCAAAAAATGATATTTGACTTTTTACAAAAGTGCAGAGCGCGTATCAAAGCAAAAAACGAAGCCTTAAAATTGCTAGATGAAAACACAGCAAAAATCATTACAAACCTAGTGCGAATCGCAGTCATAGAGCGCGACAAAGAGGCGCGATTCGCGGTGTGGGAGCGTGAAATTGTCGCGTGGTTGGGCGAGATTTACCGCAAATGCGAAAATCTCAAATATGATGGCAAAATCACTTATGGTGAATATGACGAGGCGATTAAAAATGCCTTTTGGAATCCAAAGATTGTGTATGAAACTGCGCTATATGGCTTTGATGATAGGGATTTATATGAGAGCGATAAACACTTGAATAATAGCTACAATCCTAAAAGGATTGCCTATATAAGGCATAATGAGCGCGACATATATCACATAAAGCTTATTTTAAGTCATCAATTTTGTGAAATGTGTCAGTTGCAGTGGGCGGAAAAGACATTCACGCGCTATTGTTCATATTTAGATTTGAAGTTAAGGATGCCATAATGAAAACAAACAACAAAAGCAACATTTTTAAGCGAATTTGCCATTGGTATCGCTGGAATATATATTATAAATTGCCTGATTGGCTATTTTACTCGCCTAGCTTTTTTGTGTATGATTTGGGACTAACGCTCACAGGCAGACAAAGGGGCGTAGAGTATGTGGAATCGTATTTGGATAAAATAGCATTGGCATTGCATAAAATCGCTATTTATGATGAATCTAATAGAGAGCAAAGGATAGCGCAGTGGGTAGCAGAAGCTAATATTTATCTAAACAATATCCACTGCAAGTGTGATAATCTAAATAGCGGTATTTCGCACACTTCTATGTATAGAAAGCGACTTAGATTTAAAGATTATGTTTATGTTTTAAGGTATCTGCGAATCAGCGATGCAAAGTATGAGCTAGAAAATGAAGGTTTGGAAAATACTTGGGAAAGTGTGAATTTAGATGGACTTACAATCAAAGAGCAACGAGAAAAAATCCTAGCAATGTATCGCATAAAACCTAAAAAAATACAGATTAGAAAATGGGAGCACAAAGAGCTACACGAAGTCATCTACAATCTGCTAAAATGGGAATTTAGAGAGATGGCTAATGGCTGTGGATTTTATTTTGGCATTAGCGATGAAAATCCATATTATCAGCAAATATTAGACAAAAAGCCACTAAACCTATTTGCAAAGCATAAAGTATAGCATTGCAAGAGAGTTGAGCAAACTTTGAGCGACAAAGAAAAACAAGCCTTTTATATTGTGTGCAAGATTTTAAGTTAAAAAGTAGATTCTAATCGCATTATTCTTGGCAATCGCACAACAAATTATATCCCTCGCTAAAAATGCGATTGAAATAGGGGCAAATCTAGCGAGTGATTCGTCATTGCGAGTCCTTGCGATAGCAAGGGCGAAGCAATCCAAAAAAAGAGAATAAAGAAAATAAAATGGATTGCTTCGGCTTTTTCAAAGCCTCGCAATGACGGCGTGGTGTGCGATTCGCGTGATTCTTCTCGCAATGACGGAAAAAGGGCGCAGATTCTGCGTTTCAAACGAAAAACGCAGAATCTAATAAATTTTCGCGCTAGATTCTGCGAAATTTATCAAATTCGCAGAATCTACTCAAAATCCTCCCATTGTAGCGGTTTGCCAAAGGGTAAATTATGCGTTGCTTTTTTGCCTAAAATTTCATTTAAAAATTTCGGAGGCAGTCCCGCATTTGGGCGAATCGCGCGGATATTTTCGCTATTTAAAATCTCGCCTTTTTTTATGTCCTTTACCACAAAAAGACTTCGCGCAAATGTCCTGCCTTGCTTTTGATTCACAGAATCTGCGGTAGATTCTGCGTTTAAAGCAGATTCTGCGTTTCGAATCGCCCTTACAAACTCCGCAAACTCCGCCCTATCCAAGCTAAACGCGCTATCAGCACTGCGAATGCTCTTATCCAAAATAAAATGCTTCTCAATCATACTCGCACCCAAGCTAGTTGCGATAATCCCCGCCATATTGCCCAAGCTGTGGTCGCTTAGTCCAAATTTCACGCCAAATTTTTCGCCCAAAAAGCGCATTTCACGGAGATTCATATCCGCAATATTCGCAGGATAGGCACTCACGCATTTTAAAAGCGTTATATCACTCACGCCACGCGATTTTATCAGCTCTATTGCCGTTTTTAGCTCGTCATTTGTGGCAATTCCGCTTGATAATATCACAGGTTTGCCCTGCCTTGCGACATAATCCACCAAATCCAAATCCACCACTTCAAAACTTGCGATTTTGTAGATGGGATTGCCAATAGACTCCAATAAATCCACGCCACTGCGTGAAAAAGGCGTTGAAAAGCACTCTATCTCAATTTGGCGTGCGTAAGCAAACAGCTCGGCATTCCACTCACAAGGCATCGCGGCTTCTTTATATAAATCATAGAGATATTTTCCGCTCCACAGGGGCGAATCGGTGATTTTGAAAACTTCGCTTTTGCAATCAATCGTTAGGCAGTCCGCCGTGTAGGTTTGGAGTTTGATTGCGTCCGCACCGCATTCTTTGGCAGCCTTAATCGTGTCCTTTGCGACTTGCAAGTCGCCTCCGTGATTTGCGCTTAATTCAGCGACTATAAAAACGCTCATTTTAATTCCTTAATTTGTTTAGATTGCTTCGTCAGTCCTTGCGGACTTCCTCGCAATGACGGGACTTGTGATTTTAATGCCAAAATCTCCAAATCCAAAAATTTATCATCGCGCTTTATTGCCTCACAGAGTTTGCCACAGCGCACAAAGCCATTTTTGTCATAAAATCGCAAGGCGCGGGAGTTTGTGGATAGCACTTTGGCATATAAAATGTGTAAATTTAGCTCATCAAATGCGATAAATTTTAGGATTTTTAGTAGATTCGCGCCGTTGTTTGTGGTGTGATTTGGGATAGGATTCGCGGTGGGATTTGCGATTAGATTCGCATAGATTCCCAAAAATGCGTTTTTGTTTGCAAAGTCGATTTGATTTAGACAGATTACGCCGATAAATGCGCTAGATTCTGCGATTTTAGTCGCAGAATCTAGTAATGATGGATAATTTTTACCCACCCCCTTAATCCCCCTCCGCAAGGGAGGGGGAGTTTTAGATTCGCTTGATTCGCACTCATACACCGCAAAATAGGCATTTCTTTTGTCCTCACGCAACGATTCGATGAATCTAAAATGCTCCACCTCGCCTATCTCACGCGAAGTTAGCATAAATTCTCTAACCGCATTTCGCGCCTCCAAAACCGCCAAAGCACGAGATTTATCCAAATTCACAAAATTTACCGCAACCAAATTTTCAAACGCAAAATTCAACATTTGACTCCATTAAATAAAATTTGGCTAAAATTGCGAATTTTATAAAATTTTTGCTTAATTTTGGAGATGAAATGTGCGGAATCATAGGCTACATAGGCAATAGCGAGAAAAAGCAGATTTTATTAGATGGACTTAGCGAATTAGAATATCGTGGCTATGATAGCGCGGGAATCGCGGTGCTTTGCGGAGAAAATGGCGGCGATTTGAGCGTTTTTAAGAGTGCGGGAAAGCTAAAAAATCTAACTGCAAAATGCGCTGATTTTCAAAGTAGTGGCTTTGGTGTGGCAATCGGGCATACGCGCTGGGCTACGCACGGCAAAGTTAGCGACACAAACGCACACCCGCAAAGTGCGGAATTTAGCGCGGTAGTGCATAATGGAATCATCGAAAATTACAGCGAGATTCGCGCGGATTTGGAGCAAAAAGGGCATAAATTTAGCTCACAAACAGACACTGAAATCATCGTGCATTTATTTGAGGAAAATCTAAATGGCGCGGATTGCGCATTAAGCGCGTTTAAGGCAACGATAGCGCGTTTGCAAGGCTCTTATGCGTTGCTTTTAATCACAAAGGGCGAAAAAGATAAGATTTTTTATGCGAAAAATGGCTCACCGCTTATTATAGGACGCGCAAAATCACAAGATTCGTCATTGCGAACGAGCGAAGCGAGTGTGGCAATCCAAAAAAACAGCATAGATTGCCACGATTCGGCTATCGCCGAATCTCGCAATGACAATGTGGGAGATATTTATTTTGCGTCAAGCTCATCGCCACTTTTAGGCATTGTCAGCGAAGTTTGCTATTTGGAGGACGGCGAATATGGCTTTATGGATAGGACAAATTTTAGCACACTACCGCGAATCCAAAAATTAGTCGGCACAAAGCTATCTGCGCAAAAAGAGGGCTATCGCTATTTTATGGAAAAAGAGATTTATGAGCAAAGTGCGGTATTAAAGGACACTTTGGCAGGGCGAATCGCAAATGATAAAATCGCCCTTGAAATCGATGATGATTTTTTAGAAGGTGTCGAATCTATCACGCTTTGCGCTTGTGGGACAAGCCACAATGCCGCGCTAGTGGCAAAATACATTTTTGAGAGAGAAGCAAAAATCAAAACTAGCGTAGCCATCGCAAGTGAATTTCGCTACGCAGAGCCTGTGATGAATCCAAACGAACTTTTTATAGTAATCTCACAAAGTGGCGAAACGGCGGATACTTTGGAGGCACTCAAACTTGCCAAACGCGCAAATCTTAAAACCCTAGCGATTTGCAATGTGGAGGATAGCTCAATCGTGCGAGAGGCGCAGTGTAGTTTGCTTACCCGTGCGGGGATTGAAAAGGGCGTGGCTTCGACAAAGGCATTTGCCACGCAGGTAATGTTGCTATGGATTTTAGGCGTGTATTTGGGCAAAAAACGCGGAGCGATTTCAAGCGACAAACTAAAAGCCCACATTAAAAATATGAAAGACGCCACAAACGCCGCAAAAATCGATGAAGCAATGCACGATAGACTTAAAAAGCTCTCCAAGCGATATTTGCACGGACACGGCTTTTTCTTTATCGGACGCGATATTTTTTATCCACTTGCATTAGAGGGTGCGCTGAAATTAAAAGAGCTTAGCTATCTCCACGCGGAGGGCTATCCTAGCGGAGAGATGAAGCACGGACCCATTGCGTTAGCCGATAGCGAACTTTTTACCATTAGCCTTATGCCAAAACATTTGCTTTTTGACAAAATCAAAAACAACACCGCCGAGCTAAGCACCCGCGATGCGACAATATGTGTGATTAGCCAAGAGGATTGCGCTTTGGCTGATGATATGGTGAAAATCAAAAAATTTGATAGCTATATGGAGGAATTTTTTGCGATGATGGTGATTTTGCAGGTTTTGGCATTAGAAGTGGCGATAAGGTTAGGCAATGATGTCGATATGCCACGAAATTTGGCAAAAAGCGTAACGGTTGAGTGAAGATTCTGCGAATTTGCAAAAAATAAGGGGGAAAAATGTTACTTTTACGCATAAAGATTATTTTGTTATCAGCGATTGCGATTATCGCAAGTAGCGGATTTATCTTATACAAAGTGGATTTGTATAACAAAGAAAAAGATTTAGAGTTAATCAAAACGCAACTTATCAGCACTTCATCTGCTGCATTTGATGTTGCATACACCACAGGGCAGGGAGTAAATGCGCATATTTATGACATTATCAACTCCATAAAATATCAAAGGCAAGTCAAAGATTTGTGGATTAGTCGCAGTGATGAGTTTAGTGCCGCACTAAAAAAGCCAAAATCCACACTGCGCGACCAAATCGAGCGAAATATCTACCTCTCCAAAAATCGCGCCGAAATCTCTTTGCAAAAAAATGAAGGCACAAATAATCACACCGCTAGGGTTTCCATCCCCATCATCGCAAATCAAAAGTGCGTCACCTGCCATTCGCAAATAAAGTCCGGCGATGTTATCGGCGCGGTGAATGCTAGCTTGCTTTTGACGGATAACATTGTCGATATCGCCACAACTATGCAAAATGAATTTTTGGTATTTTTAGGGATGGCGACTTTATTTTTGATGATTATGCTGATGATTAGCATCGGGCAATTTACGCGCCTTAGCGCAAATATTCGCTCTGCGATTTTAGCAGCGATAAATGGAGACTTCACACTGCGGGTAAAAACGCACCTTGTAGGGATGAGCGAGATTACAAAGCTTACAAACCGCCTACTTGAAGGGTTAGATAAAAATATCTCGGCAATCGACACCAAAATCGCCCAAATTTTCACCTACAATCGCTCCGTTTATAATAAAAATCCGCTTATTCGTTTGAGTGAGGTGATAAATGAAATTGTCGTGCTGTTTTCTTTCAAAAATAAGATTGATTCTTTCAAGCAAACAGCGGACATTTATAAAGAAATACAACTCGTAATCCAAAAATATATCAAATACAAAAATCTCACTTTCGCCGAAATATCAAATGGCGAGGTGGTTAGCGGATATAAAATCGAAAATGATGTGACGATGAAAATCATTTCAGGCGAAATCACAACCATCCAAAAGCGACTAAACGCGGATAATAAAAATATCATTTTCCACGATGACAAGGGGAGCGTTTTCGTCTCAACCTCGCTTGGCGGACTGAATGTGATTGATTTGAAGTTTGTCATCTCAAATAAATTAGAGGTGCTCTACTCAATCGCCCTAGATTCCAAAAAAGAACTCATTGAAAAAGAAAAGTCAATCACGCGAATTTACAACTATATGCGCGAGGCACGGCACATTATAAATACAAAAATCCTTATGAAAGAAATCGAGGAAAATTCCTTCACCGACCCGCTCACAAAGGCATTTAACCGCTTCTTTTTGGATAAATATTCTAGCGAGATTAAGGCGAAGCTAGAAAAGCACGCGAATTTCGGCATTTTGATGCTTGATATCGACCACTTTAAAAATATCAACGACACTTACGGACACGCAATCGGCGATGCGGGGATTGTGCTGCTTGTGGAGACTATTCGCAAAATCATTCGCCCGGTGGATAAACTCATCCGCTATGGTGGCGAGGAATTTGTGGTAATTTTGGATGAAACCGATATTGATGAAGCGACAAGAGTTGCTGATAAAATCCGCAATGCCTTTGCAATGGCGAAAAAATGCTCGCGCGGTGAGTTGAAGTTTAGCAAATCCGTGAGTATCGGCGTAAGTGCAATGCCTGAATTTTCGCACGATGTGTGGGAGTGCATAAATCAAGCGGATTTGGCGTTGTATGAGGCAAAAGAAGGCGGTAGAAATCAAGTGGTAACCTACAACTTGGATTTAAAAGCAAATGCCGATGCAAAAAAGGCGGAAAGTAAGAAACTCGCAGAATCTAACGCGAAAAAAGACGCAGATTCTGCGATTTTGGGAGATTCTGCGGATAAAAACGCAGAATCTAGCGATGATGACGAGTTTATAGAGAGTTTAAAACTCAATAATTTAATTTAACGGAGGTAACAAAAATGAGAGTTTTTAGAATTGCGCTATTGGCGTTTGGGCTTGTGAGTGGGGCGTTTGCGAAGGATATAAGGATTTATATCATTCACGGATTTGAGGCGAATGCAGAATCTTATTGGTATCCGTGGCTAAAAAGCGAGCTAAGCAGCGAGATTGGCAAGGCGATAAAGGCGGAAAATATCGCACTGCCGGATATGCCAAAAAGTGCGGACATTCAACTTTGGAAAGATAAGATTAAGGAAGTCGCAGGGGAGATTGATGAGGCGACTTACTTCGTGGCGCACGGGGTTAGCGGGATTGCGGTGCTGAAATTCATCGAAGAGAGCGGGAAAAAAGTCGGTGGGATTGTGCTTGTGAGTGGATTTGTCGGGCAAGCACCGCAGGGGCAGAGTGCTTCTGCGTTTAATGCGGTGGAGTTAGATTACAAAAATTTGATGAAAAATATCCGCCACATTACGCTTCTTTCCACGAGGGATGATAAAATCGCGCCCTATAAATTAAGCGAGGATTTGGCAAATAAGCTCAATGCGAAGTTTATTTTAGAGCAAGGCGGGAAAATCAAGCAAGGCAAGGATGATTATGTAAGTCCGCGCATAATTTACAGCGAGACAAAGGCGATGATTGACGCGGACTTACCAAAGGAAAAAAGCGATAAGAAATAAGGGCAGATTCTGCGTTTTTTATTTTATTCGCAGATTTTGCTTCGCCATTTTTTCATTTTCATTCGCTTGTTTTTTTTGCAAATTCGCAGAATCTTACCCACCCCCTAACCCCCTCCGCAAGGGAAGTTTTTGTGCGAGATTCTGCGAAATAATTGCGTTGTTTTAGATTCTGCGAATTGCCTACCACGCCGTCATTGCGAGAAAATGAGCGTAGCGAATTTTCGTGGCAATCTATAATATTGTCATTCTCGCGCGTAGCACGAAGTGCGTAGCGAAGAATCTCTTTTATTTTTGAGATACTTCGCATTCGCCTAGTATGACAAAAGGGATTCTACGCTAGATTCTGATAATCGCACAAAAACACAGAATCTCGCACGAAATTTGCTCCGCAGAATCTAACTCCAAAACCCCTTGCGGAGGACAATTCCAAAAAATTCCCCCTCCCTTGCGGAGATTGAATCAACTTGCTCCCCCTCCCTTGCGGAGGGGGATTAAAGGGGTGGGTAAAATAATCAAAAAAATAATAGCGTAAAAACTTCATTCGCAGAATCTACACATAATTCGTCATTGTGAGAAAATCCGCAAGGATTTTCGTGGCAATCCAAAATTTTTGCGATAGCAAAAATATCGCAAAATCGCAGAATCTAATCCAAATTTCGCAGAATCTAGCGTGAAGTATGGCGCAGAATCTCACAAAAATCGCAGTATCTAGCATAGATTGCCACGATTTTGCTAACGCAGAATCTCGCAATGACGGAACGCAATGCAGATTCTGCAAATCACACGCAAATCGCAGAATCTAATCCAAGATTCGCAAAATCTCGCAATGACGAAGTGGTGGCAGATTCTGCGATTTTGGTGCATTTCGTTATCATAAACGAGCAGATTCTGCGAAATAATTGTATTGTTTTAGATTCTGCGAATTGCGTGTGATTTTGTAGAATCTAGCGTAGATTCTGCAAATTTGGCGCATTTTTATAACGCCGATTGCTATTTTATCATCTCAAAAAATTCGCCTTCATCGATACATTTTACGCCCAAAGTCCGCGCCTTTTGCAGTTTGCCACCCGCGTTTGCCCCGCAAAGCAAAAAATGCGTTTTGGATGAAATCGCCGAACTCACCCTCCCGCCCAAACGCTCAATAATCTCCACAAACTCATCTCGTGGGCGAGAAAGCGTGCCTGTTATCACAAAAATTTTCCCGTCAATCGCCGAAGTATTTTTTTGAGATTCTTCGCCAAAATGACAAAAATCAGCAGAATCTAAATTTGGTTTGCCTTCAAAATTCGCAGAATCTGTGGGGGATTTTGATACCCACCCCCTAACCCCCTCCGCAAGGGAGGGGGAAAAATTTGATTCAATCTCCGCAAGGGAGGGGGGACAAGTTGATTTAATTTCCGCAAGTGAGGGGGAATTTTTGGGATTACCCTCCGCAAGGGAAGTTTTCGCGTTAGATTCTGCGGATTTCACACGAGATTCTGCGAATTGCACGCAACGCAGAATCTAACACAAAAATCACAGAATCTAAAAAGAGATTCTTCGCTTCGCGCTAATAATGACAATCCAAATAAAATTCTACAAAATTAAATATTTTTCACTGCGTCCATCCCACTTAAAAAACTTTGGTCACTCCATAAATAATCCCACGCGCCAAATCGCCCGCAAGAGATTATGCCACGAGATTTGATAAAGTCTAATACGATTTTGCGGTAATGCTCCATTTTGTGTGTGAAAATGACATTGCCAAAGGGTAAGATTCTGCAATCCTCGCAAATTATATCGCCATCCTTGCAAATGCCTAATTTTACAAATTGCTCTTTTGTGTGGGAAATTAAGATTTGTTTATAATCGAATTGGGGGGGGATTTTTATAAATGCCAAGCATATTTTCCAGCGGTTTAAATGCGGAGAAATAAATTTCTGCTTGTAATGATGAGCAACCTTTGGGCGCATTGCTTGGACTTTTTAGCGATGGCGAATATACTCGCGCGAATAATTTATCCTCATCGTAGGAATAAAACCAAAGATTTTTCGCCACATCCGCTCTCTTAAATCCAAAACTAACGATTGCAACCGAAGTGGCGTGCAATTTTGCCGCTGCATTTTTAACCTTTTGCGGGATATTTTTTAGCAGTTTTACAATCTCATTTATAGGCAGTGTGGAGATGAGTTTATCAAACTTCGCGCCACTGCCATCGCTAAAAGTTACAGATTCTGCGTTTATTTCCACTGCTTCTTTTTTGTATGTGATATTTAAATTTTGCGCTAGATTTTTTACAAAAGAGCGATATTGCCCCTCTTTTGGATAGTGCATTTTTTGGGCGTAGTAGGTATTTGGCGTCTCATCGCTCATCGCTCCACGCAAGATTTCCTCTAAATTTGGCATATAAAATCGCCCACCCACCCAACTCGTGCTTAACTCCCTCGCTTCAAGTGTCCAATATTTTCGCGTGTATTTTTTGACGAAATTTTCCGTGAAAAAGTCGCCATATTGCGCCCTCAACCAATCCTCATAATTGCAAATTTTATTTTTATTTTTGTTGCCAATCATATCTTTTAGCGCGCTTATTTTGATATCAAGCGGGAGGTGGCAGAGATTATTTTGCGCGGGGTGCTTTATTGCGATATTTTCGTAATAATTTATGGGGTTTGGGATGTGCGTTAGGGGTGGGGCGTTTGTGTGGAAGGTGGATTTTGCGTAATTATCGCTTGTGAAACTTAAATGCACAGCATTATCAAACCAAAATTTCCCCTTCGCAGAATCTACCCAAAATCCTCCGCACAATCCGCCCCAATCGCTATTTTTTTCATACACATAAACTTCATATTTTCCGCCATCTTGCAAGTGATATGCCGCAGAAATCCCGGCAATCCCCGCGCCAAGCACAAGTGCCTTTTGCTTTTTCATAAATCCTCCATTTGTTGAAATAAAGTTGCGATTTTAACTAATTTATAGGGCAAATTCCATAAGCACTCAATCTATCCTCCAAATATTTAATATCCACGATTAAATTACTCGCCCACCACGACCCGATAAATCCATCCAAATGGTCGGTGTCTTTTTCCGTTTTTTTATCAATCTCGCAAATTATGGGTAAAAACTCCACGCCAAAAATATTTTCGATGGGATATTCAGCCATATTAAATGGACGCAACGCAATTGCCTTGCTACCTGCCTTCATATATCCATAATTCATCACCGAAGTGCCATCCACGCTTAAAAGCACCTTTGCGCGGGAGAGATAATTTATCTTATCTTTGAAACTAACTTCCTCCATAAAAAGCGTTTTAAACCCATATTTTTGCTCCAAAATCTCTCGCACTTCATTTTCATTCACCAAAATCGCTTTGCACTTTTTGCCCGTGAAATGTAAATACGCTCCACTCCACGCGTGAAATTTTCATCAAAATAAAATTCGCGTAAAAACTCCATCGCATCCACCAAATATTTTTTATTGCATTTTACAGGCGTGGGGATAAAGACATTTTTTGCTTTTAGCACCGCTTTTTGCGGGAGTTTGGCATTATTTACGCACACAATATTTTCCTTTTTTATGGCAAATGGGCAAGTAGGATTATGCTCTTTTGTAAGAGAAAGAAGTGCGGGATAAATGTATTGATTAAACTGCCAAGAGTGGCGGATGGGAGCGATTATTATGAGATTTTCAGATTCTGCATTTTTACTTGTGCTGCCCCCCCCCTATTTTAGAAAATGCTTTAAGCGTTGCTAAAAGTCTAGGAAATTCCTCAAAACTAAAATGACTAAAACAATCCCAATTTGGCGAGTGGAATAAAATCTTTGGATGATTATTTTGCAATCGCTTAGATTCTGCGCCAAAAATCGCACTTAAAAGCACCTTTACACTTTGCTTAAACTCCACAAAATTTAGCGGGATAAAAAATCGCCTTGCCAATCTCTTAAAATCGCTATAATTTTTACGCACAAATGTATGCTTGCCAAATCCAGCGGCATTTTCCTGTATCATCTCGCCATCCTTAAATGCCCCGCCACTCGTTGTCACAATCTCAATATTTTCAAAATGCAAAATATCAAACGCACTTAACTTAAACTCCATTTCCCGCGCCATTTTAACAGGCGCATTTGGCGTCCCTCGCGTGTTTAGCACGCACTCATTAAAATGCGCTAAATTGCCAAATTTCTGCATATCAAATATACTTGCAAACTCCCTAGAATCATCCGCCACTAAGGGCGAAATGCGAACTTTTAATGTTTCCATTTTTACCTTCCTTTATTTTAAATTTAAGGCGAAATTATAATATAATCCAAATTTTATTTTACATTTAAGGACTTTTAAGATGAGCAAAACCGCTAATTTTCCATACACAAACGCAAATTTTAACGGCGCGGAGTTTTTA